>NZ_OBEC01000002.1:0-455880 GCF_900215395.1 Pantoea sp. GL120224-02 | reverse complement strand
ACCCCATGCCGAACTCAGAAGTGAAACGCCGTAGCGCCGATGGTAGTGTGGGGTCTCCCCATGCGAGAGTAGGGAACTGCCAGGCATCAATTTAAGACTCATTCGTGAGTCGTGACCTTTCAGGTGACACTGAAAGGGCGAAACACCCGAAGTCAGAACGGTTTTCTGATTTTGGTACAGAATCGGTGGAGCGGTAGTTCAGTTGGTTAGAATACCTGCCTGTCACGCAGGGGGTCGCGGGTTCGAGCCCCGTCCGTTCCGCCACTTAATTGAATAGCCCTGACTTAATAAGTCAGGGCTTTTTCATGTGCAAAATTCAGTGTTAATTATTGATTTAAACGCAATATTCTTCTGCTTATAAGCGGATTTTTCGTCAACAATAAAGCTGCCAAAATACTTCCCATCGCAATAATCCACAAACGATGAGGAAATCATGACAATCCCAGCCTTTGGTTTAGGCACTTTTCGCCTGCAAGATGATGTTGTAATCCATTCCGTGAAAACGGCACTGGAACTCGGATACCGTGCGGTCGATACTGCCCAAATCTATGAAAATGAAGCCGCTGTTGGTCAGGCTATTGCTGAAAGTGGCATAGCTCGTCATCAACTCTTTATTACTACCAAGATCTGGATCGAAAACCTATCGGCTGAAAAGCTAATACTGAGTTTGCAGCAAAGTCTGTCAAAACTGCGCACCAATTATGTTGATCTTACATTGATCCACTGGCCTTCACCCGGCGCAGTAGTATCGGTAAAAGAGAGTATGCAGGCATTAATGGCTGCGAAAGAAGCAGGGCTGACGCGTCAAATCGGCATTTCAAACTTCCCGATTGCGTTGATGAAAGAGGCCATTGCTGCGGTTGGCATTGAAAACATCGCCACTAACCAGATTGAACTCCATCCGTTCCTGCAAAACCGCGAAGTTGTTGAATTTGCTAAGCAGCAAGGATTGCATATCACGTCTTACATGACACTGGCTTATGGAGAGGCACTAAGGGATGCGACCATCCAGTCGATTGCGCACAAACATCAGGCGACACCGGCACAAATCGTTCTGGCGTGGGCGATGCAATCTGGCTTCAGCGTGATCCCTTCTTCAACTAAGCGCGATAATCTGGCCAGCAATATGGATGCTGCTAACTTAATGCTTGATGCGGAGGATATGAAAAGCATCTCATCACTGGATCGCCAGCAGCGGTTGGTTAGCCCTGAAGGGTTGGCTCCGGACTGGGATTAAGTGACGAAATATTCAGTCCTGCATTCGCCAGGGCTGTTGCTTAACCCACTCACTGAGAAAGTCGATAAAAGCACGTGCTCGTTGGCTAACGCCCAGATCGCTGTAATAGACCGCGTTGAACGGCATCGCTACGGGTACTCGCTGTTGTGCCAACACCTCAATAAATGTCCCATCCGCGATTTCACTGTCTACCATATAATCGGACAAACAAGCGATACCATGATCATCGAGACAAAGTTGTTTAATAGTTTCACCGCTGTTTGAGGACATTCCCGGCACGATGTCATAAAGGTCATGACCATTCTCAGACACAGGCCAACGGTTCAGGCGCAGCGGTTCTACAAATCCAAGGCATTCATGATTTATCAAATCTGATGTAGAGAGGGGGACACCCCTTTTCGCCAGATAAGCCGGAGTTGCTACCAATTTGCGATAGCTGATAAACAGCAAACGTGCTCGTAAGGTCGAATCCGTCAGGTTGCCTGCGCGAATAGCTACATCGACTTTACGTTCAATCAGATTGATAAAGCTCTCCGACGAGATAAGCGACAGGGTGACGTCGGGGTAGCGCTCACGGAAGGGTTTAATCATCGGCAGAATCAAATGCAGAATGACCGGCGTGGCAGCGTCTATGCGCAGAAGACCTTGCGGAGCCTGCTGACGTTCCATGAGCTCATTTTCAGCGGTCGACATCTCCTGCATAAGTTTCTGAACGCGTTTAAAGTAGTCCTCACCTTCCTGAGTGAGCGCGAGCTGACGCGTGGTGCGCGTGAGTAATGCCACTCCAAGTTTATTCTCCAGCTTTTTAACTGTACGGCTCACCGCCGAATTCGCCATCTGCAGTTGTTCCGCCGCACGGCTAAAACTACCGCTTTCGACCACAGCAATAAAAACTTTCAACTCATCAGACGATGCTTTCATTATGCTCTCCGAAGCAAAAGTCTATTCTCACTTTGCATCTTTTTGTCATTAAAGCATGAGTCGATAATGGCGCCTATCAAAACATACATGGGAGTCAATCATGCCACTTGCACTCTGGGCGCTGACTATCAGCGCCTTCGCTATCGGAACCACTGAGTTCGTGATCGTAGGCTTAATCCCTACGATTGCGGAACAACTTAACATCACGCTACCTTCAGCAGGTATGTTGGTCTCAATTTACGCCCTTGGTGTCGCCGTGGGGGCGCCAGTGCTTACTGCTTTAACCGGCAAAGTGCCGCGCAAGCCACTGCTGATAGGGCTGATGGTGCTTTTTACGGTGGGCAACCTGGTCGCCTGGTTGGCACCGAACTATGAGACGTTGGTCGTTGCTCGCTTGCTAACGGGACTCGCGCACGGTGTATTCTTCTCGGTCGGTTCAACGATTGCGACCAGTCTGGTGAGTAAGGAGAAGGCTGCAAGTGCCATCGCCATCATGTTTGGCGGTCTGACGGTGGCATTGGTAACCGGAGTGCCCTTGGGTACACTGATTGGTCAGCACTTTGGGTGGCGTGAAAGTTTCCTCGCAGTTTCCTTGTTAGGTGTCATTGCTTTAGTCAGCAGCATGGTACTGATACCGCGTAATGTTGCGCAGCCACCTGTTACCACTTTGGCACAGCAAGCGCGCGTCATGGTGAACCCACGCCTGCTATTAATCTATGCTATTACCGCGTTGGGCTACGGCGGCGTGTTTACCGCCTTCACTTTCCTGGCGCCGATGATGCAGTCATTGGCCGGTTTTTCCCCGGCAGCGGTCAGTGTCATTCTGCTGGGATACGGTATCTCCGTCGCCATCGGTAATATCTGGGGTGGCAAGTTGGCCGATCGTCACGGGGCTGTACCCGCGTTAACGCTGATCTTTAGCACATTGGCGGTATTGCTGTTGATATTCCAGTTTACGGCTAATACACACTTTATGGCGCTGGCAACGGTGCTAGTGATGGGGATTTTTGCCTTCGCTAACGTACCGGGCCTGCAGGTCTATGTGGTGCAGAAGGCTGAGTCCTATGCGCCTGGTGCAGTTGATGTGGCGTCAGGACTGAATATCGCGGCGTTTAACATCGGGATTGCACTAGGGTCATTGGTTGGTGGTCATATTGTCGAACACTACGGTCTGGCTCAAACCCCTTGGGTTGGCGCTGTCATTGTTTTTATCGCGCTATTGCTGGTAAGACTGAGCGGTCAGCTCGACAAACCCCGTACTGCATTTGCCACGGAATAATGAGGTCAACAACCCGCTAAAGGGCGGGTTGTTACCGTAATATGCTGTGAAGCTAATTCCGACAATTAACAACGCCAATTGAAACCCTGCCCTAAAATCCCTATAACTGTCAGGTGAAGTTGTAGTCGTAAATCAGCCAGGCGGGAAAGTGCGAAAGAAAACATATGCAATGCGTTATACAGCGGGTCAGCCTGCAGAGCGGATATTTCCGCCTGGGGCGATGTTGCATCTGGGACAGGCGCTGCCGCCTGGTGCACCGTTACCTGCGGATCCTGCATTGCGGGTTTTAGTATGGAATATCTTCAAGCAGCAGCGGGCTGATTGGATGTCCGTACTGCAGGGTTTCGGCAAAGATGCTCACCTTGTTTTACTTCAGGAAGCACAAACCACCCCTGAGTTGGTCAAATTCGCCACCAGTAACTATCTGGCGGCCGATCAGGTACCTGCCTTCGTCTTACCCCAACATCCCTCCGGCGTGATGACGCTCGCTTCTGCGCATCCTGTGTATTGCTGTCCATTGCGTGAGCGCGAACCTTTATTACGCCTGGCAAAATCGGCGCTGGTGACGGCCTATCCACTGCCGACCGGCGAAATGCTGATGGTGGTCAATATTCACGCGGTGAATTTCAGCCTGGGTGTGGATGTCTACAGCAAGCAACTTGGGCCGATTGGCGAACAGATTCAACATCATCGCGGACCGGTGATCATGGCCGGCGATTTCAATGCCTGGAGCCGTCAGCGCATGAACGCGCTGTATCGCTTTGCCGCAGAGATGGCATTACACGAAGTGAATTTCACGGATGACCATCGGCGTAAAGCGTTTGGCCGTCCGTTAGATTTTGTCTTCTACCGTGATATGAAAGTTAGCGAGGCTTCTGTGCTGGTCACGCGCGCTTCTGATCACAATCCACTGTTAGTCGAGTTCACGCCAACAGCGCTTGCCCGCTAAGTCTCAATGAACGCAATCGCCCGCACCGGCGAGGCTGACCCGCGCTCAATTCGAAGTGGTAGTGCAAGAAAGCAAAAGTGCGCAGGCAACATCTCTAAGTTGGCCAGATTTTCGATAATAAGATTATCGTTACCCAGTACAGCTAAATGCGCGGGATTTTCTGCATTGCCAAAGGCATCAAGCGAGAGGGCATCGGTGCCAAATACCTTTACACCTTTTGCAATCAGATAAGCAGCACCTTCTGCAGAAAGCCCCGGCCAATCCTGCAGAAATGCGCTGTGATCGGGTTTAAGAGCCCATTTTTCATGCCAGCCTGTGCGAAAAATGACGATGTCATCAGCCTCAATTGCGCCAAAGTCCCTTTCCCAAAGTTGAATATCCTTAACACCAAAAGTGTGGCTGGGCGCAATATGTCGCATATCCAGCAGCAGGCCCCGGCCCATTAACTGGCATACATCAATGTTTTCAATTGTCTTGCCACCTTCAATAAAGTGTGAGGGAGCATCGACATGGGTCCCGCAATGATCCCCCATGATTATCTGGCAGTTATAATTTCCATCGCCGGTTGAATAAGTTTCATTATCCGCACGGATAAATTTCGGGTGTGTCGGCCATACGGGCATGCTGGTTTGATGTAAATGACTCAGTTCTACTATTTTGCTGCTGCGAATCTGTTTCCAGAGAGCTGTCATGTCATCCTCACTTATTCACATTTACCGTTTCTTTGAGCAGGGCAAGGGGAATGCAAGAAAGCAGCAGCATCCCGACGATTACGGCATAGTGCACGCTGAAACCCCACGTATGGATAATCCAGCCGCTAACAGGGGCGACCAGAATGCCAGCGATACCCACCGCCAAACCAATCATCAATCCAAGGCTCGAAGCTGCTGCATGAGGTGAAGAATCAATCAGCAGCGCATACGCAACAGGATAGGGCGAATTGCGGAACAGCCCCCAAAAAATCAGGATCCCCCAGGCAAGTGCGGCAGAATGAATAAAAATGCAGAGCGAACAGGCAAGGATCCAGCCCGCGATAATGATCGTCAGAGATGTCTTACGCCCGCATTTATCCGAAAAACTGCCCCAAACGATCTGACCAATCCAGCCAGTGATGCCCGAAGCACCCGAAATGATGGCGGCGGTGGATAGGTCCAAACCGACCTCACGTGTGAGTTGGAGGGTTAAGAAGTTTGCAATCCCCATTTCAGCCCAGATAAAACCAAAGACCAGTGCAATCGCCATCAGGCAATTACGGTTTTTAAGGCAGCTAAAGGAATTTTTCAGGCTGGATTTCTGCGGTTTGGCTTCGATCGGGCGAGTCAGTTTGTGTTCGTCGATCCAATTAAAGACGCGTTGATGATTTTTTTTGGTTCCTATAATCAACTGCAATACCACGATGATTAATCCGATCAAAGGGATAAACAGAAATGCATGGCGCCAATCACCAAACATTAAAATCGCAGCAATTAAAATCGGACCAATGAATTGCCCAAGCGGAAAACCGGTGTGATGTACGCCAATGGCGAAACCTCGATTTTCTTTTTGCCACCACTCGCCGAGCAATGCCACATTAATTGGCTCTGAGCCGCCGGTACCCATCCCCATAAAAACACGCAGCGCCTGAAATGCCCCCAGCGATTTGCAAAATGCTGTAGCAACACCAGATATGATCTCCACCAAAACTGCCAGGCACCAGCTATAGCAGCGGCGATAACCGCTACCGATATAATCGGAAAGCAGGCCAAATAGCACCGCACCTGATAACGTACCGAAGAAGCTTAGCGAGTTAATCCACCCAGCCTGCACTTCACTAAGATTGAAATCCTTCATTATTGCCGGCAATAGGGTGGGTAAGATGATACGATCTATCGAGTTCATCAAGATAGCAAGTGTCGTGATGACCAGCATGGCCCATGATAAAGGATGGGCTCGTGGTAACCAGCGTGGTGTTGTCGTGTTCGTTTGCTGCCCTGAAGCATTATCTGCTTCCTTAAGCTGTTCGTTAAGGCTATCGCTCATTCTCAACCCTTATCCTACCGATGGTTTATCGAATCACTGAACTCACGGTTCAGCGATAGAGTGAATGCGCGCCATGTAACATTTAAATTACGAATGCGGCGCCTTTCGTTAACACTATCGGTTGGCTTCTACCATACAAGTTGCTCCAGGTGGATATTTGACCAACATCACGTCTAAGGGTTTTTAATCGGGATAAAAGTCTTCAGAAGGGGAATGAGGAGAGAGGAGAGAGATAACAGGTTGCCACGACCTCGTTGAGGTAATAAAAATGAAAAAGGCTGACAAAAGTCAGCCTTTTCGACGCATTAGGTATCAGGTGTTGCGCTATTCTTCACAAACAGCGTGAGCTTATCGCCCGGCTGAATGTCTTTAGCGTCACTGTTCCAGCGCATAACATCCTGGGTGTTCACACCATGACGTTTTGCAATACTGGCAAAAGAATCACCCTTACGTACACGGTAGGTGATGCTGTTGCCGTTATCCGCCAACTGCGTTGCTTTACCGCCCACCGTCAATTTCTGACCGATGCGAACGGAAGCGCTACGCAAGTTGTTCTGCTGTTTCAGTGCACTGACGCTGACGCCGAGCTTGTTAGCAATTGCTGACAAGGTGTCGCCTTTGCGTACCGTGTAGTTGTTTCCTGCTGCACTGACTTTCGCCATTTCAACAGGCTGCACGGATGCAATGTCACCGGATGCCAGTGAATTGCGCAGTTTAGCAACGTTGGACTTAGGCACCATAATATAGTGCGGTCCGTTTGGCGCAGTGGTGCCATTTTTATAACCGGCGTTGAAGCTCTTCAACTTGTTGAGCGACATGCCGGCCATATCTGCAGCCTGCGTCAGTTCAATTTGCTGTCCCACTTCCACACGTGCTAAAGCACGGCTTTCGTTCGGGGTCGGCAATTTGATACCGTACTGCTTGTTGTTCTTGAGGATTTCACTCAAGGCCAACATCTTAGGTACATAGACCGTGGTTTCGCGTGGTAACGATAAATGCCAGAAATCAGTCGGCTTGCCGCGCGCCTTATTCTGTTTTATCGCTTTCAGCACGCGTCCTTCACCGCTGTTATAGGCGGCCACTGTTAACAACCAGTCACCGTCAAACATACCGTTCAGACGCTGCATCATATCCAGCGCAACTTTGGTCGAGGCCACCACATCGCGGCGTCCGTCATACCATTGGTTCTGTTTCAAACCATAGTTTTTGCCCGTTTGTGCAACAATCTGCCAGATGCCAGCGGCATTCGCAGAAGATGTTGCATGTGGGTCAAAAGCGCTCTCCACTATGGGTAGCAGTACCAGTTCCATCGGCATTTTACGTTTCTGTATCTGCTCGACAATCCAGTACATGTACGGCTCTGCCCGTAATGTTACATCGTGGAGATAGCTCTTATTTTTTAAAAACTTTATTTTTTGTTCGCGGATCCGGGGGTTTTCCGGAATCCCCATCTTCAACTCGTCACTAATGTGATTCCAGAGATCGGTATCTTCTGCGAGGCTTGTTCCATCATCCTGCCAGCGCTGCGATAATAATTGATCTCCGTACTTTCCATTTTCACCTTGACCAGCTGAAGACAGGCTCTGTGCATGCTGTACGGGGATATTGGCGTCATTCCTTGATGCCTGACATCCTACCAGCAAGACCGAGGCGAGTAAGATCGCTTTAGCCTTCATGTGTGTGTCAATAGTTCGCTTAAAAGACGAGCAACTATACGTTAGGGGTACACACAACACAACCTTAAATATCAAAAACGGTCTTTCTTCTCGCGTAGATCAGCGAAAGTTTGCCATAACGGGGAGGAAGCAACATTAGTCCCCAAAGCCTTTTGTAAATCAGCATCTTGCGTACGGAGAAATAAATTTATATCCCGCTCAAGTGCCAGTTTTGTTGGCAAAGTAATGCGATTTTCTGCACGTAAGTCCTTAATTTGCTGATACCTTGCCAAAATTTTCGTGTCATGAGGCAGAATAGCCGCAGCAAACTTCATATTGGATAAAGTGTACTCATGAGCGCAGCAAATCAAGGTGTCCGCAGGGAGTTGGTTAAGCTTTTGAAATGAATCAAACATTTGTTCTGCTGTACCTTCAAATAATCTTCCACAGCCTCCAGAAAACATCGTGTCACCACAGAAAAGATAAGGTGAACTGAAATATGAGATATGTCCTAAAGTGTGTCCGGGTGTTGCGATGACACGGAAATCTAGCCCAAGCAGGGTAAATTCATCATTCTCAGAGAGGATATGTTTTGCCCCCTTATCCGCGGTTTCCTCTGGTCCGTAAACCGCGATATCGGGATAGTGTTGCAATAATTCGGCGACACCGCCGACATGATCGTGATGATGATGCGTGAGTAAAATGGCCACCGGTTGCCACTTGTTGACTCTGATTTTATCCAGCACCGGTTGAGCCTCGCCGGGATCGACGATCAGACAGTTTTTATCATCGTCCGTCAGTGTCCAGATGTAGTTATCCTGCAACGCGGGAATACTGGTAAGATTCATAAACACCTCTCAGGTCGTAGAAAAAGGATGATGGTAGAGCATGAAGCCAGCGAAAACACGCCAGGTTCTGACTGCGCCGCGCTCCTGGCGCGATATGCCATGGGGCGATTATTTTCGCGATGCACTCACGCAGCAGTTGCAGCCTTACCTTGGAAAGCTGTATGGCTTTCATATGCTTAAACTTGGCAGCCTCAGCGCAGAAATCAATACCCGTCAGTGTGCCATATCGCATCAGGTAAATGTGGGCATTGAGGGCGATGACTTGCAGGTGATCGCCAATACCACGCAATTACCTTTTGAAGCGAAATCGATTGATGCTTGTTTGATGGCGCATACCCTGGCATGGAGTCAGGATCCCCATCGCGTGTTACGAGAAGTGGATCGCGTCCTGATTGACGATGGTTGGATGATTATCAGCGGGTTCAACCCGTTCAGTCTGCTGGGGATCAGCAAAGGTATCCCGGGTTTGCACGCCCGTGCGCCATGGAGCGGACGCATGTTCAGCCAGGTACGCTTGCTCGACTGGCTCAGCCTGCTCAACTATGAAGTGGTCTATCGCACCCGTTTTCAAGTGGTGCCGTGGCATCGGCAGGGCGGCAAAGTAATCAGTGCGCACCTGCCCGCGCTGGGATGTCTGAACATTGTGGTGGCACGCAAACGAACATTCCCATTAACGCCCACCAAAGCGAAGAAGAGCTTAAACAAAGCGCAGGTCAGACAAACGGTGAATGCCACCCGGCAATTTCGTGCAGTGAAGGATCAGGATTCGACCTGATAGCCGACATCATCCTGCGTCGGATGACCGGCTGCGCTGCGTGCCAGTTCGTCGCAGCGCTCGTTTTCCGGGTGACCGGCGTGGCCTTTTACCCATTTCCACTTTATTTCATGGTGGCTGAGCGCGAGATCGAGCCGCTTCCAGAGATCGACATTTTTCACCGGCTTTTTATCGGCCGTTTTCCAGCCGCGCTTTTTCCAGTTATGGATCCAACTGGTGATGCCCTGGCGCACATACTGACTGTCGGTGCTGAGCACCACTTCGCAGGGCTGCGTTAGCGCCTCTAACGCCACAATCGCCGCCATCATTTCCATGCGGTTGTTGGTCGTGAGTCGATAACCGGCGCTGAACTCTTTTTCATGTGGGCCATAACGTAAAATGGCACCGTAACCGCCGGGGCCGGGATTGCCCAGGCAGGATCCATCGGTGAATATTTCTACCTGTTTGCGCATCTCTGGTAGACTTCCTTCTGACAAAACGCCAAGTCTGACATAAAACGAGTCCTATGAGCACTGCAAATAACCGCCAGATCGTCCTCGATACCGAAACCACCGGCATGAACATGATCGGTGTGCACTATGAAGGACATCGCATCATTGAAATCGGTGCGGTTGAGGTGATTAACCGTCGCCTGACCGGCAACAACTTCCATATGTATCTCAAGCCCGATCGGCTGGTGGATCCGGAAGCTTTCGGCGTTCACGGTATTGCCGATGAGTTTCTTGCCGATAAGCCGATGTTTGCAGACATCGCCGATGAATTCCTCGAATACATCCGTGGTGCAGAGCTGGTGATCCATAACGCGTCGTTCGATATCGGCTTTATGGATTATGAGTTTGGCATGCTTAAGCGCGGTATCGGCAAAACCGACACCTTCTGTCAGGTGACAGATAGCCTGGCGATGGCGCGTAAAATGTATCCAGGCAAGCGCAATAGCCTTGATGCACTGTGTAATCGCTACGAAATCGACAACAGCAAACGTACGCTGCACGGCGCATTGCTCGATGCCGAAATTCTGGCTGAAGTGTTCCTGATGATGACGGGCGGCCAAACTTCGCTGGCTTTCTCGGCGGAAGGCGATCAGAGCAGCCAAAATACCGGCGATAACATTCAGCGCATCGTGCGTCCGAGTTCAGGATTACGCGTGGTCAACGCCAGCGATGATGAGATTATCGCACATGAAAGCCGTCTGGATTTAGTGTTGAAGAAGGGCGGAAGCTGCCTGTGGCGGGCCTGAATGGGCTGATTTTGCGTGGAAAAGCAACGTAAAGCTGAAAAAATCGGCAAACGATTCATTCCCTCAGAAAAAGCATTGACGGTTCATAAGGCTGCCATTAATATTCGCCTCGTTCTCGACGGGGAACAAAGCGCGGAGCGGTAGTTCAGTTGGTTAGAATACCTGCCTGTCACGCAGGGGGTCGCGGGTTCGAGCCCCGTCCGTTCCGCCAATCATTAAAGAAGCCGATGCAGAAATGCATCGGCTTTTTGCTTTTTCAGGCTGGCATCGGCGCCAACCTGATCACCAGATCAATCCTTCTGCACCGCCACTTCCTGACGATAGGTGCCCACTGAGACTTCACGATCGGCGCGAGCCAGCCAGCGATAGCAACCTGCACCTAATGCCACACCAATAAACCAGCTGAAGTTTGCCACGGCATGCAGTGACGGAATAAAGCTGATCACCAGGCAAATACCTACCGACGGCAGCAGTGCGGCAATCGCTTTCGGGTTAAAGCCCCCGCGATACCAGTAGCGTCCTTTTGGTGTGTCATCAAACAGGTCGTCCACGTAAACCTTGCTGCGCTTAATCAGATAAAAATCGGCCACCAAAATGCCAAACAGCGGGCCGATAAAGGAGCCCAGCACATCCAGCGTGTAATGAATCAACTCCGGTGACTGGAACAGATTCCATGGCGTCAGCAGAACAGAACCCACTGCGGCAATCATTCCACCGGTACGGAAACTGATTTTCTGCGGTGAGCAATTTGAGAAGTCGAAAGCCGGGGAAACAAAGTTCGCCACGATGTTGATGCCGATAGTGGCGATAATCATGGTGAGTAAACCAATCGCGACGGCGACATCATTGCCAACCATGCTCACGGTCTCAATGGGATCGGTAATCATGCGGCCGAACAGCGATTGGGTACCCGACACGATCACCACGGTGACAATCGAGAACAGCAGGAAGTTAAACGGCAGGCCCCAGCGGTTCCCCCGGCGGATTTCCCCCATGCTTTTACCGTAGCGAGAGAAGTCACCAAAGTTGAGTAATGGGCCAGAGAAGTAAGAGACCACTAATGCGGTGGCGGTGATCATCTGCCAGGTTTGCTCACCAGTGCTTAACTGCTTGCTGGCCAGCGTAAAGGAGATACCGTCAAAGCCGGTTTTGTATACAATCCAGCCCGCTAGCGCCACCATCACCACGTAGACAGCCGGACCCGCCACATCGATAAAGCGTTTAATCGCGCTCATGCCGTGCCAGAACACCATCGCCTGCAGGAACCACATCACGCCGAAGCAGCACCAGCCCAGTTGAGACAACCCCAGCCAGCTGCTTTGCGTCATCCCGCTTAATGAAGGGAAGAACTTCAGCAGTACCAGCATCAGCGCATTAGCCGCTAAATAGGTTTGAATGCCATACCAGGCGAAAGCGATCAGGCCGCGAATCACCGCGGGGATATTGGCACCGAACACGCCGAATGCCTGACGTGAAATCACCGCGTAAGGCACGCCCGCCATCTGGCTCGGTTTGGCGACGAGGTTGGCACACAGCTGCACGATGCAGATACCTATCAGCAGACAAAGCAGCACCTGCCAGCTCGCCAGTCCCAACGTAAAGAAGCTGGCGGCGACCACATAGCCACCCATGCTGTGCACATCCGACATCCAGAAAGAGAAAATGTTATACCACGACCAGTTCTGGTCGCGCGTGGGCGCCAGATCTTCATTACACAGGCGTGGACTGTAGTGGGCGTTGGCGCCAGAGGCCACCCCGGAGGTCACTTCAGAATGATTTGGCATGAAACCTGCTCCTCTAACAACATGGGAAAAATAATCACAGCGTGAAACGGTATTGCAGGATCCAGGCCAGAATTGATTTCTTGTATACAAAAAATTAATTTCACGTATACGATGTGCTGTGCACAGATACTTACCGGAGCAGGTAATGAAGAGCGAAACAGGCCAGAAAACGGCTGCCGATCTGAATGATCGCGACGAACCCATCTATCAGGCATTACTCACCGCCATTGTGGAACATCAGCTGCCACCGGGCAGCAAATTGCCAGAAGAGGCGCTATCAGAAGCTTTTGGTGTGAGCCGAACCGGCATTCGCAAGGTGCTACAACGCCTCGCGGCGGTGCAAATGATCACCTTGTCGCCCAGGCGTGGTGCACAAGTGGCCACGCCGGGCGTTGACGAGGCGCGCGATATCTTTGCCACACGCAGCTTACTCGAGTGCGCCAATTTGCCCGCGGTGCTGGCTCACGTTCAGCCACCACACCTTGCTGCCCTGAGCACACTCATTGAGGAAGAGCAGCAGGCTCACGAACAGCACGATGGTGCGGCGGCAATTCGGCTCTCTGCGGCTTTTCATATTCAGCTACAGGCGATTTCCGGTAATCAGGTGCTGACGGATATGGTGACGCGCCTGACACAGCGCTCATCATTAGTGATTGCCGCCTATGGTGCGCCCTGGCAACGCGGGTGTCGTTGCGATCATCACGATCGGCTGGTGGAGCTACTGCGGCAGAAAGATCTTCCCGCGCTCACCGCAGCCTTACAGCATCACTTCCAACACATCGTGGCCAGCCTGCATTTTGAGCGCAGCGGCGAAACCTTACCCGACTTCACCCGGTTATTTTCCGGTCACAATGGAGCCGCATCATGAGCCTGATTCAGGTGATCAACCCCAATACCAGCCTGGCGATGACAGAAACCATCGGTGCAGCCGCACGTGCGGTAGCGGCACCAGGAACTGAAATTCTGGCGGTGTGTCCGAGCCAGGGGGTGCCTTCGATTGAAGGGCACTTCGATGAAGCCATTGCGGCGATTGGCGTACTGGAACAGGTCAGGGTCGGCAAAGCACAGGGCGTGAGTGGCCACATTATTGCCTGTTTCGGCGATCCGGGATTGCTGGCCGCGCGTGAACTGGCCAGCGGTCCGGTGATCGGCATTGCGGAAGCCGCGATGCACACGGCAACGCTGGTGGCGACACGCTTTTCAATCGTCACCACGCTACCGCGTACCCTGGTGATTGCCCGCCATCTGCTGCAACAATATGGCTTTAGCCATCATTGTGCGGCGTTGCACGCTATCGATCTCCCGGTGCTGGCGCTGGAAGATGGCAGCGGTGTGGCGCAGGAAAAAGTGCGCCAGCGTTGCATTCAGGCGAAGCGAGAAGATGGCAGCGGCGCGATAGTGCTGGGCTGTGGCGGTATGGCCTCACTGGCACAGGAGCTGACTAAAGAGCTGGGTCTGCCGGTGATTGATGGCGTCAGCGCTGCGGTAAAAATGGTGGAATCACTGGTGGCGCTGGGCTTTGGTACCAGTAAACATGGCGATTTAGATTACCCGATCGAAAAACCGCTCAGCGGCGCATTTCAGCACCTAAACTAAGTGCTGGTTGAGGACTGACTAAGGAATTTACAGAATGAGCGATGTATCTGAAAAGAAAGAGTACAGCTTCAACAAAAACTACCCGCGTGACCTGATTGGTTATGCTAACCATCCGCCGCACGCACAGTGGCCGGGCAACGCGAAAGTGGCGGTGCAGTTTGTCCTCAACTATGAAGAGGGGGCAGAAAACAATGTGCTGCACGGCGATGCAGGATCTGAACAATTCCTGTCCGATATCATTGGCGCCGCCAGTTACGCCGACCGCCATATGTCGATGGATTCTCTCTATGAATACGGTTCGCGCGCAGGCTTTTGGCGCATTCACAACGAGTTCCAGAAGCGCGGATTGCCATTAACGGTTTTCGGCGTGGCGATGGCGCTGGCGCGTCATCCGGAGATTGTGGACGCCATCAAAGTCGCGGATTACGACGTAGTCAGCCATGGCTGGCGCTGGATCCATTATCAGTCGATGGATGCTAAAACCGAGCGCCAGCATATGCAGCAGGCGGTGGATGTGCTGCGCGATCTGTTTGGTAAAGCACCTACCGGCTGGTACACCGGCCGCGACAGCCCGAATACGCGCCGCTTAGTTGTGGAGAACGGCGGCTTCAGTTATGACAGCGATTACTACGGCGACGATCTTCCGTTCTGGACGCAGGTGACCTGTCAGGATGGCACGGTGAAACCGCATCTGATCATTCCTTACACTCTGGAGTGTAACGACATGCGCTTTGCCTCGCCGCAGGGCTTTAACACCGCCGAGCAGTTCTTTGTCTATCTGCGTGACACCTTTGATGTGTTGTATGAAGAGGGCGACACCGCGCCGAAGATGATGTCGATTGGCATGCACTGTCGACTGCTCGGCCGCCCGGGCAAATTCCGTGCCTTGCAGCGTTTCCTTGACCATATCCAGCAGCATGAGAATGTGTGGGTTTGTACGCGCCAGCAAATCGCCGATCACTGGATGGAGACGCACCCGGCTCCTGCTGTTTAACGACCAGCGATACTCCGCGCCGACACATTTGGCCGGTACGACATGAACTGTCGTACCGGCCCTGACCACGCGAGTTAAGTCTTACTGACGAGCGCCGGTTTACCCCGCTAGCTCATTAAACTCACCTGCGCCGCGACAATCCGCCACCCATAAGGCATGCGCACCCATGTTTGCTGCTGGCGACCAATCTTCTCCACGCCTTCACGCGTAAACTCAGTGCTGCACACCGCGTAGTCATCTCCAAAGGTGGTGATCACCGTATTACGTAGCGTGCGCGCCAATCCCTTCGATGGACGGGCAGCGCGAAATGAACGGATCTCATCAATGCCATACAGATTTTCCCCTGCGCCCAAACGCACGGTGCGATCGTCGTGCCAAAACAATTCATCCAGCACATCGACATTGTTGCTGATCAGCGCTTCTTCATAGCGGTAAAACGCAGCGGTCACCTCAGCCAGCACAGCAGGACGATCAATATGTTCAGGTGTCATGGTTACGCATCCATCAGGGTAGTTTGTGGCAGGGTCAACCCTTGCTGCTGCAGTGCCCAGGCGGCGCGCAGTGCAAGATGTTCTTTAAACGGTGCTGCGATTAACTGTAAGCCAATCGGTAATCCGCTGGCAGTTTGCAAAGGCACGGTACAGACCGGCAAGCCGAGGAAGGAAATCGGCTGCGTTAACATGCCCATACTGGCGCGCGTCGGCAAATCCTGGCCGTTAATATGAATCGTCTCTTGCCCAATGGTGGTTGCGGTGCAAGGGGTCGCCGGTGCAATCAGGACATCGAATTGTTCAAACAGCGGTAACACCTGCTGTTGGAAATGACGGCGGAAGCGCTGCGCCTGCACATACCACGCGGAAGGCAGCATCGCTCCGGCCAGCAGGCGCTCGCGAGAGTTCGGTTCGAATTGCTCGGGAATATTGCGCAAAGCGGGCAGATAGTGATTGCCGCCTTCTGAGGCGGTGAGGATAAAGGCCGCTGAACGGGCAATTTCCGCGTTGGCTAACGTGACGGCTTCGCTGGCATCCAGCGCTTGTGCCACCACTTGCACGGCGGCACGCGCTTCTTCGCTGCACCAGGTCGAAAAGAAACCACCCAGCACTGCGCTACGTATGCCTTCTGCGCCTTTTACTAATCCGTCACTGGCCGGTTCCTTCGCCTGCGCTGCCTGGAAAGCATCGCTGGCATCGTGACCTTGCAGCGCATCGTACACCAGACTCAAATCTTCCACCGAGCGAGCAAACGGACCGATATGATCGAGGCTGGCGACAAAAGGATGGCTGCCACTGCGCGATAAGCGACCAAAGGTCGGTTTGAGTCCATAGATACCGCACAACGAGGCCGGCACGCGGATCGAACCATTGGTATCGGTGCCCAGTGAGAAGTGCACTAAGCCTGACGCGACGGCCGCCGCCGAGCCGCCGGAGGAACCACCGGCCACGCGGCTCAAATCGCGCGGATTATGGGTCGGGCCATAATGGGTGTTTTCGGTGGTAAAGCCGTAAGCGTAGGCATCCATATTCAGCATGCCGGAGAGCAGTGCACCGGACTGACGCAGTCGACTCACCGCCCACGCATCTTCGCGGGCCGCTGCACGTTCATTGAATAAGCTGGCACCAGCAAGGGTGCTGTGACCGGCGACATCAAACAGGTTTTTAACCGCATAAGGAATACCCGCCAGCACAGGCAATACTTCACCGCGCTGGCGTTGCAAATCGACCTGATCCGCCTCGCGCAACATGCGCTGACCGGTGACTTCGGTCCACGCATTGAGTGCGGGATTGTGCTGTTCAATGGCGTTCAACGTCTGTTGCGCCACTTCACGGGCGCTAATATCACCTTGATTCAGCGCATGATTGAGCGCTTTGATGGATAACGATGCCAGTTTCATGGATGAAACACTCCTGCCACTTCCAGCCGGTCATCCAGCGGGAAAGCCATGAGCGGTTCAGCCATGGCGGCGATGCGATTGAACTGCACCAGCAATTCAGCGCGACGTGCTTCGTCCAGCTCCAGAGCCAGAATCTGTTCCATTTGAGCGATATAAGCCGCCCAGTCCGGTTGCGAATGCATGATGGTTTCCTTTAAAAGCCGGCTGCGCTGCCGTTGCTACGTGGATCGAAGGCACCTTCCAGCATGCCGTTATTGTGTCTGACGATGGCGCCAGCGTGGCCGACGACTTCGCTGAAATCAGGCAACAGCTCAACGTCATGACCGAGTTCGCGCAACTGCTGCACCGTTTCTGCTGACATGCGCGCTTCGAGTTTGAGAGAGTCAGAGGATTGTCCCCAGGTTCGCCCCAACAACCAGCGCGGTGCACTGACCGCCTGTTGAAGTGGCTGTCCCTGAATCACGTGGCGGGTAAAAATTGCCGCCTGCGTTTGTGGTTGGCCATCGCCCCCCATTGATCCGTAAACCATCGTGCGACCATCTTTCAGGCGCGCAGCCGCTGGATTTAAGGTATGGAACGGTTGTTTACCGGGTTTTAGTGCCAGCAGATGGCCCGGTTGCAGGCTAAAGGCTGCACCGCGGTTTTGCCAGGTAATGCCTGTACCCGGTAGCACGACGCCGCTGCCAAATTCGTGATAAATGCTCTGGATAAAGGAAACGGCCAGCCCGCTGCTGTCCATCACCCCCATCCATACGGTATCGCCAGGACCTCGCCCGGTTCCCCACGGCGCGGCTTGTTGGTCATTAATTTGCGTTGCCAGTGTGGAAAGATGATCGGCATCGAGCAGGTCTTGCACATTGAAGTCGATATGGCGCGGATCGGTAATGTGTTCGTCGCGCAAGGCAAAGGCTTTTTTGGTGGCCTCAACAATGCGGTGCACAGTTTGTGCCTCATCCGCCTCTGCCATGTTCAACCGATCGGTGATGCCCAGAATGGCCAGCGACACCAAACCTTGCGTCGGAGGCGTCATATTCCAGATGTCGCCTTCGCTGTGTGCCAGATGTAGCGGCGTGCAGCGGCGCGCGTGCTGTTTCTGAAGATCTTCCAGGGTGATCGGCATACCCAGCGCGGTCATTTCACGTGCCAGATGGTGGGCCAGTTCGCCGCGATAGAAACTCTCCAGACCCTGTTCACTCAACACGCTAAGTGTATTGGCAAGCGCGGGCTGGGTAAAACGGCTACCGGCACCAGGCACGGTGCCGTCAGGCAAGAAGGTCGCCGCGAAGCCGGGTTGATCAAGCAATTCATGTTGCTTTGCGGCAGTGGCTGCAGCCTGCGATGCGGTAACAGGAATGCCATCGGCAGCATAGCGAATGGCGTCACGCAGCAAACGGGCTAACGGCAATGGCGCAGAACCCAGCTCTTCAGCCAGCGTTAACGCTTCCTGCCAGCCACTCACCGTGCCCGCCACGGTTAACGCGGCTTTGGGGCCGCGATGCGGGATGTGACTTTCGCCGTGATAGAAGTCGAGGTGGGCGAGTGAGCCTGCTGCGCCACTGGCATCGATAGCGATAGGATCGCCATTGGGCGGCACGACCAACCAAAAGCCATCGCCACCCAAGCCGTTCATGTGCGGGTAGACAACCGCGATAGTGGCCGCTGCCGCTACCATCGCTTCAATCGCGTTGCCGCCTTCGCGTAAAACCGCCAGTGCGCTTTCACTGGCGAGATGATGTGGGGTGACGGCCATGCCGAGCGGGGCCATGTTGCTCTGTATCATAGTGAACTCTTCATCATTGATTCTTTTGTAGGGGGATTGGGTTAGTGGTCGCCGTAATGGGAGTCCCTACAAATCCGTGAGGTGATCTAAGCAAGAGCTGTTCCAGTTTTGGTCGGACATCAATGTGGATCGATTTGTGCTAGCTTGTGATGAAACGAAAGTTACAGGACCAATGATGAAACAGCTTGATGAACGCCTTCGCAGTCACTATCCGCAACTGTCGCCGCAGGAGCAGCGTATTGCCGATTTTGTATTTGACCATTTTGATGACCTGATCAGCTACAACAGCGCCGAGCTGGCGCGGCTGAGCGGGGTATCGAAGGCGACAGTCAGCCGCCTGTTTAAACGTCTGGGCTATGAGAAATACAAGGACATGCGTGATGAGCTGCGTACGCTGCGTCAGAGCGGGATGCCCCTCACCGACAATCGCGATGCAGTGCAGGGCAATACCTTACTGTCGCGTCATTACAAGCAGGAGATGGCCAACCTGACGCAGTGGGTGAACAGCATCGACCCGCAGCAGTTTGGCGAAGTGATTCAGGCGCTGGGTGCTGCAAAGCGGGTGTTTATTATCGGCATGCGTAACGCCTATCCGGTGGCATTGCACCTGCGTCAGCAGCTGATGCAGGCGCGTCCGCAGGTACATGTGTTACCACAACCCGGCCAGACGCTGGGCGAGGAGCTGGTGGATATCACAGCGGAAGATATTGTGGTCGTGATGGCCTTCCGCCGCCGTCCACGTATCATCCGCCCGCTGATGCAGCAGCTACAGCAGAGCAACATCCCGGTGCTGGCGCTGTGCGAGCCGCAGGCACAGGGCATTATCACCCTGGCACACTGGCAGCTATGCGCGCCGCTCGATAGCGTCTCCGCCTTTGATAGCTATGCCTCGGCGATGAGTCTGATCAACCTGCTGGCAAATGCACTGCTGCATGAAATGCTGTCGCAAGGCCGTCAGCGTATTCATCAAATTGCCGATCTTTATCAGCACCTGGATGAACTGGAACACCGATAGTGGGCACCACTTTGGTGCTTTGCACCTTTTTTGATCGGGTTTTAATACGGGCGTAATGCCCGTTTTTATCGCCTTAAACTCCGTGTTTATTCGTTTTTCTTCCCTTTGCGCCCCACACCCTGCGGTTGGCACATTAGTTGCAAATCGTTTTATCAAGAATCTTTTGTTTCACGATAAACTCACCGGGGTGCATAATGAAAAAAGTTTTACTGGCAGTCGCAGGCGCAGCATTGCTGATGGCTCAGGTCGGCAGTGCGATGGCCGATCAGCTACAAGACATTCAGAAGCGTGGCGTCATCCGTGTTGCGGTACCGCAGGACTTCCCGCCGTTTGGTTCGGTAGGGACTGATTTACAGCCACAAGGCTATGACATCGACATGGCGAAGTACCTGGCGAAGCAGATGAAACTGAAGTTGCAGCTGGTGCCGGTCTCCAGCGCCAACCGCGTGCCTTATCTGCAAACCGATAAAGTGGATCTGGTGATTTCCAGCATGGGCAAAAACGCCGAACGCGAGAAAGTGATCGATTTCAGCCGTGCTTACGCGCCGTTCTTCCTTGGGGTGTTTGGCCCGAAAGGTGAGCCACTAAAAGATGCGGCAGCATTGAGCGGTAAATCAATTGGTGTGACGCGCGGTGCAGTGGAGGACATGGTGCTGAGCGATGTGGCGCCAAAAGATGCACAGGTGAAGCGTTATGAAGATAACAACACCACGCTGTCAGCTTACCTGTCAGGTCAGGTGCAGTATGTCGCGACCGGTAACCTCGTGGTGGCTGCCATTGCACGCCAGAACGCAGAAAAAGCGCCGGTGCCGCAGTTCATGCTGAAAGATTCACCGTGCTTTATCGGCCTGAAGAAAGATGAGCCAGCGCTGAAAGGTAAAGTGAACGCGTTGATTGAGCAGGGCATCAAAGACGGTACGCTGAACAAGCTGTCAGAAGAGTGGCTGAAAGCCCCACTGCCAGCCAACCTCGGCGCATAACGCAATGATTGGGCAACTCAATTTTGCAGATCTCTGGCCGCACTGGCCAGAGTTACTGGCAGGGCTGTGGGTCACGATTCAGATAACGGTTCTCGCCACGGTGGGCGGGGTGAGCCTGGGGATTCTCGGCGCGGCACTGCGCAGTGGCAAACGGAGCTGGGCGAGTCGCATCTGGGGCGTTTATGTCGAACTGATCCGTAATACGCCATTCGTGGTACAGCTGTTTTTTATCGTCTTTGGTTTGCCCAATCTTGGTCTGAAACTGACGGCGGGCGAAGCAGCGCTGCTGGCGATGTTGATTAACCTTGGCGCGTACAGCACTGAAATTATCCGCGCCGGAATTCAGGTGACGCCGAAAGGGCAGTGGGAAGCGGGCCGTGTGCTGGGCTTGACCCGCACGCAGACTTTTATCCGCGTGGTTCTGCCGCCGTCGCTGCAACGTATTTATCCGGCGCTAGTCAGCCAATGCATCATTGTGATGCTGGGTTCATCGGTGGTGTCGCAGGTGTCGTACGAAGAGTTGACCTTCGCCGCCAACCTGATTCAGTCACGCACTTTCTTGAGTTTTGAAGTCTATCTGGTGACCACGTTGATCTACCTGGCGTTGTCGATTGCCATGCGACAGCTGCTGCTGGCGCTGGGGCGTAAATGGTTTGGAGCGCAGCCCGCATGACAACCTTTACTGACTGGGACATCCTGCGCAACCTGCTGCTGGCGGCGCGCTGGACGATTTTACTGTCGCTGGTGGCCTTCTTTGGCGGCACGCTGGTGACCTTACCGCTGCTGTTTTTACGACTGCTGAAGCGCCCATGGTTGACGCGCTTGATTCGCTGCTACACCGAACTGTTTCAGGGCACGCCGTTGTTGATGCAGCTGTTCCTCGCCTTCTTTGGCGTCGGGCTGTTTGGCATTGATGTGGCGCCCTGGACCGCCGCTTCGCTGGCATTAACTTTCTACACCAGCGCATTTTTGGTGGATATCTGGCACGGCAGTATTCGTGCGCTGCCGAAGGGCCAGTGGGAAGCATCGCGTTGCCTCGGCCTGACTTTTGGTCAAACGCTGTTTCGCGTGGTGGCACCGCAGGCGATTCGCATCGCCATCGCGCCGACCGTGGGCTTTGCCGTTCAGGTGATTAAAGGCACCGCGCTGGCCTCGATTATCGGTTTCGTCGAGCTGACGAAAGCCGGCACTATTTTGAACAATGTGACGTATCAGCCCTTTAAGGTATTTGGCCTGGTGGCGCTGGGTTACTTCCTGATGTGTTATCCGCTGTCGCGTTACAGCCAGTACCTGGAGAAAAAATTCAATGCCGCTCATCACCATTAATCAGGTCCAGAAGTACTACGGCGACAACCACGTCCTGAAAGGTGTCGATCTGGATATCGACAACGGCGAGGTGATTTCGATCATCGGCCGCAGCGGCTCGGGCAAAAGTACCTTGCTGCGCTGCATGAACGGGCTGGAAGGCTACCAGGAAGGCAGCATCAAACTCGGCGGTATGACGATCACCGACCGTGAATCCCAGGCGCGTGAAATCAGCCGCTCGGTGGGCATGGTGTTCCAGAACTTCAACCTGTTCCCGCACATGACCGCGCTGGAAAACGTGATGCTGGCGCCGCGCCGGGTACTGAAGAAGAGCGAAGCCGAATGTCGCGAGCTGGCGACGCAGATGCTGGAAAAGGTCGGCCTTGGCGAACGCATCAACTACTACCCGGCCAATTTATCCGGTGGACAACAACAGCGTGTGGCGATTGCCCGTGCGCTGGCGATGCAGCCGAAAGTATTACTCTGTGACGAGATCACCTCAGCGCTCGATCCTGAACTGGTGGGTGAAGTGCTGAAGGTGCTGGAACAGCTGGCTGCCGAGGGCATGACCTTGATCCTCGTTACCCATGAAATGAACTTCGCCCGTGATGTGGGCGATCGCGTGGTGTTTATGCATCAGGGCCGCGTCTGGGAGCAGGGTGACAGCAAAACGCTGTTTGCCAACCCGCAGACCGCCGAGCTTAAACAGTTTATCTCCACCGTCCGTCTTTAAGTCTTCAAAAGGAATAGCACATGGATATCAGTCAGTTTTCGCAAATAAATCCACCACAACGCCTGCTGATGGGCCCTGGTCCTATCAACGCCGATCCGCGTGTCCTGCGCGCCATGTCGAGCCAGCTGCTGGGTCAGTACGATCCGGCGATGACGCACTACATGAATGAAGTGATGGCGCTGTATCGTGGTGTATTTCGTACCGAAAACCGCTGGACCATGTTGATTGACGGCACCTCGCGCGCCGGTATCGAAGCGATTCTGCTCTCGGCTATCCGTCCGGGCGACAAAGTGCTGGTGCCGGTGTTTGGCCGCTTTGGCCATCTGCTGTGTGAGATTGCCCGCCGCTGCCGCGCCGAAGTGCACACTATTGAAGTGCCGTGGGGCGAAGTGTTCACCCCCGATCAAATTGAAGACGCGATCAAAAAAGTGCAGCCGCGCCTGCTGCTGACGGTGCAGGGTGATACTTCCACCACCATGCTGCAGCCGTTGGAACAACTCGGCGCCATCTGCCAGAAATATGGCGTGCTGTTCTATACCGATGCCACCGCTTCACTGGGCGGTAACGTGCTGGAAACCGATGCCTGGGGACTGGATGCGGTCTCTGCCGGTATGCAGAAGTGCCTTGGCGGTCCGTCGGGTACTTCTCCGATCACCCTCAGCCCGCAGATGGAAGCGGTGATCCGCAAACGTAAGTGTGTGGAAGAGGGCATCCGTACCGCGGATCATCAGGATGGTGATGAGGAGATGATTTATTCCAACTATTTCGATCTCGGCATGATCATGGATTACTGGGGGCCGGAACGTCTGAACCACCATACCGAAGCCACCACCGCGCTGTTTGGTGCACGTGAGTGTGCGCGTTTGATGATGCAGGAAGGGCTGGATAACGGCATTGCACGTCATAAGTTGCACGGCGAGGCGATGCTGAAAGGCATTCAGGGCATGGGCCTCGAAACCTTTGGCGACCTGAAACACAAAATGAACAACGTGCTCGGTGTGGTGATCCCGCAGGGCGTGAATGGCGACCAGGTGCGCAAATTGGTGCTGGAAGATTTTGGTATTGAGATCGGCACCTCGTTTGGCCCGCTACACGGCAAAGTGTGGCGCATCGGCACCATGGGCTACAACGCGCGCAAAGATTGCGTGATGCAAACCCTGAGCGCGCTGGAAGCGGTATTGAACCATGTGGGTTACCGTTCGACACAAGGCGCGGCCATGCAGGCGGCGTGGGATCATTACGGGAGCCACGCATGAGCAAAAGCCTGATGACCGCCAGCGAGGCGCAGTCCGCCGCTGCCCGCGTCATGGCACGCTGCGATGCCCTGGCTGAAATCAGTGAAAGTGAGGATGGTCTGACGCGTGTCTATCTCTCGCCTGAACAGGTCCGCGCCAACGCCCGCGTGGCAGAATGGATGCAGGCGGCCGGCATGACCACCTGGCAAGATGCTGTGGGCAATATCTGTGGTCGTTATGAGTCTGCTGAACCCGGCGCGCAGGCGCTGCTGTTGGGCTCTCATCTGGACACGGTGCGCAATGCCGGGCGCTATGACGGCATGCTGGGTGTGCTGAGTGCTATTGAAACCGTACAGTGGCTGCACGATCGTCAGCTGCGCTTACCGCTGGCGATTGAGATTGTTGGGTTCGGCGATGAAGAGGGCACGCGCTTTGGCATCACGCTGTTGGGCAGCCGGGGTATTACCGGCACATGGCCCGAGAGTTGGGTAACGCATCCGGATGGAAACGGTATAACTGTGGCGGAAGCGATGCTGGATCTCGGTCTGGACGCTGCCAACATTTTGCAGGCAGCACGCGACGTCAACGACATTGCGGCTTACCTTGAACTGCACATAGAACAAGGGCCGTGTCTGGAACAGGAAGATTTGGCGCTTGGCGTGGTGACCGCGATTAACGGCGCGCGTCGTTTGAATTGCAGCTTTATCGGTGAAGCGGGCCACGCTGGCACGGTGCCGATGACCCATCGTAAAGACGCACTGGCCGCCGCCGCCGAGTGGATGGTGTTTGTTGAGCACACCACTGCCGAGCAAGATCCACAACTGGTGGCCACGGTCGGCACCCTGAGCTGTTTGCCGGGCGCCGTGAATGTTATCCCCGGTGAAGTGCAGTTTTCACTGGATGTGCGTGGGCCGCAGGATGAGCCGCTGGAGCGCCTGTTGTCCGCGCTGCTGACACAAGCCGAAGCGATTGCCTTGCGGCGTGGACTGACTTTTACCGCTAGCGAGTATTACCGTATTGCGGCAACCGCCTGTGATGCACGTTTGCAACAGGCGCTGAGCCACGCGGTGGAAACCGTACAGGGCCGCAGCGTTTCTTTGCCAAGCGGCGCAGGGCACGACGCGATTGCGATCGCCGATCGCTGGCCAGTGGGTATGCTGTTCGTGCGCAACTATCGCGGTATTAGCCATCATCCAGCCGAGTCCGTACAGGTAGCCGATGTGGCATTGGGCGTGCAGGCTTATCTGCAAGCGGTCAACGATCTGGCACAGGCTTAAGGAGCCGTTGCATGGAGTTAGCGGTGTTTAACGATGCCACGCCCAATGAGGCACACACAGCGATAGCCCACTGCGTGGCAATTCCTGACTGGCAGCAGGCGCTGGTGGCCGCACGGCCTTTTGCGGATGTGGAAGCGCTCTATACGACCGCCGAAACACTGGCAAAGCGCTGGCAAGGTGCCGAACTGGAACAAGCATTACACGCTCACCCCCGTATTGGTGAAAAAGCCGCGGGCGCGGGCAAAGAGGCAGTATTGTCACGCAATGAGCAGTCGGCGATGCAGCAGGCCGATGGCGCGCTGCAATTTGCCATGCTGGCGGGCAATCAATCCTATGAAAAGCGCTTCAACCGGGTGTTTTTGATTCGTGCCAAAGGGCGGAGTGGCGAGGAGATGCTGGCGGAATTGCAGCGCAGGCTCAACAATGATGCAGAGACAGAGCAGCAGGAAGCGCTGACGCAACTGCGTGAAATCACCCTGTTACGGCTTAAGGAGAGCATTGTATGAGCACCATTACCACTCACATTCTGGATACCGCGCTGGGTAAACCCGCTATCGGCGTGGCCATATCCCTGGAGCAGAACAGCCCGGAAGGCTGGTTGCCGATAGCGGAGGGGGAAACCGATAGCGATGGCCGTATTAAAGATTTAACGCCCGAGCCGTTAGCACCGGGCCATTATCGATTGACCGCAGAGATCGGTGACTATTTCGCTGCTGACGGACGCGATGCGCTGTACGTCAGTGCACAGATTGATTTTGTGATTGGTTCGGCGGGCAGCCATTATCATCTGCCGTTTCTGATCTCACCGTGGTCGTGGTCAACCTATCGCGGCAGCTAATTTTGTCACGGCCACCCTAAATGGCGACCCTGCAACACTCCAGTGACTGCAGGGTGCGCATTTAGGGACAACTGGCTGCAAACGACACCTGTTTTAGTGACGAAATTATGCGCAGCTGACGATAAAGCCCTACTTTATGTGCGCCATGTCACACGCTGCGCTTGAAAGACAGAAACTATCAAAACCTTCGGTTCATCCAAATATATTCTTTCACAAGGTACGGTTATCTTTACCGGACAATGTGAAGCAAACGGAGCCGAAAAATGAGCACGCACGACAATAACGATAATGCAGCAGCGTCAGGTAAGTGCCCCTTTCATCACGGGGCGTCTGAAGAAAAAAGCGTACTGGCACGTGGCGCGGGGAGCGGAACAACCAACCGCGACTGGTGGCCAAATATGTTACGTGTCGACCTGTTAAATCAGCACTCCAACCGTTCCAATCCTCTCAGTGAAAACTTCAACTACCGCGACGAGTTCAGCAAGCTGGATTACCCGGCGTTAAAAGCGGATATCCGCGCTATTCTGACCGACTCTCAATCCTGGTGGCCAGCCGACTGGGGCAGCTATATTGGGCTGTTCATTCGCATGGCGTGGCACAGTGCCGGTACTTACCGCACCGTGGATGGTCGTGGCGGTTCCGGCCGTGGGCAGCAGCGTTTCGCGCCGCTTAACTCCTGGCCAGACAACGTTAGCCTCGATAAAGCACGTCGCCTGCTGTGGCCGGTAAAACAGAAATACGGTCAGAAAATTTCCTGGGCCGACCTCTATATTCTGGCGGGTAACGTCTCGCTGGAAAATGCCGGCTTCCGCACCTTTGGTTTTGGTGCCGGACGTGAAGACGTGTGGGAACCGGATCTGGATGTGGATTGGGGTAACGAAACTGAATGGCTGGCGCATCGCCACCCAGAAAGTCTTGCCAATGCGCCGGTGGGTGCCACCGAAATGGGCCTGATCTACGTCAACCCGGAAGGCCCGGAAGCCAGCGGCGATCCGAAATCAGCGGCACCAGCGATTCGCGCCACCTTCGGCAATATGGGCATGAACGATGAAGAGATCGTCGCGCTGATTGCCGGTGGTCATACATTGGGTAAAACCCACGGTGCGGCTGCCGCCAGCCACGTGGGTGTTGATCCAGAAGCCTCGCCAATTGAAGCGCAGGGCCTCGGCTGGAGCAGCAGCTACGGCAGCGGTGCCGGTGCGGATGCGATTACCTCCGGTCTGGAAGTGGTGTGGACGCAGACGCCTACCCAGTGGAGCAACTACTTCTTCGAGAACCTGTTCAAATACGAATGGGTACAGACACACAGCCCAGCAGGCGCGATCCAGTTCGAAGCGGTGGATGCGGAAGCGATCATTCCAGACCCGTTCGATCCCGAGAAAAAGCGCAAGCCCACCATGCTGGTGACCGATCTGACGCTGCGTTTTGACGAAGAGTTCGGCAAGATCTCCCGCCGTTTCCTCAACGATCCACAGGCGTTCAATGAAGCCTTTGCCCGTGCCTGGTTCAAACTGACCCACCGCGATATGGGGCCAAAAGCGCGTTACATCGGCCCGGAAGTGCCAAAAGAAGATCTGATCTGGCAGGACCCGTTGCCTGCCGCGATCCACCAGCCAACCGTTGATGAGATCACCGATCTGAAAGCGAAGATTGCTGCTTCCGGTCTCAGCGCCAGCCAACTGGTCTCTGCTGCCTGGGCATCTGCTTCCACTTTCCGTGGCGGTGACAAACGTGGCGGGGCCAACGGTGCACGTCTGGCACTGGCACCGCAAAACGGTTGGGCGGTGAACGCCAGCGTGATTCACGATGTGCTGCCAACCCTGCAAAAAATTCAGCAGGAGTCTGGTAAAGCGTCGCTGGCGGATGTGATCGTTCTGGCCGGCAGTGTGGGTATTGAAATGGCTGCTGCAGCGGCGGGTGTGGCGGTGCAAGTACCGTTTACACCGGGCCGTGTCGATGCGCGTCAGGACCAAACTGAGGTGGAGTCATTTGACGTGCTGCAACCGCTGGCCGATGGTTTCCGTAACTATCGTCGTATCGCAGGTGGCTCATCCACCGAAACCCTGCTGCTGGATAAAGCACAGCAGCTGACGCTGAGCGCACCGGAATTAACCGTGCTGCTGGGCGGTTTGCGTGTGCTGGGCACCAACTTCGACGGCGGTCAGCATGGCGTGTTCACCGATCGTGTTGGCGTATTGAGCAATGACTTCTTCGTCAACCTGCTGGATATGCGCACCGCATGGCGCGCCACCGATGAGAGCGCCGAGCTGTTCGAAGGCCGCGATCGTGTCAGCGGTGAAGTGAAATACAGCGCCACCCGTGCCGATCTGGTGTTTGGTTCCAATGCTATCCTGCGCGCACTGGCTGAAGTCTATGCCAGCAGCGATGCCAAACAGAAGTTCGTCAATGACTTCGTGGCAGCCTGGACCAAAGTGATGAATCTGGATCGCTTCGATCTGTAATCAACTTGTGATAAATAAAACCCCGGAAAACCGGGGTTTTTTTATGACTTCAATGTATAGCCATCGGCATCTCGCCACGCCGGGAAGCGTTCGCGATAGGCTTGCAGATCGTCCAGCGACAATTCCGCATCGAGACGGGCGCGGGCAAAAGGCTCGCCTGCGGCCAGAATCTCGCCCAATGGCGAAATAATCCGACTGTCCCCGCTGTACTGATGGCTGTTGCCATCGCTACCGACGCGGTTGCAACCGGCAATGTACGCCTGGTTTTCAATCGCACGCGCTAACAGCAGTGACTGCCAGTGCAGCGCACGTGGTGCTGGCCAGTTGGCAACGTACAGCGCCAGATCGTAATCATTGTGATTGCGAGAGAACACCGGGAAACGCAGGTCGTAGCAAATCTGTGGCAGAATACGCCAGCCGCGCCAGGTGAACACTTCTCGCGTATCACCCGCAACGTAATGCTGATGTTCATTGGCCATGCGGAACAGATGACGTTTGTCGTATTGGTGCACGGTGCCATTCGGTTCAACCAGCAGAAAACGGTTCACGGCGCCTTTTTCAGTCTGGATGGCTGCGCTGCCACCGACCAGCGCATTGCTGGTTTTCGCATGGCTGTGCAGCCATTCAATGACCTGTTGCTGCGGCAGCGAACTCTCTGCTGCTTCCATGGCAAAACCCGTGGTGAACATTTCGGGCAGCAGAATCAGATCGCGACCTTCAATGCCTTTCAATACGCCATCGAAGTGATGAAGGTTGGCTTCGCCGTCCATCCAGCTCAGGGTTTCCTGCAGAACGGTAATTTTTAAAGCTGACATAAGCGCTCCGCAGCGGCGATAAGTGTCGCGGGTTGTTTGGCAAAGCACAGGCGAATCAGCTTGTGCGGGAACGGATCGGCACAGAATACCGACAGCGGAATGGCTGCCACGCCGACTTCTTTGGTTAGCCATTGGCAGAAACTGACGTCATCCAGATCGGAAATGGCGCTGTAATCCAGCAGCACAAAGTAAGTGCCTTCGCACGGCAACACCTTGAAGCGGCTACCCGACAATGCATCAACCAGACAATCGCGGCGTTCGCGATAGAAGGCCGGCAGGTCACGATAGTGTTCCGGCTCCTGACGCAGCATATCGGCAATCGCCAGCTGCGCCGGGGTATTAACCGAAAACGTCAGATACTGGTGTACTTTACGGATTTCGGCGCTGATCGCTGCTGGTGCAACACAGTAGCCCACTTTCCATCCGGTCATATGGAAGGTTTTGCCAAACGAAGAGACGGCAACGGCACGCTGGCGTAACTCGGCATGCGCTAACACGCTGGCGTGGCCCTCTGCATCAAAACAGATGTGTTCGTAGACTTCATCGCTCAACACATAGATTTCCTGCTCAGCGATCGCCTGCCATAACTCGGCATGATCGCTTTTTCGCCACACGGTCGCAGAAGGGTTGTGCGGCGTATTCAGAATGACTAAACGGGTTTTCGCGCTCAGCAAGCTGCGGAATTCACTCCAGTCAACGCGGAATCCCGGTGGCTGCAATGCAATGCGTTTCAGCACGCCGCCGGCCAGTTGCACAGCAGGCGCGTAACTGTCGTAGCTGGGATCGAAGCAGATCACTTCATCGCCCGGACGCACCAGCGCCGTAATCGCGGCATACAGTGCCTCGGTCGCGCCGGCGGTTACAGTGATATCACTGTTAACATCGGGCGTGTGACCGTAAAGCTCAGCAGTTTTATCGGCAATCGCTTCACGCAGGGGTAACACACCGATCATCGGCGCATATTGGTTTGCGCCCTGGCTCACATGATAGGCCAGACGATCCTGTAAATATTGCGGGCCGTCAAAATCCGGAAAACCCTGTGATAAATTGATGGCGTTGAACTGCGCGGCAAGGGCGCTCATTTGCGTGAAAATCGTGGTGCCGAGCGCCGGTAATTTGCTCTCGGGAGTCAGGTTGAGCTGCGTCATTATTTAGTGGCCTTAAGCGCGAATGTCAATGCGGAGAAACCCTGTGTTGCTGCCACTCTACACAGGATGCTAATATTTGGCAATCGAGACGCTTAGACGTCTAAAACAACTGCGGAGCCTCACCTTCACTATGACGGATTTTCTCCCACTGGAACATTTAGTGGCCGCCTGCCACTGGATTGGCGCAAAAGGCTGGGCACCCGCGACGGGCGGAAACATGTCGGTGCGCCAGGATGCCGAATATTGCCTGCTAAGCGCATCAGGTAAAGATAAAGGCAGTTTGACGCGTGATGACTTTATTCAGGTGGAGATCGCGACAAATAGTGTCCCTTCGGGACGTAAACCGTCGGCGGAAACCGGGCTGCATACCCTGATTTATCGTTTGTTCCCACAGGCCAGGGCTGTACTGCATACCCATACGGTGAATTCCACCGTACTGTCGCGTGTAGAGAAGGGCAGTGCGCTGTTGCTGAGCGGCTACGAGATGCAGAAAACCCTCGCGGGTCAGGACACGCATCTCAATACCGTTGCGATTCCCCTGTTTGATAACGATCAGGATATTGAGGCACTGGCGCGGCGCATTGAAGCTTTTGCGGCGGACACGCCGTTGCGGTACGGCTTCCTGTTACGTGGCCATGGCTTGACCTGCTGGGGCAAGGACGTCAACGAAGCGCGCCGCCACCTGGAAGGGCTGGAATTCCTGTTTGAATGTGAACTGCAACGTCGACTGCTGGAGACCCAATGATTCGCGCGATTGTTACTGATATTGAAGGCACCACCAGTGATATTCAGTTTGTGCACAATGTCCTGTTTCCTTATGCACGTCAGCATCTGGCAGCCTTCGTGCGGGATAACCAAACGGATGAGAAGGTGGTTGCGGCGCTAAACGCAGTGCGTGAAGAGTCAGCGGCGCCACAAGCATCGCTGGATGACCTCATCGCCACGCTGATCGGTTTTATTGATGAAGATCGCAAATCGCCGGGGTTGAAAGCGCTGCAAGGGATGATCTGGCGTGCGGGTTATGTTGAAGGTCAGTTCACCGGCCACCTTTATCCCGATGTGCTGCCCGCCTTTGAACGCTGGCAGCAACAAGGGATTGCCCTGTATGTTTATTCCTCGGGATCGGTGCCTGCGCAGAAACTGTTATTTGGCTACAGCGATGAAGGTGATTTAACCTCGCTGTTTAGCGGCTATTTTGATACAGCGGTTGGCGCCAAGCGTGAAACCCAGTCGTATCACAACATCGCCGAACACATTGGCCTGGCACCCTCTTCGTTGCTGTTCCTGTCAGATATCCATCAGGAACTGGATGCCGCGGCACAAGCAGGCTGGCACACATTGCAGTTAATTCGTGGCGAGGCCGATAACGCCAGTCGCCATCATCAGGTAAACGATTTTTCGCAGATTAATCCGGAGTCGATTTAACATGAGTGCACTGACAATTTTTAGCGATACCGAGTCCAGCCAGCCACTGTGGCACAGTACCGATGCCGAGGCGATTCGCGAGCGCCTGAACGCCAAAAACGTTCGCTTTGAGCGTTGGGAAGCGGATCGCGATCTGGGTAACGACCCTGACGCTGAAACGGTGATCAAAGCGTATCAGCACGCGATCGATCGTCTGGTGGCAGAGAAAGGTTATCAGAGCTGGGATGTGCTGAGCATGCGTGCAGACAATCCTAACAAGCAGGCGTTGCGCGAGAAGTTCCTGAATGAACACACGCACAGCGAAGATGAAGTGCGTTTCTTCGTCGAAGGGTCTGGCCTGTTTTGCCTGCATATTGGCAATGAGGTTTACCAGATTTTGTGCGAGAAGAATGATCTGATTTCAGTACCTGAAGGCACGGCACACTGGTTTGATATGGGTTCTGAGCCGCACTTTACCGCGATTCGTATTTTCGATAATCAGGAAGGCTGGATCGCCAACTTTACCGGCGACAAGATTGCGGATGCTTATCCTCGTCTGGCATAACGCGCTGTGCGCTTAAACCTGCATACGAATAAATGGAATCAGCCATTGAAAGGGCACTCTTCAGGGTGCATCTGACAACATAGGGCTCGTCATCATAATGTCGCCATTTATGGCGACTTTTTCATTTCTGGCGCACCGTAAGCACAGGATACGCCATCTGGCGCACCTTTAAGGCTGAAAAATCCCTTCCTTAACCTGCCCTGGCGTCACGACGCCGGTATCCAACACCCAACCGCTAATCAGTGCAGCTGGCGTAACATCAAACGCCGGGTTGTAGACCACCGCATTATCCGGTGCCCACTGCACACCACCAAAACTGCCGGATACGCCGGTGACTTCACTGGCGGCACGCTGCTCAATCGGGATAGCATCGCCGTTCGGGCATTGACGATCCAGCGTGGTGTGCGGCGCCGCCACATAGAACGGAATGCCGTGATAGTGCGCCAGTACCGCCAGGCTGTAGGTGCCGATTTTGTTCGCCACATCGCCGTTGGCGGCAATGCGATCCGCGCCGACCCAAATCGCATCGACCACGCCGCGCGCCATTAAACTTGCAGCCATCGAATCGGTGATCAGCTGGTAGGGAATGTGCAGCTCGCCCAGCTCCCACGCGGTTAAACGACCGCCCTGCAACAGTGGTCGCGTCTCATCCACCCAGACGCTTTTCACCAAACCTTGCTGATGGGCATGCGCAATCACGCCCAGTGCGGTACCCACGCCTGCGGTGGCGAGACCGCCGGTATTACAGTGCGTCAGCAGCTGGCTGCCGGGCTTGACCAGAGCGCTGCCGGCGCGGGCAATGTTGTCACACAGCTGCTTATCTTCTGCCACCAGGCGCAGCGCTTCGGCGCTCAGGGCGTTGACGTGATCGCTCTCCGCCAGCGCAATCTTCATACGATCCAGATTGTTCATCAGGTTGACGGCAGTCGGGCGTGACGCACGCAACACCTCCAGCGCTTCCGCCAATGCCGCGCGGGTGACACCTTGCTCGCCCAACAGCGCCAGCAGCAAGCTGGCTGAAAGGCCAATCAGCGGGGCGCCGCGCACGCGTAGCGCATGGATATGATCAACCAACTGCGTCACAGTGTGCGCAGGCAGCCAGTTTTGTTGTTGTGGCAGCGCTTGCTGGTCGAGGATCCACAGTTGATTATCGCGGACCTCAAGACTGGTGGTACGAAGTGTTTGCATGGTGTGAAATCCCTGTTGCGTTAATAGCGGCTATTGTGCCAACATGCGTGACGGATGTATAGACGTCCAAACGGCTTATTACTATCGAATGTCGAGGAACAGGCAATGTCGCAATACCGTACCTTCACCGCTGCTGATGCGGTGGAATATGCTAAAAAATTTGGCGGTGTGGACGATCCGTCAGCGCTGGTCAGCGCAGAAGAGATCGGCGATGGTAATCTCAACCTGGTGTTCAAGATTTTCGATAACCAGGGACAGAGCCGTGTGGTGGTGAAACAGGCACTGCCTTATGTGCGTTGCGTGGGTGAGTCCTGGCCGTTAACGTTGGATCGCGCGCGCCTCGAAGCGCAGACGCTGGTTGAGCACTATAAACATTGCCCAGAGCACACGGTTAACGTCACCCATTACGATGCCGAACTGGCGGTGATGGTGATGGAAGATCTCTCCAGCCATCGCATCTGGCGCGGCGAGCTGGTGCAAGGTGCTTACTACCCTGAAGCGGGTCGTCAGCTGGGCGAATATCTGGCGCAGACGCTGTTCCATACTTCTGATTTTTTCCTGCATCCTCACAAGAAAAAGGCCGAAGTCGCGCGTTTCATCAACCCGGAAATGTGCGAAATCACCGAAGACCTGTTCTTCAACGATCCCTTTATCGATCACGAGCGTAATAAATACCCGGCGGCACTGGAGCCGCTGGTGGTCAGCCTGCGCACTGACGATGCGCTGAAAATCGCGGTGGCCGGGCTGAAGCACCGCTTCTTTGCGGATGCCGAAGCGCTACTGCATGGCGATGTGCACAGCGGCTCAATCTTCGTGGCCGATGGTAGCCTTAAGGTGATCGATGCGGAGTTTGGCTATTTCGGTCCGATAGGCTTTGATGTCGGCAGCGCGATTGGCAATCTGCTGATTAACTACTGCTGCCTGCCGGGCCTGCTGGCCCCGCGTGAAGCGGCAGAAGGGCGCGAGCGTCGTCTGAGCGATGCGCATGAGGTCTGGACGCAGTTCTCCAGCCGCTTCCTCGAACTGGCACACGCCAACACTTCTGATGTGGCGCTGGCGTATCCGGGCTATGCGGAAGCCTTCCTGCGCAAAGTATGGAGCGACACCATTGGTTATTGCGGCACGGAACTGATTCGTCGCACCGTGGGCATGTCACACGTTGCCGATTTTAAACAGATTGCTGATGATACCATGCGTACCGAATGTATTCGTAGCTGCATCACGCTGGGCCGTACGTTGATTCTCGCGGCAGATCATATTGCGGATGTCGATGCGTTAATTGCGCGTATTCGTCAGGCGGGGTAAGTCAGGCTTCAATCTTATAAGTGCGCCATTCACTACCCGCTTTGGCAGCGGAACCGCTGTATGTATGCGGGATAAGTTATGCCAGGCCCCATTAAAAAAGCCTCCGTCAGGAGGCTTTTTCGTTTTATGCCGCTTCACTGGCGCGTGTGGCGCCTTTATCCTGCGGCTTCGGTGAGGCCAGTGCCTCCGGCACAAACTCATCGACGTTGATGGCTTTGAGACGGCTGGCTTCAGCGCGCGTCAGTACTTTGGCTTCGCTCTCATCAATCCAGCCCTCTTTCAACGCACGCTGTGCCAGCGCATCCAGACGGGTAAACGACAGATGTTTTTTCTGCTGCTGGCAAAGACGTTCATGAATCACTTCCGCTGCCATCACATCCTGCAGCGCCTGCTCCAGTTGGCCTGCTGGATTGTGTTCGCTTGGCGTCAGGTACATGCCACGGCCCAGCCGCGTACGGGTGGCTGACGGCAGTTGCAACAGCTTCGCCAGCTTGTGGTCCAGTTTGTCAGACGGTGCCGGGCAGTGTTTGCCACCGGCGAAAATCACCATGCGCAGCGCGCCTGCCACCAGGCGATTAGGGAAGTTACGCAGCAGGTCATCCATCGCCACCTCAGCCTGATGCAGCGCATCCTGTACGCCCCAGTGCACCAGCGGCAGATCGGCTTCATTGCGGCCTTCGTCGTCAAAGCGTTTCAGGGTGGCAGAAGCGAGGTACATCTGGCTCAGCACATCCCCCAGACGTGCTGAGATACGTTCACGACGTTTCAGGCTGCCGCCTAACACCGCCATCGACACATCTGACAGCAGTGCCAGGTTGGCGCTCAGGCGGTTGAGCTGCTGATAGTAGCGGCGGGTCACGTCGCGGGTTGGCGATGCGCTGGTGCGGCCTCCGGTTAAACCGAGCCACAGACTGCGCACTTTGTTGCTACCGACATGGCCAATATGGCTGAACAAGGCACGGTCAAAGGCCACCAGATCGTTTTTCGCCGCAGCGTTCATCTCTTCCAGCACCCATGGATGGCAGCGAATCGCGCCCTGGCCAAAGATGATCATGCTGCGCGTCAGGATATTGGCGCCTTCCACGGTAATCGCAATCGGTGCGCCCTGATAAGCTCGCGCCAGGAAGTTGTTGTCGCCCAGCATAATGCCTTTACCGCCGGCGATATCCATCGCATCGATAATGGCGCGCTGGCCGCGGTGGGTGCAGTGATATTTCACAATCGCCGACAGCACCGCCGGTTTTTCACCCAGCATAATGCCGCTAGTGATAAGCGTAGCCGCCGCATCCATCACGTAGGCGTTACCGGCAATGCGTGCCAGCGGTTCCTCGATGCCTTCCATTTTACCGATAGAGACTTTGAACTGACGACGGATATGCGCATAAGCACCGGTTGCCAGCGCAATGCTTTTCAGACTACCGGTCGAGTTGGAAGGCAAGGTGATGCCGCGACCGACTGACAGACATTCAACCAGCATACGCCAGCCCTGACCGGCCATCGACGGGCCACCAATGATGAAATCGATCGGCACGAAAATATCTTTACCGCGTGTTGGACCGTTCTGGAACGGCACGTTAAGCGGGAAGTGGCGATGGCCAATCTCTACGCCCGGCGTTTGCGTCGGGATCAGGGCGCAGGTAATGCCCAGCTCTTCAGTCTCACCCAGCAGATGATCGGGATCGGAGAGTTTAAAGGCCAGGCCAAGCACGGTAGCAATCGGTGCCAGCGTAATGTAACGCTTATTCCATGTCAGGCGCATGCCCAGCACTTGCTGGCCTTGCCATTCGCCCATGCACACCACGCCAGTATCCGGAATGGCACCCGCATCCGAACCCGCTTCCGGGCTGGTCAGCGCGAAGCACGGAATTTCATCGCCGCGTGCCAGACGTGGTAAATAGTGATCTTTCTGCTCATCGGTGCCGTAATGCTGCAACAGTTCGCCTGGGCCGAGTGAGTTAGGTACACCCACGGTGATCGCCAGGATACCGGAAACGCCCGCCAGTTTTTGCAAGACGCGCGCCTGAGCATAGGCGGAGAATTCTAGGCCGCCATACTCTTTCTTAATGATCATGGCGAAGAAGCGATGCTGCTTGAGATACGCCCACAGTTCCGGCGGAAGATCGGCCAGTTCGTGAGTGATCTGGAAATCATTCGCCATACGACAGGCTTCTTCGACCGGCCCCTCGAGGAAGGCTTGTTCCTCTTCCGTCAGACGTGGCTGCGGATAGTTGTGCAGTTTCTGCCAGTCTGGCTTGCCACGAAACAGATCGCCTTCCCACCAGGTCGTACCGGCATCAATCGCTTCCTTTTCCGTACGCGACATCGGCGGCATCACTTTCTGGAAGCTGTGCAGCGCAGGTTTGGAGAACATGCTGCGACGCATGGCCGGCAGATTGAAGGGCAGCAGGATAATCGCCAGTGGCAGCAGCAGCCACGGCGTCCACAGGCCTGCAGCGGCCAGCCCGGCGGTCCATAGCAACAGGATTACGCTGCTGAGCCGCAGCGAAACTTGATGGTAAAAGAGGGCGCTAATGACAATCAGCGTCGCGACAATCGAGGCAAGCAACATAATGAACCGCTCCGTAAGTTGTAAGAGGTCTGACCTGTTATAAGGTAAGGTTTAGAGCAGTGGTCGCTTTTTAGCAATCTGTTTACATCGCAATTACAACAGAACTCACAAAATCGCACTCTCTGGACACCAACAGAGCAGGAATGGCAAAGCCCGGGCCTTTTTCCCCGATGCAGGCGCTTTGCGGCTTTGTCCCATTCCGTTAAACTTGCAGAGTAAATCTTTCCTTTAAAGGACATCCCTATGTATCAGGACATTATTCGCTCAGAACTTAATGAAGCAGCCGATACGCTTAATAAATTCCTGAGTGACGAAGCGAACATTCACGCGATTCAGCGCGCGGCAGTCTTGCTGGCAGACAGCTTCAAAGCAGGGGGCAAAGTGCTCTCCTGTGGCAACGGTGGTTCTCACTGTGATGCGATGCACTTTGCTGAAGAACTGACGGGGCGCTACCGTGAAAATCGTCCTGGCTACCCGGCGATTGCCATCTCTGATGTGAGCCACCTTTCCTGCGTCAGCAACGATTTTGGCTATGACCATGTGTTCTCGCGCTATATCGAAGCCGTAGGCCGTGAAGGCGATGTACTGCTGGGCCTGTCCACTTCAGGTAACTCGGCGAACATCATCAAAGCGGTAGAAGCGGCACGCGCCAAAGGGATGAAAGTGATTACCCTGACCGGTAAAGATGGCGGCAAAATGGCAGGCACAGCGGACATCGAAATTCGCGTACCGCATTTTGGCTACGCTGACCGCATTCAGGAGATTCACATTAAAGTGATTCATATCCTGATGCTGCTGATCGAAAAAGAGATGGTTAAGTAATGACGCGTCACTCCTGCTCACGCGGGAGTGCTGACTTAAGGCGGTTGCTATGTGCGAATTGCTCGGGATGAGCGCCAATGTCCCCACGGACATCTGTTTCAGTTTTACCGGTCTGGTGCAGCGTGGCGGCGGAACCGGGCCACATAAAGATGGCTGGGGCATCACTTTCTATGAAGGAAAAGGGTGCCGCACATTCAAAGATCCTCAGCCCAGCTTTAACTCACCGATCGCCCGTTTGGTGCAGGAATACCCGATCAAATCACATTCCGTGGTCGCTCATATCCGCCAGGCGAATCGTGGTGAAGTGTCGCTGGAAAACACCCATCCGTTTACCCGTGAGCTGTGGGGACGTAACTGGACCTACGCGCACAACGGGCAGCTGAAAGGCTACAAACAGCTGGAGACCGGGACTTTCCGACCCGTTGGCGAAACGGACAGTGAGAAAGCGTTTTGCTGGATCCTGCATAAGCTGTCTGAGCGTTATCCGCGCACTCCGGGTAACTGGCCGGCGGTATTTCGCTACATTGCTGAGCTGGCGGCTGAGATGCGCGAGAAGGGCGTGTTTAACATGCTGCTGTCGGACGGTCGATATCTGATGGCGTTCTGCTCGACCAATCTGTATTGGATCACTCGTCGTGCGCCTTTTGGCAAAGCCAAGTTGCTCGATCAGGATGTAGAAATTGATTTTATGCAGCAGACAACCCCGAAGGACGTTGTGACGGTGATTGCGACACAGCCGCTGACAGGAAATGAAACCTGGCACCGAATAGTGCCAGGCGAGTGGGCATTATTTTGCCTGGGTGAGCGCCAGGAATGACTTCGAGGCAGCATCCGGTGTAGAAATCACCGGCGTGCTGTTCACCGCATATTGACCCGTCGTCGTCACATTAACCGTTGGCGGTATGTGGTACTTCTCGAAGTACGCATAACCCGGCTGCAGTTCACGCCAGAAGTTTATGTACGTTGAGTAGCGATGACGCTGCATATTGCTATCGGTCATATGGAACGGATAGATATTGATCTGTACATCCTGCTGACCGTTGCGCAGCGCAGCGTTGACGTAGGTAAAGATCTCGTCCATTGATGCGTTGGTCATGGCGTAGCAGCCAATTGAGACGCAATCACCGTGAATCATCAAATAGTTACCGTCATAGCCTTTATCACGATCGTATTGATTCGGGAAGCCGGTATTAATCGCGCGGTAGAAACGGCTGTCCGGTTTTAACTGGTTCAGCTTAACGTTATAAAACCCCTCCGGACTTTTAAAATCGCCCTGACGACGCTTAGGCCCTAATCCGCCAGAGAAATTACAAATGCGATAGCTGTCCAGCAGACGATATTCATTACCGATTTTGCCGTACAGTTCCAGCGTACGCTCTTCCTTGAAGATCTGAATAAAAACAGGAGTGCCAAGTAATTGTTTCTTTAACTCTTTGCTCACCGGTGCCGACAGTTGCGTTGGCTCTGGTGAAATGGCCCAGCTAAGGACTGGCATAAGAATCATCGCAAGCCACAATGCGATTCTGCCCATTCTGTGTGTACCTTGAAGTGAAGAGAGACGATGACGCTGAGCGTCTTGGTATTGCATTATCGGAAATATCCGCTACCGCAGCGCAACATTAACATTGTCTGAGGTTTAATCAAGACAGTCTCCGTGAAAATGGTGCAATCCTAAAGGGATTACGACCAGAATTTTGTAAACTTTAATTCATCGCTCAACAAATATTGCCGAAGTTTTTTGCTGCTGTATACTTATCCAGTATTCGGAGGGCGTATGCGCAAAATCATTCATGTCGATATGGACTGCTTTTTCGCGGCCGTTGAAATGCGCGACGATCCTTCATTAACGGATATACCTATCGCCATTGGCGGCAGCCGGGTGCAGCGTGGTGTCATCAGCACCGCCAACTATCCCGCGCGCAAATATGGCGTGCGCAGCGCGATGCCGACGGCAATGGCGCTCAAGCTCTGCCCGCATCTGAAATTACTGCCTGGACGCTTCGATGCCTATAAAGAGGCGTCACGCCAGATACGCGATATTTTCTCACGCTACACCCCATTGATTGAGCCCTTATCACTGGATGAAGCGTATCTTGACGTCACCGATAGCGAGCATTGTCAGGGATCAGCGACGCTAATGGCGCAGGCGATACGTGCCGATATCCTGCGCGAAACCGGTTTAACCGCCTCGGCTGGCATTGCGCCGATCAAATTCCTCGCCAAGATCGCCTCCGATTTAAATAAGCCCAACGGGCAATACGTCATTACACCGCAAGTGATGCCGGATTTTTTACTGACGCTACCGTTGAGCAAAATTCCTGGCGTAGGAAAAGTGGCGACCAAAAAACTGGAAGAGATGGGACTGCGCACCTGCGCCGATGTGCAGAGAGCCGATCTCGCCTTGCTGCTGAAGAGATTTGGTAAATTCGGCCGCGTGCTCTGGGAGCGCAGCAACGGCATTGATGAACGCGATGTGGTGGTGGAGCGCGAACGCAAATCGCTCGGTGTCGAACGCACATTGATGGAGGACATCCACAACTGGGAGCAGTGTCTGGCAATCATTGATTACCTCTATGCTGAGCTGGATCGACGGCTGACAAATATCCGTCCCGACAAGCAAATCGCGCGTCAGGGCGTGAAGCTCAAATTTAATGATTTCCAGCAGACCACGCAGGAGCATGTCTGGCCGGTGTTGAACAAGGATGACATGATCGCAGTGGCGCGGCAGGCATGGGATGAAAGGCGTGCCGGGCGCGGCGTGCGGTTGGTGGGATTGCATGTAACGCTGGTGGATCCGCAATTGGAGCGGCAGCTAGTGTTGGGTTGGTAAAACCTTGAGTATGGCCTTGGCTATCATCCTGGCGGCTTGAAGCGCCGCCAGGATGCCCTATTCGGCCACTGAATTACTTCTTGGCGTACTTCGCTTCCAGCGTGGCAAACCACGGCGCAACAAAATCGTTGTTCACACCCCAGCCTGGAATAATCTTGTTCAGGGTTGCTACGTTAATCGCCCCTTGCTGGCTATTCAGCAACTGCTGCGAAATGGAAGACGCTTTAAACTCGTAGCTTGCCGGAGTGGCTTCACCCGCGATTTTATTGGCCACTAAGCGCATATTGACCGCACCGATGGTTTTTGGATCGACCGCGACCGTCTGCACCCATGGGCTGTTCTTCTCATGCATCAACTGCAAGTCCTGGTTGGACACGTCAATACTGTAGATTTTGATTTCAGTACGACCATTCTCTTGTAGCGCTTTATAAGCACCCTGACTGAACGCATCCCACGACGCCCAAATCGCATCTATTTTACCTTTAGGATATTTTGCCAGGATCGCACCCACTTTGTTGGCGGTGTCGCCCTGTACATCGGTAGAAACTGCGCCAATGGATTCCAGCTGATGAATGCCTGGATTCTCTTTCAGCAGTTTCTCATACACCACCTGGCGGCGTTCCTGCGGCGGGAAGCCTGCGACCCACAGTTTGATGATGTTGGCTTTACCATGGAAATCACTGATCAACTGACCCAGTGACGCCTGCGCCAGCGAGGCATCATCCTGCGCAGTGACGGTCACGCCATTGACCGGCGTATTTACCGGGGTATCAAAGACGGACAGTTTGATACCTGCATCGACAATGTGTTGCACCAGAGCGGTGGAGTAGGGTTCTTTGCCGTGAGAGAGAATGATGCCATCGTATTTCTGGCTGATCGCCTGATTAACAAAGTCCTGGAAACGCGCATCATCGCCGTTACTCAGGAAAGTACTGACTTTAAAGCCCAGTTGACGACCTTGCTGAATGGCACCGGCAATAAACTGCGTGGTGTTATCGTCAGACCCCAGGTTACGGATGATGGCGATGCGCACCGGACCTTCGTGATTCGCAATCGCTGCGGGAACCGGGGTAACGGTATCGGCAAAGGCAGCGCTGGCGTTCAGCAGGCTTAAGGCCAGCAGCGAAAGGGTAATTTTTTTCATTAGAATCTCTTTCTCAGTAAACGCGCCTTAGCGGCGCTGAATGTAGGTAATCGCCAGGGCCAGAGCCAGCACCAGGCCTTTGATAATGTCCATGGCGTAATAAGGCACGGACAACATCACCAGCCCGTTCTGCAACACACCCAGAATCACCGCGCCCACCAGCGTACCGAGCGCGTTAGGTTTGCCGGAACCGGCCAGCGAGAAGCCGATCCATGCCGCGGCAACGGCATCCATCAAATATCCACTGCCGGCGTTCACCTGCGAGGAGCCAATACGCGATGCCAGCAGAATGCCGCCTAATCCGGCCAGCAGCGATGCGAGTACATAGGCCAAAACGCGGTAGCGCGTGGTGCGAATACCGGAAAGGCGTGCGGCTTCTGGATTGCCACCCAGCGCGTACATGCGACGGCCATGCTTGGTCAATGACAGTGCCAGTTGTGCCACAATCGTCACTACCAGCATGACGATCACAATGGTCGGCACCTGACCCAACAGACCGAACGCTGCGGGGATAGTGCCCTCCGCCATATCGCCGCTTGGCATCACCATATTCTCGGTAATCGAACCGCCGAAGCTGTAAGTCATCGCCACGCCCTGAATGACAAACAGGGTGGCCAGTGTAGCCAGCATGTCGGGAATGCGCAGAATCACGATCAGGAAGCTGTTTAGCAGCCCCACCAGAGTGCACAGCAGCAGCGTGATGATAATGGCTTCGGTGGTGCCAAAGCCGTGCCAGACAAACAGCGAAATCACCAGCGCATTGGCCAGTGAGGCGGTTGAGCCTACCGACAAATCGAAGCCGCCGATGGTCAGCGAAATCGACACACCAATCGCAATTACCGTGACGATAGCAATCGAACGCAGGATGTTGATGATGTTGGTGGGCTCGAGGAAGCTGTCCGATGCCAGACCAAACCCAGTGATCAGAATCACCACGGTCAGCAACATGCCCCATTTATAGAGAAAATCGAATAGTTTATGACGCAGAGAAACCTGCGGGTTCAGGGATAGTTCTTTGCTGCTCACGCAGGGGTTCCTCCGGTGGAATAAAGCAATAGCATCTCTTCTGTGGCCTGACGACCTTCCATCTCTGCCACAATGCGCCCATCCCAGAGCACACAAATACGGTCACATAAGCCGACCAGTTCGGAAAACTCGCCCGAAGCGTAGATGATGCCTTTGCCTTCACGTGCCAGGCCGTCAATCAGGCTGAACAGATCGGTTTTGGCTTTGATATCGACACCTTTAGTTGGCTCATCAAGAATCAGCACATCGGCGTTGTTGCGCAGCCATTTTCCAATCGCCACTTTTTGCTGATTCCCGCCCGACAGACGACGCAGAATCTGCGCCGGGCCGGTGGTACGCACGTTGAGGCGCTGAATCACCTCTTCGGCCCAGCGCCAGGCCTGACGATGACCGAACAGGCTCCAGCGGGAAAAACTGTTGTCCGCGCTGACGCTCAGGTTCATGCTCACCGGTTCATCAATGAAAATACCCTCTTTACGACGCTCTTCCGGCACCAGCGCCATACGGTTTTCCACCGAATCATGTGGAGAACGCGGTCGCCACGGTTTGCCGTGCAGCTCGCCTTTTTCTACGCGGCTTTTGTTTGCACCAAACAGCGCCTTACACAGCTCGGTTTTCCCTGCACCCGCTAAGCCGGCAATGCCGAGGATTTCGCCTTTGCGCAGATGCAGTGAAATGTCCGCCAGCAGTTGATCATCGTGCAGACCTTCCACCGACAGCAGCAGCGGTTGCTCACTCTGTTCACGGCGAGGTGGATAGACATCGGTCAACTGGTGCCCCAGCATTTTCTCAACAATCTGCTCGCCACTCAGTGCCGCCATCGGGCTGCTTTCAATCAAGCGGCCATCACGCAACACGGTTAAGCGATCGCAGATGGCTTTTAGTTCGTGAATGCGGTGGGAGATAAACACCACGCCAATGCCGTTGCTTTGTAAACGACGCACCACGGTAAACAGACGCTCGCTTTCATGCTGATCCAGCGGCGCGGTCGGTTCATCCAGAATGAGAAAACGGCAGTGATGGGAGAGGGCGCGCGCCAGCAGGATTTGTTGTTTCTCCGCCAGCGAGCAGCGTTCCACCAGACGATTAACATCGATGTTCACTTCCAGCTGATTGAGCAGGGCACGCGCCTGACGGCGGATCTCGCGCCAGCTATAGACATGGCCGGGTTCTGCCAATTGATCGAGCAGGATGTTTTCCGCCACGCTCAACTGCGGTACCAGCGCCACATCCACTTCCTGCTGCACCAAATGAATACCGAGTTTTTTGGCATCGCGCGGTGAACGAATGGAGACCGGCGCATCGTCCAGCAGAATCTCGCCGCTGTAATCACTGTGCGCGCCGGATAGCACTGCCATCAGGGTGGATTTTCCCGCGCCATTGGCTCCGGTCAACGCATGCACCGATCCGCCCTCGGTCAGAAAATCGACCTGGGTCAGTGCGGCAAAACCGCCAAAAGCGATGGAGATATTACGCATCTCCAGGCGGTTAATCGCACTCATGGGGCAGGCCTTTCATTAAGAGAGTGGGTGGCATTTTTTCTGAACCCATAACGCTGGGCAACAAACGAAAGCGCATAAGCTAGCACGAAATCTTATTAGCCATCCAGACATCTGGGCGTAACGGCGTCTAAAACTAGAGAGGGAGTGTGGAGTGGTAGAATGCTGGGGTAATAAGCAGGATTTATAGTGAAATATGCTGCATGTTACTGTCGGTCTCAAAATGGGTTCCGGCAAATATTGCGACCTTATTAGCAAGAGAATCCTTAACCTCAGGATTGCAGGCATAAAAAAACCAGGCCTTAGCCTGGTTCCTTACAGCATCGCAAAGACTTACGCCTTCTCTGGCACCACGTTCAGCAGCGCAGTCAGCAGTTTCCAGTACAGACCGACGCTCTCAATGTGCACCTGCTCATCCGGTGAGTGTGGACCGGTAATGGTTGGCCCAATCGACACCATATCCATGTTCGGATACGGCTTCTTGAACAGACCACACTCCAGACCCGCGTGAATCACCTGAATGTTTGGCGTTTTGCCAAACAGGGCTTCATAGGTTTTACGCGTCAGCGCCATCACCGGTGAATCAGCATCAGGCTGCCAGCCAGGATAACCGCCTTTTGGTGCGGTTTTCGCGCCAGCCAACTGGCCCAGTGAAGTCAGGGTTTCCACCACCCAATCTTTGCCGGTGTCGATCAGTGAACGAATCAGGCAGATGATTTCGGCATTGTCCTGATCCATGGTCACCACGCCGACGTTCAGCGAGGTTTCCACCACGCCTTTGGCCACGTCAGAGTTGCGAATCACACCGTTCGGGGTGCTGTTCAGCAGGTTGATGAAGCGATCGCGGCTGTCGGTGGTCAGCGCCTGGCCCTGATGTGCCAGCGGCTCGGTGGTTAACGCAATGTTCTTCTCTTTAATGCCCAGCTCGTTCAGCAGCGTGGCCTGGAAATGAGCCGCAGCCGATTTGAGTGCATCCACTTTATGGCTGTCGATTGCCAGCGTGGCAAAAGCTTCGCGCGGAATCGCATTACGCAGCGTGCCGCCAGTGAACTCAATCAGACGCACATCCAGTTCCTGCGCGTAGATCGCAAAGAAACGCGCCAGCAGCTTGTTGGCGTTGCCCAGACCATGATGAATATCGGCACCGGAGTGGCCGCCTTTCAGGCCTTTCAGCGTTAGCTTCAGGGTTTCAAAGCCCGCAGGTACGGCTTCACGGTTTAATGGCAGGGTGGTGATGAAATCAATACCCCCCGCGCAACCCATGTAGATCTCACCCTCTTCTTCAGAGTCGGTGTTGATCAGGATATCGGCTTGTAGCCAGTTTGGCTGGAGACCAAAAGCGCCATCCATGCCCGATTCTTCGGTCATGGTCAGCAGCACTTCCAGTGGGCCGTGGGTCAGGCTGTTATCAGCCAGCACCGCCAGCGCAGAAGCCATGCCAATACCGTTGTCGGCACCCAGCGTGGTGCCACGCGCTTTAACCCACTCGCCATCAACATAAGGTTGAATCGGGTCTTTAGTGAAGTCGTGCACCGTATCGTTGTTCTTCTGCGGCACCATATCGAGGTGCGCCTGCAGCGCGACAGGGGTACGTTTTTCCATGCCCGCAGTGGCCGGTTTACGAATCAGGATATTGCCGACCTGATCGCGCTCAACCCAAAAGCCTTGCTCTTTGGCCCAGTTGACCACGTGTTCGGCCAGCGCTTCTTCATGGTAAGAAGGGTGTGGAATGGAGCAGATTTTAGCGAAAATATCCCACAGCGGTTGGGGGGAAAGTTGCGACAATTCAGACACAATGCATCTCCTGTGTCAGCGCGGCGGACATACCGCTCGCACGCCGGGTTCCAGTGAAAGATCGCCGTCAGCACATCTGACGTGATGTGGCTGAGAATATCACTGTTTTTCACCGGGTGCGTACTCAGGCGCGCTAAAATCCTGCATCCAATGCGACAGATGCTGGTTTTTAACGCGTCAGATCCTTATAATCTCGCGCAACCTTTTCCCCCTTGCCTATTTTTAAACCAACATTGTTGGTCGGGATTTCTTTTATGAGCGAAAAATACGTCGTCACCTGGGACATGTTGCAGATCCATGCCCGCAAACTGGCCCAGCGCCTGCTTCCTGTGGAACAGTGGAAAGGTATCATTGCGGTCAGCCGCGGTGGTCTGGTTCCGGCATCGCTGCTGGCGCGTGAATTGGGTATTCGCTATGTCGATACCGTCTGCATCTCAAGCTATGACCACGATCATCAGCGCGAAATGAAAGTGCTGAAGCGTGCGGAAGGCGACGGTGAAGGTTTCATCGTGATTGATGACCTGGTGGATACCGGTGGCACCGCGCAAGCGATCCGCGATATGTATCCAAAAGCGCGTTTCTGCACCATCTTCGCTAAGCCAGCTGGTCGTTCGCTGGTGGACGACTACATTGTCGATATTCCGCAGAACACCTGGATCGAACAGCCCTGGGACATGGGCGTGGTTTACATCCCGCCAATCGTCAAAAGCTGATTGATGCAACGCAAACAACGCCCGGTTATGCCGGGCGTTGTGCATTCTACGCCTCGCACCTAACATGTGGGTGCAGTACACTCTTAGGCATCTATGCGACTATCGCGGGAGAACGTCTAAGATGTCGGATAAAAACCTCAGCGAAGAGCTTTTTAAGCCCCGCTTTAAACACCCGGAAACCTCCTCTCTGGTGCATCGTCAGCACCATCATCCGGTTCAGGTGCACAACACCCTCGAAGGGGATACCCAACCTTGCTGGTATCGCATGCTCAACAAGCTGCTGTGGACGTGGCGCGGCCTGTCTCCGCAGGAGATCAGCGAAGTGCTGGCGCGCATCGCTATCAGTGAGTATGAGCACACTGATCACACCCAACTCGACACGGTGATTGGCTATCGCGGGGGTAACTGGAACTATGAGTGGTCGAAGCAGGCCGCCTTATGGCAACAGCGCGCGATGGAGAATGAAGATCACGAGGAAGCCGGGCATCAGTGGATGCGCGCATCTAATCTCTACAGTATTGCCGCCTATCCCTATATCAAAGGCGATGATCTGGCCGATCAGGCACAGGTGCTGGCAAACCGGGCATACGAAGAGGCCACGCAGCGTCTGCCTGGTGAGCTGAAAGCGCTGACCTTCCAGATCAGCGGTGGCAGCCCGGTCACCGGTTTCCTGCATATGCCTGCTGAGGCCAAAGCCCCATACCCAACGGTACTGCTGTGCGGTGGCCTGGATTCGCTGCAGAGCGATCATTATCGCCTGTTCCACGATTATCTGGCTCCGCGTGGCATCGCCATGTTGACGCTGGATATGCCCTCGGTGGGCTTCAGCAGCAAATGGAAGCTGAACCAGGACACCAGCCAGCTTCACCAGCAGGTGCTGCGTGATCTGAGCAATGTGCCGTGGATTGATCACACGCGCGTTGCGCTGTTTGGCTATCGCTTTGGCGCCAATGTCGCCACCCGACTGGCTTATCTGGAAGTGCCACGCCTGCGTGCGGTCGCGACGCTCGGCGCGATGGTGCATAACGTGTTTGTCGATGAGCAACGCCAGCAACAACTGCCGGACATGTACATGGATATGCTGGCCAGTCGCCTGGGGATGCCTTCCGCGTCAGACAGTAACCTGCGCATTGAGCTCAATCGTTACTCGCTGAAGGTGCAGGGCCTGCTGGGGCGCCGCACGCCGACGCCGATGCTGGCGGCTTACTGGCCGGGTGATTTGTTTAGTCCGGAAGAAGAGGCGCAGCTGATTGCCAATTCCTCCGCACAGGGCAAAGTGTTGGCTATTCCCGCCACGCCGGTGTTCTCGAGTTTTGAGAAGGCGTTAAATCAAATTTGCGACTGGCTGGCAAAACAATTGGGTGTATGACTGGCAAAAAACCAACGTTCTGCTACTACTTATATCCGGGATATTTTGCGTTGCGCGCGTGATTCGCGTAACGAGAAACAATTTTACGGTTATTTGAGGGAGAATTAGCATGACGTTACCGAGTGGTCATCCCCGTAGTCGCCTGCTGAAGCGCTTCACCGAATTGGGGCCGTACATCCGTGAAGGAAAATGTGAAGAGCAGCGTTTCTTCTTCGATTGCCTGGCAGCGTGTGTCAACGTCAAACCTGCACCTGAACTCCGCGAGTTCTGGGGCTGGTGGATGACGCTGGAAGCGCACGAAGACCATTTCACCTATGAATACCACTTTGGTTTGTTTGATAAAGAGGGTGATTGGGGTGTGGCAACCATTAAAGGCAAAGAGAACAACGAGAAAGTGGAGAGTACGCTGCGTAATTTCCACGAGCGTCTAAAAGCGGTGTTGAAGGATCTTAAATTGGATCTTAAACCTGCATCGGGTTTTAAAGAAGAGCCGGTGAAGCTCAGCGCTTAATCACGCCATCGTCGGACTCGGCTTTCAAGCCCGCTAAACAGACAAAAAGAAGAAAGAGCCGGTGATGAGCCGGCTCTTTTTTTATAGACACATTGAGGGTAAATCAGACGACTTAGAACTGGTAAGTCAGACCAACAGCAACGATGTCGTCGTTGTTCAGTGACAGACGGTTGTCGTCGTTCAGCTGGTTGATTTTGTAATCAACGAAGGTAGACATGTTCTTGTTGAAGTAGTAAGTCGCGCCAACGTCGATGTATTTAACCAGGTCCGCATCGCCGATACCTTCGATGTCTTTACCTTTGGTCTGCACATAGCCGATAGACGGACGCAGGCCGAAGTCGAACTGGTACTGTGCAACCAATTCAATGTTCTGCGCTTTGTTCGCTGCACCTGACACGGAAGCACCGGTCACTGAGTTGGTGCCGCTGATTGGGGTCATGTTGCGGGTTTCGGTGTAGATTGCGGCCAGGTAAACGCTGTTAGCGTCATACTTGATGCCCGCGCCCCATGAATCCGCTTTGTCACCAGAACCGTAAGCACGCGCTTGCTGCTGATTAGTACGGTCAGAAGAGGTGATAGCAGACATCAGGCTGATGCCGGTGCTGCCGATGGTGTAGCCCAGTGACGCACCGTAACCGTCGCCGTTCTGGCGAGAGGTATCAGTGGCGCTACCACGTGCGTTAGCGCTGGTAGAGTCGTTTTTACCCTGGTATTGCAGCGCGAAGCGCAGGCCATCAACCAGACCGAAGAAGTTGCTGTTACGATAAGTCGCAACACCCGTCGCACGCGCAGTCATGAAGTTATCAGTACGCGCAGTACCGTCACCACCGAATTCTGGGAATACGTCAGTCCATGCCTCAACGTCGTACAGCACGCCGTAGTTACGACCGTAGTCGAATGAACCGTACTGACCGAATTTCAGACCCGCAAAGCCCAGACGGGTTTTGTTACCTGAGTTAGCGTCAGAACCTTCAGAGTTGTTAACGTTGTACTGGTATTCCCACTGGCCGTAGCCGGTCATCAGATCGTTGATCTGGGTCTGACCCTTGAAGCCGATACGAACGTAAGATTTGTCACCATCGTTTGAAGCGGCATCACTAAAATAATGCTCAGCTTTAACGCGGCCGTAGAAGTCCAGTTTGTTACCGTCTTTATTATAAACTTCTGCGGCGTGTGCGGTGGAAGCCAGTGCCAGCGCTGATACGACTAATGCCAGTGTGCTCTTCTTCATTTGCTATCAATCCCAATGAGTAAAATTTGTTGTACCCTTGAAAGGGTTTGTAAAACAGGGGACTTTTTACCGACTGGTGATGAAAGTTTTATGACAGTTTTTCTGATTTCTTGTTAATCGCGAACTTTTGGTCTACTGCATTGTCAGGGGATTTTTGTGCTTTTCCCCTTGCTGTTATTGGCTTCCTCGCTCACTCCTGATAAAACGTCCCTTCGCAGAATTTTTTTCTTATATGGCAGGAAAAACATGAGTGGCAGTCAGACCCTTGTGGTCAAATTGGGTACCAGCGTCCTCACCGGCGGTTCGCGTCGGCTGAATCGTGCGCACATGGTGGAGTTGGTTCGTCAGTGTGCACAACTGCACGCGGCGGGTCATCGTATCGTTATCGTCACATCAGGTGCGATTGCCGCCGGACGCGAACACCTGGGTTACCCCGAACTGCCGCCCACCATCGCCTCAAAGCAGCTGCTGGCTGCGGTGGGGCAGAGCCGTTTGATTCAGCTGTGGGAGCAGCTGTTCTCAATTTACGGGATTCATATCGGTCAGATGCTGCTGACGCGTGCGGATATGGAAGATCGTGAACGCTTCCTCTACGCACGTGACATGCTGCGTGCGCTGCTCGATAACCACATCGTGCCGGTGATTAACGAGAACGATGCTGTTGCTACCGCTGAAATCAAAGTGGGCGATAACGACAACCTGTCTGCGCTGGCGGCGATGCTCGGCGGCGCGGATAAACTGCTGCTGCTGACCGATCAACAGGGCCTGTTCACCGCCGATCCTCGCACCAATCCGGAAGCGGAACTGATCAGCGATGTGCACCAGATTGATGATGCGTTGCGCACCCTGGCCGGAGGCAGTGTTTCCGGCCTCGGCACGGGTGGCATGGCGACCAAACTGCAGGCGGCCGATGTGGCCTGCCGCGCCGGTATCGACGTGATCATTGCGGCGGGCAGCCGCCCGGATGTGATCAGCGACGTGCTGTATGGCAAACCGGTGGGCACCCGTTTCCACGCACAGCAATCACCGCTGGAGAACCGCAAGCGCTGGATCTTCGGCGCACCGCCGGCTGGCGAAATTGTCATTGATGACGGTGCGCTGGCTGCGGTATTAGAGCGCGGCAGCTCACTGCTGCCGAAAGGCGTGCGTGAAGTGCAGGGCAACTTCTCGCGTGGCGAAGTGATCCGCATTCGTAACCTGCAAGGCCGCGATATCGCCCACGGCGTGACGCGCTACAACAGCGACGCCATGCGCATGATTGCCGGTCATCACAGCCAGGAAATCAGCGACATCCTCGGTTACGAATATGGCCCGGTTGCGGTGCATCGTGACGACATGATCGTCAGTTAAGGAGCAGATGATGTTAGAAGAAATGGGAAAAGCGGCGCGTGCAGCGTCGTACAAGCTGGCAGAACTCTCCACTGAACAAAAAAATCAGGTGCTGCTGACGATTGCCGATCGCCTGGAAGCGGAAAGTGCCGACATCCTGGCGGCTAACGAGCTGGATTTGGCCGATGCGCGGCAGAATGGCATGAGCGCGGCATTGCTGGATCGCCTGACGCTCAATCCACAGCGTCTGAAAGGTATCGCTGACGATGTGCGTCAGGTGTGCCGTTTGGCCGATCCGGTCGGACAGTTGATCGATGGCGGCGTGCTGGACAGCGGTTTACGTATTGAACGTCGCCGCGTGCCATTGGGCGTGATTGGGGTGATTTATGAAGCGCGTCCTAACGTCACCGTGGATGTGGCTTCTCTGTGTCTGAAAACCGGCAATGCGGCGATTTTGCGCGGCGGTAAAGAGACCTATCGCACTAACGCGGCTACCGTTCGCGTAATCCAAAACGCGCTGAGCGAGCATGGCCTGCCAAAAGGTGCGGTGCAGGCGATTGAAAACCCGGATCGCGAGTTGGTTAACCAACTGCTGAAACTTGATCGCTACGTCGATATGTTGATTCCACGCGGCGGTGCAGGGTTGCACAAGCTATGTCGTGAAAACTCGACGATTCCGGTGATCACCGGAGGTATCGGTGTGTGTCATCTCTATCTTGATGAAACCATGGAAATCGAACCCGCGCTGGAGGTGATTGTTAATGCGAAAAAACAGCGTCCAAGCGCCTGCAATTCACTGGAAACCTTGCTGATTCACCGCGATCAGGCTGAACGCTTTATTCCTGCATTTGTGCAGCGCATGGCGCAGGAAAACATCCCGCTGCACGGCGATGAAAATGTCCTGTCGCTGCTGCAAAACGGCCCGGCCAGCGTGGTAGCGGTGAAAACCGAACAGTATGACGATGAGTGGTTATCCAACGACCTTAACGTCAAGCTGGTGGCGGATCTCGACGATGCGGTTGCGCACATTCGCGAACACGGTACGCAGCATTCGGATGGCATCCTGACGCGCAGCATTGGCAACGCCAACCGCTTTGTGAATCAGGTCGATTCCTCCGCCGTTTATGTCAATGCCAGTACGCGTTTCACCGATGGCGGGCAGTTCGGTCTGGGTGCGGAAGTCGCGGTCAGTACGCAGAAGCTGCATGCGCGTGGCCCGATGGGTCTGGAAGCGCTGACGACCTACAAGTGGATTGGCTGGGGCGACGATACGCTGCGCGGCTAATTTTCACTTCTGCAACACAATGGGCACCGTAAGGGTGCCCATTTTTTTTGCTTCCGATCCAATTATTTCCAGAGCTTTTTGATTTATTTCTGTCATCTATGGCGCCGACGCGCTTTTTCGCGCATTTTTTGTTTTAGGTGCTGGTATCAGCGTCACAGAACAATCCTGAAAACCCCTGTCAGAACAAGCTGTAGGGCATTCATTGCTGGTTTCCACCCCGTCGAAGAGGATAATGATCATCCAGCTTCATTGATAAAAGCTGTTGGGTAGTAAACTGACGGTAATATAAAATGAACTGGTAGCAAAAAAGAAAATAACATTCAGTCTTTAACTGATGGCAGATTATTAACTGATGGTTAAAAAAGAGAGTAACAGACAAGCTTTTACTGCCAGGCTGATTGCCGCGTGTGATAGCGCGGGAATTGTCGGACATGGACGAAACAAACAGGTTGCACAGGCGCTGCAGAAAAGGGGATGCAGGATCTCAACACCGGGGGTCTGGAAATGGTTTAACGCTCAATCGATTCCGGATGACAGTAATCTACTGGCGCTCAGCCAGTTGCTGGACGTGCGCGTAGAGTGGCTGCAGTTTGGCATGGAGCAACCCGATGCCACGGTGAGCCAGCATGCACTTATTGACCCGCAACATCGGTTCCGCGTCGAGAGTCTGGATATTGGGCAGCGAAGCGCTCAGGGCATTGCTGCGCGTGATGAACTGGTCGAAACCATTCAGGCTATCGAGTATGGGCTGGATGAGGCACGCGTGCTGTTCAGCGGCCGTCCGGCAGAGAGCATCCGCCTCATCGCGCTAAACAATGATTCGATGGCCGGCACCTTTGCGCCACGTGATCAGCTGTTCGTGGACATCAGCGTGCATCGCTTTGACGGAGACGGGATTTACCTGTTTACGCTGGATGATCAACTTTATCTCAAACGTCTGCAGCTGCAGCACAGAAAGGTCGCGGTCATCTCCGACAACAAGCGCTATGAGACCTGGTACTTAACGCTGGATGAGGCGGCCTCATTGCAGGTCGTGGCGCGCGTCATCATGAGCCAGGCGCGTGATTACCAGATTTTAGGTTGATCACAAAACGCGCTGAGCAGGTAAAAAAATATTCCGGCTGAAATCATAAATTTAACCGATGGTAAATAAAAAATTAACTGTTGGTGTTTGCCAATGCATTAGAACCTGTTAATAATTTGACCATGGAAGGACGACATCACTGCTCCCGGATGAGCCCGCTCTTAAACAATTGAGGCGCTGCACAAGCGCGATACCCACCACCCAAAGTCAGTGAATTTTGGGATGGGGTGGATGCGCATTATGCAGCGTCGTCAGCTCTCTTCTGACTTCACTCTCCTCTGCTTATCCCTGGCCGCGAACGCAGCCGGGCGGGTCGATGTCGAGTGTTTGCAGTGGAATCACGGACGCCTCGGCTTCAGCCGACACGCCGCGCCTGCCACCCCATCGCCAAAGACTCATTCACAGGAGGAGTTATGGCGATTATCCAGTATGGCAAGTCAGTCTTCACCGGGAACGCGCGCACCCGCCGTCACCGACGCCGCCAGTCACTTAGCCGCCTGAAGCGCAGTATCGACTGCGCCTTAGGCCTTGAGCCCGATAACCCAAGCCTGCGTAGCGCAGAGCGCATCTGCCAGCGCCAGACGCAATCGCGAGTCGACTGTGCGGTAATGGCCCCCACACCACGTCAGGCCGAAAGCGCCAGCTTCGACAACTGCTGTCTGCCCCACGTCCATTTGTACGCCGTGCGCTAAATCCTTGTCATATTTCCCAGCTTTAAGCGGAACGTTTCGTTATTGCTCACTGTTTAGCCTCGCTTGAGCGTAGCGCGGATTACGCGTGGTCTCAGAAGGGCGGATAGATCAGTGAGATTTATGTTTTGGAGTCTTTGCGCAGTCATTTTTGCATCGTTGCGCCCGTCAAAGAGGAATCGCTATGAGCCAGATTATTGCCATTTTGAATTTTGAAGAGGGCTACCGCGAGGCGCCCTACCTTGATACGCAAGGGTTTCCTACCGTGGCCGGCGGTATCCGCATCGGGCCTAAAGGAGCCTCACTCAGCAACTACATCTTCCAGGTACCGCGACGAGTCGGGGATGTGTGGAAGCAGTGCATTGTGGAAAACAAAGTGCTGGAGATGAACCAGCGCGCTCTGGTGCAGCAAGCCCTAAGCAAGTGCAGTGAGGCGCGCTGTGATGTGCTGATCAGCATGGCATATCAATTGGGCGTTGATGGGTTATCCCTGTTTCGCGGCATGCTGAGCGCCATCACCCAAGGGGACTTTAATGGCGCCGCCAATGCCATGCTCGACAGCTTGTGGGCACGGCAAACGCCCGGGCGCGCACGGCGTCACGCTGAAGTCATGCGCAGCGGCAGCTACGACATTTATCGGGGGCTGTTATGAACATGAGATGGATGGTGTTTGTCATCGCGGTGCTGGCAGCAGTGATTGTGCTGTTGTTGCTCCAGCGTTTTACCACGCTGGAGTTTGTGAAGCATGCGCGACTGTTGTTCAAAACCTGGTCAGTATGGCTGGCTTCATTGGGTTCGATGCTCAGCGCCTGGGCGCAATCCTTCCCCTCATCCGCGCTGGATGCCTGGAATGCATTGCCTCAGGACATCAAAGACATTCTTCCCCACAACTACCTCGGGTTGATTGGTGCCTTCATGGTGGCGATGGGGGTTCTGGCGCAGTTTGTCCGACAGAAAAACCTGATTGAACAGCGCAAGACGCTGGAGGAGAAACCATGACGCTTATTACTTCACTGCTTGGCGGCAGCTGGCACTGGCTGGCTGCACTGGCGGGCATTGTTGCGGCACTGGTGGCCAGCTACTTCGGTGGCAGAAAGATTGGCAAGGTGCAGCAACAAGCCAAATCAGAGGTGGACTCCGCGAACAAAGCGGCCGTGCAGGCTGTCGCGGTTAACCAGCAGCAACAACAGTTGCGCGAGGAGGCTAAACGTGTGGAAGCCAGCAATCTTAATCTTGATGACGCTGCTGCTCGCGACAAGCTGCAGCACTCGAAATACAACCAGCCCTGAATCCCCCGTCGTTATCGACTCTGCTTGCACGCTTTTCTCCCCGATTTACACCCACGGCAACGATGCCGAGCGTATGGATGTTCGCACCGTGCGCGCCATCAACAACCACAACGATCTCTGGGATCAGCACTGCGGCACATCGGCGCACTAACGCTGTTCCCACACTTGCATTGCAAACCTGAAAAGGCCGAGGAGGCTATGATGATCGAAGTTAACTCTTATGCTGAACTGCGTACTACCGTTCCCAGCAAAAACGGCGATTTGGCGTTTTTGCGTCGCTATAACGCGGACTCTACCTTCCACGGTGGCGGTGACTTCACCGGTTTTATCGGCACCACCACTGCCACTGATGATGGCGGGACGCTGGCGGTAGGTAATGGCTTTTACTGGAAACGTGTGATTAACGATCCGTCCGACATCAACGTTTACCACTTTGGTGCCAAAGGAGACGGTTATGCCAATGACACGGACGCGGTTAATCGCATGCTAACCTGGACGCAGAATTACAGCGGTAATATTAAGGACCTGCCGATTCGTTTTCCCGGCGGGAAGTTTCTGATCAGTCCAATTGATATCAGCGGCACCGATAACGCCTTCTTCGGTCTGCAGGGTGATGATGTTGAGCTGGGTTCGTTGCCGCGTACCACGATTATCTCGGATAAGAGTGCCAACCCGGTATTCAAGGTGAAGGCGCGTCGCACCTCGATTCGAGGCATTGCCTGGAATGGTCAGGCTTCAGCAGATATCACCACCAACAAAGGCACCATCACGGCCGATATGTGCAGCAACGTGCAGCCGTTCTTCGAAAATACCTGTATCGAAGGCACCACGGTAAACATCTACTGTTTCCGCGCACAGAATAACGGCGGCACGGTGATTAAAGTGCTGGATACGCTGGACACCAAATTTGACCAGATTTATACCCTCTACACCTATGCGCGCGTCTTCGATGTGGGCTGGTCAAATTCACCGAATGGGGTATGGGATCACTCTACCGCGATTGAGATTTGTAACTGTAACTTCCAGACGGGTTATGGTGACGCCACGTTGTATATGCCGCGCTGTACACAGGGGATTTTGCGCAATGTGTGGATCGAGCACACGCGCAATCCAGGAGACTTGTCGGATGGTGGCTGGACCATTGATACGCTCAATATTGAGGATTGCGGCAATCCTTTCAATCTCAATAATGCGCGCGTGGTGATGCGTCAAATCAACCTGCAGTCTGGCGCGAAAGTGTCGAACGATCTGGTGGCCGGCAGATGGCTCTCCACCTTCGAATATGGTTATCGTCGCGACGAGAGCTACGGTAGTTTCCTGACCGGATCGCTACGTGCCGGCTATTATAGCGGCTACAAGATCACCAATAACACGTCAACTGACAACTGGTATCGCCTGGGGCAGCTGTTCTTCCCGAATGCGAACCAGCAGTGGGTGATGGAGTTTATTGGTAAAGCCGATGCCACCCAGCCCACCGGCACTGCCGGCACCCCGGTTAACGTGGCAAGTAGCGGCAAAACCTGGATCAATTTGCAACGGCTGGAAACGGTGTGGGCGGATGCTTTTCATATGGGGCAGCCCGCCATCCTGGATATGCGTTACGGCCGTGTCGGTACCACTTATGCCGTGGTGTGGGTGAAGCTGAAAGCGAACAGTGGCGACACCATGCTGAACCTGAAAACCACCGGCCCAACGCGTTTCGATTCAGGCTCATGCTCGCTGTTCCAGTCTGATCTGTCAGTTGTTACCGATACCACCAACATGGGCACACTGAAGCCAGCCGCACGCTTTGGCATGCACAATGGGCTGGCGGGGATTGGGGCTAATGAGAAGGGCGTGCTGACGATGGCCACCGCCGCCGGAACGCCAACCAATAAAACCGCGCCAACCGGCTTTGTGCTGGTGAATATCAACGGTGTCGATCGTAAACTTCCCTATTACGACTGAGACCCATCTATCTGGCGAGGCTGCGGCCTCGCTTTTTTTTTGACCAAAATACACGCAGAGCGTCTCAGGTTCGTTGTCTCTTTAACAGTGGTTCCTGGCACGCCAGCCGCATAGGATGGCGATATTCTCAGATGGAATGTGTTAATTCTCTTTTTATTTACGTTAATGCGTACAAAAAAACGTTAATCTGGAGATGGTGTAGTTTTCAGTACGGCACCAGGCAATAAAACGGTTCGATATATCAGGTCCGTTCTTATCTCCAGATTCATTACAGTTTAATTTGCCCGGATAATTTGCAGGTTAACTTACAGAACAAGGTGTTAGCGAAAAATGGTCTTGTAAGTCCATTTCGATCTTATTATTCCTAACAGTATTTGACTGTCGCCTTAATCAATTTTCTGAAAACCGATTCATCCGCGCTAATCTTTCCCCTTCTGCGATATCCCATTTCCAGCTAAGTAAATTCCGTATTGGCCTCCAGGCCATTGACCTCATCGCAATGTCTGGTGAGAATGCGATTAAAAGTTTGAATCAGATCGCAAAATTAGGGCCCTGAGCCCATTGCAACACGGCTGCTAGAGTCATGTTGAATTAACGCCACTTGCCATTATCGAACGGCGAAAGACGCATCGAGATAATAAAAAGGCAGGGCATACAGCAAAATCGTGAATGTCGTAACGTTCGTTGAGAAGGCCGTCTTTAGATGTACCTTTTCAATCCCGGTCGGCATTTCTTGTGGTGCAAAAAAATTCAGTAGGCTGCACCTGTTTTAATCATATTGAATGGCATATTGATAATTGGCGTTTCTTATTGATGTCACGGTGATTGCACTAAGTGTCATCTTGTCTTCGAAATAAGAATTAATGTAACTACATGATATTTAACTGAACTCGTCTGAGTACAGTGCGGTTCCTTGCGGCAAAAATAGCCCGTAACAGGTAGTCAGTACACTGGTAGCTGTAAGCCAGGGGCGGTAGCCTGCGTATTTAGTTAAATGAATGAACAATAAAATTGCACGATTTGATTAGCGATAATCTTATTTAACCCACCGTTTTATGAGAGTTAAAAGGCCGGCGATTTCTGCCTGAGGAAACTCCTAAATAAATCAAATTTAATGTTAAGCCGGGCGAAAGGGACGTGAAGTTTGGCTTAGTCATGATTCTCACTGAGGTTGATCTGTGAAAGATAAATTAAAAAATTCGATGTGGATGATTGCTGAAAAACTCATCGCAGTGTTTGGTCTGATTTTTGTGACGTCCTATGTCGCGAAATATGTTGGACCGACCACCTTCGGCATTATCTCACTCTCCATGCTGGTGTTTCAGTTTATTCAGTCGATCGCCGTGATGGGCAGCGATGTGATTTTGCTGAAGCGTATTTCGCAAAATCGTCATTCAGGTATTCGCCTGATGATGGCGACTTTTCTGCTGGTGATGCTGATTTACTGCGGTTTAGCGCTCAGCGGCATGGTGATCATGGGAGAGGCGTGGAGCCGTGAAGCGCTGGTATTTATCTGCGCAGCGGCGATGGCCTGTCTGTTCTCGTCGATTGATCTGGTCAATATCTACAACGAGGCCATGCTCAACGCTCGACTCAATGTGATCGCCAACGTGATCGGCCTCGCCATCAGTCTGTCAGTGCGCTTCATTATTTCGTATCTGCAACTGGACCCTCAGTTTCTGGCGATCCCCATTGTGCTGGCTACGTTGCTGCCGTTCAGCATCAAGCTGGCGATTTTCTGGCGCTATCATCGCCAGGGGCCGATTCCGGCGCTGCGCCACATCAAAAAGTATTCGCGCTACATGGTGGCTTCTGGCATTTCGCTGGTGTTCTCGGTGATCGCTATCGCGATTTATACCCGCGTCAACCAACTCAGCGTTTCGTATTTCCTCGGTGTAAAGGAGGCGGGGATATTTGCTGTTGCCATGACGCTGGCAACCTCATGGGTGTTTTTACCTAATGCCTTGTTGGCCTCATTTTTTCCGGCGTTCTTTGCCGAGCGTGATGATGAGCAGTCAATTGTCAAAGCGCAAAAACTGCATCTGCTGGTCGTGGGGGTGTCCGCCATTGTGATCATGGCGATATGGCAACTCGCAGGCTGGTTTATCCGTGACTTTTACGGCGAGGCGTATCTCGATGCCATCGCGCCGACGCTGCTGCTCAGTGTGGGCGCGATGTGTGGTGTGCTCAGCAGCCTCATGGACCGTTTTATTATTAAGTACAACGGTTATCGCTTTTTAGTGAAAAAGACCTTTGCGGTATTAATTATCTGCCTGGCATCGTCCATTTTATTGGTGCCGCTTTTGGGTTTAACCGGCGCTGCCCTCAGCGTGGTATTAACCGAATTCCTCTCTTTCTCGCTGCTTAATTATTTCTTCACTGCGCAACCGGTGATGCGTATTCATCAGATTTTTATCAACCCCAGGAAACTATGGCAGTTATTTGTCAATTACAAAACCTCAGACAGTAAAGAGAGTTTATCATGAATGAAAAACCACTTTTCAGTATTATTATTCCCGTCTATAACTCACAAAAAACCATCAAGCGGACATTGCTGAGTGTGCTTAATCAGACGTTCAGCGATTATGAAATTGTGGTGGTAAATGATGGTAGCACTGATTCAACCCTAAACGTACTGGAGGAGTTTTCACGTTATTCTCAGGTCACGGTAATAAACCAAAGGAACGCCGGTGTCAGCGCGGCTCGCAACAGCGGATTGCAACAGGCCAGTGGGGAATATGTTCTTTTCCTCGATGCAGATGATTGGGTGGATGATGATTTTCTAATGATCTTCAAACTGAATCTGGATGCATGGCCAACGGAGTCGGTAGATTTGATGGTAGGAAACCTCAACGACGGCCGTGTGGGCAAGGTCTCTCAGGCTGGCTTCTTCAGCAACGAGGATATTCCTTATGTGCTCGGTGAGCTGGAGATGAGCGACAACATTGGTTATTTGCATAATAAGTGTTATCGCCGTCAGATACTGAGTGAGCTGAATCTTCGCTTTATTGAGGGGATCTCAATGAGTGAGGATCTTTTATTTAACCTCAAATTCTTCAGCTGTATTAGCAATTTTCTGGTCACTCAGGGAACGGCTTACCATTATGAAGATGTTGCCGGTTCATTATCCAAGCAAAAGGTGCATTACAGCGAGCTCAAAGTCAGAAAACAGTTTCTGACCACGCTGTATGATTCTATCGTTGAGAAATATCAGGGGAGTAATCTCGATTACCTGCTAAAGGGCATTTCAAAACGCGTGCTGGCGTTAGATATGCAAATTGTCACGGCGATGTATCATTCGTCGTTTTCACCTGCAGATATCGCGCAGGAAATTAATGAAATAAAGCGGGGGAAATACTCGAAAGGGATTTTCATTCTGCTGAATAAAAATGAAAAACTGAAGTACATGATTATGAATTTGAATACTATCACAGCGTACTATTTCCTCTATGCACTCTACAGAATGCGCGCATTCTGATTTGAAATTCTCCCGGGATTATTCTCTGTCATTGTCTGCTGCGGATATTCCTCAGAATACCGAGTGGAACATTGGCTTCGCCAGAGAGCAGTTGCCGGGGGAGTTTCACCTTTCTCTACTGCAGTGCCTGTGGCAACGGTTCGCCGTTGCCACATTTTCCCCGTCCGCATAGCCCACTTTCAACGCCTCCCACTCGCGCATCACTCTCCTGTCAGCATCCCGTTCAGCCTGCAAATCGAACCCGACAAATCCTTGCACTCCTTCATGCTCTCAGGTCAAATAGCGCCCCATGCAAACGTTTGCGTGCGCGAATCATGCATTTTTGTTGATTTAATAACCGATTCGCGCATTTATGACGGCTTTGTGATGCATGTCTTGCGTTCAGGCAACCTTAAGTCGTCAAAAACGCGTAGCATGTGCCCCGTCGCACCAATGGCATGTTTAGCCGCCGTGATTTCGGCTGCATTGTTTAAAAAGCTTTAAATTCTGGAGAGACAGATGGACAACTCACAAACCGTTGCGCAGGGCACGGTTGAGGCCCGTTCAACAGGCTGGCGTAAGAGTGATACCGTGTGGATGCTGGGCCTCTACGGTACAGCGATAGGCGCAGGCGTTTTGTTCCTGCCTATCAATGCAGGTGCAGGTGGTCTAATCCCCCTGATTATTATGACCATCCTCGCGTTCCCCATGACCTACTATGCACACCGAGCTCTGACGCGCTTTGTGCTGTCGGGTAAAAACCCCGGTGAAGATATTACTGAAGTGGTGGAAGAGCATTTCGGTGTGGGCGCAGGCAAGATCATCACCTTGCTCTATTTCTTCGCTATTTTCCCGATCCTGCTGATGTACAGCGTGGCGATCACCAACACCGTCGACAGCTTTATCGTGCATCAACTCGGGATGGTCTCGCCGCCGCGCGTGGTGCTGTCATTGGTACTGATCATCGGCATGATGACGGTGGTACGCTTTGGCGAGCAGATGATCGTCAAGGCAATGAGCGTGCTGGTGTTCCCGTTTGTCGCGGTGCTGATGCTACTGGCCGCCTATCTGGTGCCACACTGGCACGGCGCTGCACTGGAAACGCTGTCGTTTAGCCAAAGCGCTGGCGATAGCAGCATCTGGATGACGCTGTGGCTGGCAATTCCGGTGATGGTGTTCTCCTTTAACCACTCGCCGATTATCTCGTCGTTCGCGGTGGCGAAGCGCAACGAGTATGGCGCAGCAGCGGAAAAGAAATGCTCACGCATTCTCGCTAGCGCACACTTGATGATGGTGGTGACGGTGATGTTCTTTGTGTTCAGCTGTGTGCTGAGCCTGTCACCGGCGGATTTGCAGGCGGCGAAAGAGCAGAACATCACCATTCTCTCCTATCTGGCAAACCACTTTAATGTGCCGATGATTGCCTGGATGGGACCGATTGTGGCGATGGTGGCGATCACCAAATCGTTCCTCGGCCACTATCTGGGTGCGCGTGAAGGCTTCAATGGAATGGTGGTGAAATCGCTGCGCAGCCGGGGAAAAAACGTGTCGCCTCAGCGTCTGAACCGCGTCACAACCGGCTTTATGCTGCTGACGACCTGGCTGGTTGCCACCTGGAACCCGAGTATTCTCGGCATGATTGAAACCCTCGGCGGGCCGATCATTGCGATGATTCTGTTCCTGATGCCGATGTACGCGATTCAGAAAGTCCCGGCGATGCGTCAGTACAGTGGCAAAATCAGCAATGTGTTTGTGGTGATTGTTGGCCTGTTAGCGATTTCGTCGATTGCGTATTCGCTGATGCATTGATGCAAAAGGGCGGCGCGACTCCTCGCGCCGCTCTGTCTTACACTGCCGCTGTCTTGAAGACGCTCATTGACTGCGCCAGACGATCGGCCTGTTCCTGCAACGCTTGTGAAGCGGCAGAGGCTTCCTGCACCAACGCGGCATTCTGCTGAGTGACCGCTTCCATCTGGGTTATGGCCAGATTGATCTCACTAATACCACTGCTCTGCTCGCTGCTGGCAATGGTAATTTCACTCATGATATCCGCCACGCTCTTCACGCTGTTCACCACTTCACCAATGGTGGTTCCCGCGTGCGTCACCAGACGGCTGCCTTCATCCACTTTCGAGACTGAGTCTTCAATCAGGACTTTGATCTCTTTCGCGGCAGAGGCGGAGCGCTGTGCCAGATTACGCACTTCGGTGGCGACCACAGCAAATCCACGGCCTTGTTCACCGGCGCGAGCAGCTTCAACCGCAGCGTTAAGCGAGAGAATGTTGGTCTGGAAGGCAATGGAGTCGATCACGCTGATGATATCGACAATCTTTTTAGAAGAGAGAGTGATCGCCTCCATCTTCTCGATGACCTGTTCCATCACCACGCCACCCTCTTTGGCAACGGTTGAGGTGGTGGCCACCAGCTGATTGGCTTCACGCGCGTTATCCGCATTGTGCTTCACGGTCGCGGTCATCTGCTCCATGGCGGAGGCGGTCTCTTCCAGCGAGCTGGCCTGCTGCTCGGTACGGGATGAGAGATCAATGTTACCGCTGGAGATTTGATTTGAGGCCACGGCAATGGTGTCAGAACCGGCGCGTACGTTGGACACGATGGTCAGCAGGTTATCGTTCATCGCCTGCAGTGCCTGCATCAGCACGGCGGTTTCATCTTTGCCGCTGACTTCAATGTGCGAGCTGAGATCGCCCGCCGCGACTTTCTCGGCGATGCCTACCGCTTCATTTAACGGGCGGACAATTGAGCGCGTCAACATAAAGCCCAGCAGCACAGAGGCAGCAATCGCGATGGCTGAGAAGATCAGCGTGATTTCAATCGCAGTCGAGCCGTCATCAATAATGCCAGTGCCTTCTTTGCGCAGCTGATCGGACTGTGAGTTGGCGAAAGCCACCGCACTATCAAGGAAGGTATTCTGGGTGCTGGTGATTTTTTTCAGCACAAACGTGCTCGCCTCATCCAGTTTTCCTGCGCGCACTAAGTCCAACACTTCATTCTTTTGCTGCTCAAACAGCTGGCTGGCGGCCAGCAGACCGGCGATTTTCTTTTTACCGATTTCGGTAATCTGAATGGCTTCGATCTTTTTCATAGCGCTGTTGGTGCGCTCGGTTGCCTCATCCAGCTGCTTAAAACGCTGTACGTTGTTTTCCGGGCGCAGCGTATCAATCACCATGCCGCGTAAGTATTTGATCTGATCGTTCACACCATCGCGCACGTCAAAACCCAGACGGACTTTGACATAGCGGTCTTCCACAATGGAGGTGATGCCGTTTTTAATGTTGTTGATTTTCATAATCGACGTCACACCGACTACCCCCAGAAGGGCCACAACAAGTGCGAAGGCTATCCCTAAACGGACGCCCACTTTCATATTCTTTAAGCTCAACATTGGTTCTCCCCGTAATGCTAAATAGTGTTGTTTTCAAGACGGAAAAGCAGGCTGAGGGCCCGCATCAGGCTGATGTTTTATAAGGTAAAGATACTTTCCGGGCGTAATTAATCTGGTATGGCAGCACCGGTTCAAGCGCTATCAGTTATCGGTTGTTAATGTTTTAACTTTAATTTTTTAGAGGTGCGTCACAAAACCGTTAACATGATTAATGAGTGGATCGGTTTTATCTGGGAAGGCAGGACGTGAAAAAAGGCGCGAATAACGCGCCTTATAGGGAGGTAGGTGAGATGAGAAAGGATTAACGTTTCTTTTCCAGCACGCGATGGATCACGCTCGACAGTTCATTAATCTCAAATTTCGCCACATAGCCATCGGCGCCGACTTTACGCACGTGGTCTTCGTTGGCACTGCCGGAGAGAGAGGAGTGGATCACCACCGGAATCTGACGCAATGCATCATCACGTTTGATATTACGCGTCAGGGTAAACCCATCCATCTCTGGCATTTCCAGATCGGTTAACACCAGCGCGATTTTGTCGTGGATCGACTCGCCTGCCGCTGCGGCTTCTTTCTGCATCTCGTTAATTTTGATCCAGGCTTCCAGACCGGTGTTATGCATGATGGCCGGAATGCCCATGCTTTTCAGACCCTGTTCCAGCAACTGACGCGCCACTTTGGAGTCTTCCGCGACAATCGCCACCTGGCCAGGCTTGAGGTTGAAATCTTTCGCCGTCTCAGCACTTGGCTCAACGCCACGCACCGAAGGGATGATGTCATACAGAATCTGCTCAACGTCCAGCACCATTGCCAGATTGTTGCTCTGACCGTCGGTATCGAGGCAGGCGATACTGGTGATATTGCGGCTGCCAATGCCGGCTTCGGCAGTGTGCACCTGGTTCCAGTCGAGACGAACGATATTCTCCACCGACTCCACCGCGAAGGCCTGGGTGCTGCGCGCATATTCGGTCACCAGCAGCAGATTGAGGCCGGTTTCCGGTTTACAACCGGTCACTGCGGGCAGGTCGATGACCGGGATAAACTGACCGCGAATACTGGCCATGCCGAGTAGCGGTGACTGCATACCCGCGGCACGGGTAATGGTCGGCATCGGTACGATTTCGCGCAGTTTAAATACGTTAATGCCGTATAGCTCAGATTTGCCTTTCAGCTGATCGGAACCCAGGCGGAACAGCAGCAGTTCGAATTTATTGGAAAGCGCAAGGTTAGCGCGTTCATCGATCTCTTTCTGAAAATTATCCATCATGGCCTCAAGCGGAATCTGGGCTGGGTAAAGGGGCAATGATTAACTTATCGGCAGCGCGGAAAAAAAATGAAGGGGCGGGGCAGAAAATTTAGCGCGAGAGTGAATACCCTCGCGCATAGGGGATTACTTCAGCAGGATGGCGCGGACGCTTTTGCCTTTGATCTTGCCTTCTTTCAGCTTGATCAGCGCTTTCTTCGCCTGTGCCGCATCGATCGCCACATAAGCGTGGGTTTGCGTCAGATCGATCTTACCAATTTGATCGCCGCTGAATCCGGCTTCACCGGTAAGCGCGCCGAGGATATCACCAGGGCGGATTTTGGCTTTGCGACCACCATCAATGCACAGCGTCATTTTAGTGGCAGGCAGAGCTTGCGCCGCTTTTCCTTTCAGAGTAGCGGAGGAAACCCAGTTGAGTTTCTGGCTCAGATACTCTTCCAGCGCATTAGCGCGCACCATTTCATCGGGCGCGACGAAGCTGACCGCCAGTCCTTTTTCGCCTGCACGACCGGTGCGGCCGATGCGGTGGATGTGCACTTCAGGATCCCATGCCAGCTGGAAGTTCACCACCAACGCCAGCGATTTGATATCCAGTCCGCGTGCAGCCACGTCGGTGGCAATCAGCACGCGGATGCTGCCGTTGGCGAAACGGATCAGCACACGTTCACGATCGCGCTGCTCCAAATCGCCATGCAGTGCCAGTGCACTGATCTGACGATCGTTCAATGCCGCTGCGACGTCATCACACTCACGTTTGGTATTACAGAACACCACGCAAGAAGCGGGCTGCTGCTGGCTGAGCAGGGCACTGAGCAGATTGCCACGCTCACTGACGCTGGCTTCGATAAATTGCTGTTCAATAGCAGGCAGTTCCGCTTTGTCTTCCGTGGCCACGGCCAATGCATCGCGCTGGAAACGCTGGCTGAGGCTGGCGATGGTATCCGGCCAGGTGGCAGAGAACAGCAGCGTCTGGCGTGCATCCGGCGTGAAACCAATGATCGCTTCCATATCGTCGCGGAAGCCCATCTCCAGCATGCGATCGGCTTCATCTAACACCAGCGTTTGCAGTGCGGTGAGATCGAGGTTGTCGCGCTTCAGGTGATCAAGGATGCGGCCCGGCGTGCCGACCACAATATGCGGTGCGTGCACCAGCGAATCGCGCTGCGCACTCATCGGTTGACCGCCGCACAGCGTCAATATTTTGATGTTGCGGGTAAAACGTGCCAGCTGACGCAGCACATTACTCACCTGATCGGCCAGTTCACGCGTTGGACACAGAATCAACGCCTGAGTTTGGGTGCGGGTGTTGTCAATGCGCTGCAGCAAGCCAATACCAAAGGCGGCCGTTTTACCGCTGCCGGTTTTCGCCTGCGCACGCACATCGCGCCCTTCAAGAATGGCGGGCAATGAAGCCGCCTGAATAGGTGTCATGGCGTCGAAGCCCATCTCGCGCAGGTTGTCGAGTTGGCTGGCAGGGAGTTGCGTCAGGGTAGAAAAAGCGGTCACGGGAATGTCTCAAATAGCGGTCAGGATTGCGGCGGTCAGTCTCGCAGAAAGGGCTGCTATCGGCAATGCAAATCGCGCAATTGATAACATATTGAAATCAATTAGCGTGATGATCGTTTGATTAAATTTTCGCCTTTAATAGGTGTAAAATTCTAATCATTTTATTCTTTGTGACCGGTTGCTTCAAAAGATGTGAAACGTCTTTCCTGAATGAAAAGGTGCAATTAGCGTTGATAAAGGGACTATGTAGCGTCTTTTTGACCTGTTTTTGTCTATGTTACGCTTATGTGTCACTTAAGATGGGTAAAATTCCGATTAAAATACCCTGCCGTTTTGCTTTATATTTGGCGCGCCATTTGGCAAACAATAATATCTTCAGAGGTCCACTTTGAGTCTTTACGTCCAGGGACAAAACGAAGACATTCTGAAAATCGTCGGCCGCGCCGTGTTAACCCTGCATCTGCACGGAGAGACCTTATCTTCGGATAAAGTCAGCTCCATGATTGCCTGTTACGCGGAAGAAGAGCCAGCTAGCGACGATGAAAACCAGCGTTTGTATGCGCTGGCGATTCAGATGTTATCGTAAATCCAGCAACTCGTATGGGGCGCTTGCCGCCCCTGCATTTACCGTTCATCAAGCCTCCGTAAGGAGGCTTTTTTGATCTCAGACGCTGAACACCGGCATACCGCTGTGGAAGGTGGCTCGTACCAGCGAGATGCGGGCGACAGCCTCAGCGGAGCAGCTCGCCTCAACCAGCATCATGCTGGCGTCATCCTGGACTTTTGGCCACTGGCGCTCGCCCTGGTTCGATAGCGGCAAGATGCCGCCGGTGGCAATGTGCAGTGCCCGGCTCAAACCAAACTCATCCGAACCGCGATAGAGTTGTGCATACAGGTTGGCTTTCTCCAGCATGCTGCCGGTGCCAAACGGTGACCAGTGATCGATCACGCTGTCGGTGCCGGTCATTACCGTGATGCCCGCGGCCTGCAATTGCGGTAACGGCATGGTGAGTTTGCCGATGGGGATGGTGGACGCCACGCTCATCTGTTGTTCAGCCATGCCTGCAATCATCTTATCGAGCGTTTTGCCTTCCAGCGTGGCCAGCGCAAAGCCATGGCTCAGCGTCACTCTGCCTTTGAGCGGCGGGTTCTTCGCGATGGTGTCCACCATATACTGAATGGCCGCCACGCCAGAAGGTGCGGTTTCGTGCAGATGGATATCGACGCCACGATCAAAATCGAGCGCAATCTGGAACATGGCATCCAGCGAGGCCTGCATCGCGCCATCCACATTGGTGGGATCCAATCCGCCAACGTACTGCACGCCCATCTGCATCGCTTCGCGCATCAGGCCATCCACTTTGGAATGCAGTAAACCGTGCTGTGGGAAGGCGACAATTTCACAGGGAAATTCGGGGTGGTTCGCCAGCGCCCGCTTCAGATGCTCCAGGCTTTTTAGGCCACTCACCGGATCAATGTTGCAGTGGCTGCGTGCTTCGGTGGTGCCTTTACTGTGCAGCAAACCGATCAAAGCTTCGGCACGCGCCTGCGAGGTTGGGAGCAACTGCGGGATTAATACCTGCTCACGGGCGATCATATCCATGATGGTTTTGCCCTGGCGCGGACGTGGGGCTTGCCAGGGGCCGCTGTAAAATGTTTTGTCCAGGTGGATGTGCATGTCGCGGGTGCGTGGCAACAGCAGCGAGCCTTCGGCATCCCACTGCGGAATGTCGGCGTTGCGCGCTTTACCAGCGGCTTCGATGGCGGCAAATTTGCCGTCTTTAACAGTGATATCGTAAAGCGCAGTACGCGTCGCGATGATGTCGTTGCCCTCACGCTCAAAGCCTTCCTCGAGGCGTACGTTGAGCAATTGGTAATGATCCACGCGCGGCGGCGGCGTAGAGATTGGCGCTGCGGCGGAAGAGTGCGAGGGAGCGGCGGCGCTCATGCCGGCAGCCAGTAGGCTTCCGGCTGCGGTGAGGCGGACGCCCTGGCTAATGAAATCGCGACGGCTAGGTGAAGTGAGGTGCATCAGAGGCTCCAGTCAACAAGGAAAACGTTAATCTGGCAAAACCCAGGGCGCGGCGCTGCGATATTTCCCACTGCTGAGCAGTGGAAAAATCACTGCCACTTTAACTGGCAAAATTCCACTAACGCCACGGCCAGCGCCTGTTGCAAATCATCCTGTGGAGAGCGGCAAAACAGCGCCAGCTCAAAGTGGCTGATCGGCGGTAAGCCTGCGGCTTCGTCCAGCACACGATGGCCGGGCAGGCGACAACTGGCAGGCAGCAGCGTTAAACCTAATCCGGCCGCGCTGGCACTGGCGAGTGCCACCAGACTGGCGCTGCTGTAGCTGATGCGCCAGCTGCGGCCCAGCGCATCCAGCGTCTGACACATCTCCTCGCGATACAGTCCCTGCTGGGGAAATACCACCAGCGGCACTGGCGTCTGCTCAAAGCAGGGGTGTTCGGCGCTGTCCAGCCACAGCAGGGGCTCCGGTCGCGCTGCCAATGGGCGTTCACCGCCGGGTTGCTTGATCAGCATGATATCCAGCTCTTCTCGCTGCCACGCACGATGCAAGTCGACATACATGCCGCTCATCACGTCGAGGCGCAGCTGCGGATGCTCGCGGCTGAACTGCGCCAGCAGTGCTGCGGTGGGGGCAGCAAAATCCTCCGGTACGCCGAGGCGCAGGACGCCATCGCGCCACTTGTCGCTCAGCACATCGTGCGCTTCACCGTTGAGCGCAATAATGCGGCGGGCATAGCCCAGTAATTTCTCTCCCTCTTCAGTTAACACCACCTGATGCGAGGTGCGCTCCAGCAACGATTTGCCAATCATCTCCTCCAGGCGGCGCACCTGCTGGCTGACGGTGGATTGCGATAGATGCACGCGGTCGGCGGCGCGCGTAAAGCTGGCGGTTTCGCATACCGCAACAAAACTGAGTAACTGCTGCGGCGTAAACATCGGCTGACGATTCATTTTTCCACTGATCGCTATGGTGTTATTTCATTTCCAAATAGTAACCATTGCTGCGACCCTGACAACCTTTCTACTGCAGGATTGTGTATGAACCGACATTCCAACGGATTGACGCTCGCCGCTTTGGTGCTGGCCGGGCTCAATATGCGTCCGTTACTGACTTCTGTTAGCCCATTGCTGGGCGAACTGCGCCAGGCCATGAGTCTCTCTTCCATTGCCGCTTCGTTGTTACCCGCCGTACCGATGGTGATGATGGGCGCGGTGGCGCTACTCAGTGCCTCCCTGATGCAACGTGTTCCGCTGCAACGTTTGTTGACCGCCGGGCTGGCCCTGCTGCTGCTGGCGCTGGCCGCACGCGGTGTGATTCACGACGGGCAATGGCTGGTTGTCAGCGCGCTTTTTGCCGGGCTGGGGGTTGGCGTGGTGCAGATGGCGATGCCAGGGTTGATCCGCCAGCGCTTTGCCCAGCGCAGCGCCCCCGTTACCGGGTTGTGGGCGGGCGCGTTGATGGGCGGCGGAGGATTGGGGGCAGCACTCTCGCCGTGGCTCAGTGCGCATTTCGGCTGGTCACTGGCGCTCACCGGTTGGGCACTGCCCGTATTGCTGGCGATTGTGCTGTGGTGGATCGTGCGTGTGCCGGTGGCGCAAAGCGCAGAGTCGGTATCTATGCCCTCGCTATGGCGAAAACCGCGCGCCTGGTCGCTGGCACTCAGTTTTGGCCTGGTCAATGGCGGTTATGCCACGTGCGTCGCCTGGCTTCCGGATGCTTATCACCACCTTGGCTGGTCAGCACAGGCGGGCGGCTCGTTACTGGGGGTGATGATCCTTTGCCAGGTGGCTGGCGCATTATTGATGCCCTTGCTGGCGCGCAAGGCGGATCGTCGTCCACAGCTGATCATCAGTCTGGTTTGCCAGCTGGTCGGTATGTGCGGTTTCCTGTTTGCTCCCCTGCTGGCGCCATGGTTGTGGGCGGCGATTGCCGGATTTGGTTTAGGGGCTGCGTTCCCGCTGGCGATGGTGCTGGCGCTCGATCACCTGCCACATCCGCAGGCGGGTGCACGCCTGGTGGCGTTTATGCAGGGCGCAGGTTTCATCATCGCCGGGTGTATGCCGTTTATCGCCGGTCAGTTGCAGGTGCTGACGCGCAGTTTTACCAGCGTGTGGATGATGCAGGGCGCCGTAACGGTGGGATTGATCGTGCTGAATCTTCGCTTTCATCCCCACAGTTATCGTCGGGCCTTTGGTCAGACAGAATGATGATTGGTCCTACCAAAGCGATTTAAATGTTGCCACATCGTCACATAACACAAAAAATAACCCCAGCCTCGTTGCTTTAGGTTAACAATGCATTAACTATCTGGAGCCAGAAAGCCCCACACTGCAATTTGGTCCTACCAATTTCAGTGAGCAGAAGGGCAAGACCTGCGGCGCAAACCTGCATTGCCGTTGCGCTGCACTCATCTGGTAACCTCTGGAGATAACGGCATGCCGGTGTGGCAACAAAACTACGATCCTCTCAACAATCTGTGGCTCTCCAGCCTGGTGGCGGTGATCCCGATTGTGTTCTTCTTCTTCGCCCTGCTGAAGCTCAAGCTGAAAGGCTATCAGGCGGGCACCGCCACGGTGGTGATTGCACTGCTGGTGGCGCTGTTCCTGTATGGCATGCCGTTGGGCCAGGCGCTGGCTTCCGTGGTCTATGGCTTCCTGTACGGCCTGTGGCCAATCGCCTGGATCATCGTCGCGGCAGTATTTGTGTATAAAATCTCGGTGAAAACCGGGCAATTCGACATCATCCGTGCTTCGATCCTCTCCATCACACCCGATCAGCGCTTGCAGATGCTGATCGTCGGATTCTCCTTCGGCGCGTTTCTCGAAGGGGCGGCGGGTTTTGGCGCACCGGTGGCAATCACCGCAGCCCTGCTGGTGGGATTGGGCTTTAATCCGCTGTACGCGGCTGGCTTATGCTTGATCGTCAACACCGCGCCAGTAGCCTTTGGTGCGATGGGGATTCCGATTATTGTCGCCGGGCAAGTCACCGGACTCGACAGCTTCCAGATTGGCCAGATGGCCGGGCGTCAATTGCCGTTCCTGACCCTCATTGTGCTGTTCTGGATCATGGCGATTATGGATGGCTGGCGCGGTATCAAGGAAACATGGCCAGCAGTGATCGTCGCGGGTGGATCGTTTGCCATTGCGCAGTTCCTCAGCTCCAACTTCCTTGGCCCGGAATTGCCGGACATCATCTCGTCACTGGCCTCTCTTGTCTGCCTCACGCTGTTCCTGCGCCGCTGGAAGCCAGTACGTATTTTCCGTTTCGATGAGAAAACCGCCGTTGACCCGACGCAAACCTCTCAGCGCTATACGCTGGGCCAGATTGTGCGCGCGTGGATGCCATTCCTGTTCCTCACGGCTACCGTCACTCTGTGGAGCATTCCGCCGTTCAAGGCGCTGTTTGCTAAAGGTGGCGTGATGTATGACTGGGTGTTTAGCGTTCCGGTACCGCTGCTGCATGAGCTGGTGGCACGTATGCCGCCGGTGGTGAGTGCGGCAACGCCTTATGCGGCCATCTTCAAGTTTGATGTGCTGTCAGCCACCGGTACAGCGATTATCGTGGCGGCGGTGCTGTCCGTGATCTGGCTGCGTATGAAGCCCGCTGCGGCGATCCAGACCTTCGGTGAGACGCTGAAAGAACTGGCACTGCCCATCTACTCCATCGGTATGGTGCTGGCCTTCGCCTTTATCTCCAACTACTCCGGATTGTCTGCCACACTGGCCTTAGCGCTGGCGCACACCGGCAATGCCTTTACTTTCTTCTCGCCGTTCCTTGGCTGGCTTGGCGTGTTTCTGACAGGATCTGATACCTCTTCAAATGCGTTGTTCGCGGCGTTGCAGGCCACCACCGCGCAGCAGATTGGTGTGTCGGATGTGCTGCTGGTGGCCGCCAACACCACGGGTGGCGTGACGGGTAAGATGATTTCACCTCAGTCGATCGCCATCGCCTGCGCCGCCGTGGGGCTGGTGGGTAAAGAGTCGGATCTGTTCCGCTTTACCGTTAAACACAGTCTGATCTTCACCTGCATGGTGGGGGTGATCACAACGCTGCAAGCTTATGTCTTAACCTGGATGATTCCATGACAGAAAACACGCCGCGATTAGCGGAAACGCTACGGGCGCGATTGCTCGCCTGGATTGAGGAACACCAGCTGGAGCCGGGTATGCGCTTACCGGCCGAGCGCCAGCTGGCCGCTGAGTTCGGTGTGTCACGCTCATCATTGCGTGAGGCGATTCAGCAGCTGATCAGTAGCGGCGTGTTAATCAGTAAACGCGGCGGCGGTACCTGGCTGTGTGAGCCGCAGGAGCCCTGGTCGGAACAGCGTATTGTTGAGCCGATTCGCCAACTGCTGGCGGACGATCCCGATTATCGCTGGGATATTCTGGAAGCGCGCCACGCCATCGAAGCCAGCACCGCCTGGCACGCCGCCTTGCGTGCCACTGAAGCGGATAAAGAGAAGCTGCGCCTCGCTTTTGATGCTCTGCTCAAGATGCACGACTGTGACGATCCCGATATCGCGGCGCAGGCCGACCTGCGCTTCCATCTCGCCATCGCTGAGGCCTCGCACAATGTAGTGCTGCTGCAAACCATGCGTGGTTTCTTCGATTTGCTGCAGTCTTCGGTACTGCATAGCCGCCAGCGCATGTACACCCAGCCGGTGATTTTTAATCGCCTGAATGAACAGCACCAGGCGATGTTCGATGCGGTGATGGCCGGTGATGCCGAGGCGGCACGCCAGGCAGCGATGGATCACCTCGGCTTTGTGCATACCACCTTGAAATCACTCCATGAAGATGAAGCCCGGCAGGCGCGCATTACCCGCTTGCCAGGCGAATCCCTGGATAATCGTAAGGAAAAAAACTGATGATCATCTCTGCAGCCAGTGACTATCGCGCCGCGGCGCAACGCATCCTGCCCCCGTTCCTGTTCCACTATCTTGACGGCGGCGCGTATGCCGAACACACCCTGAAGCGCAATGTGTCCGATCTGTCGGACGTGGCGCTGCGTCAGCGGGTGCTGAAGAACATGTCCGATCTCAGTCTGGAAACCAAACTGTTCAACGAAACGCTGTCGATGCCGGTCGCGTTAGCGCCCGTGGGGTTGTGCGGCATGTACGCGCGACGCGGGGAAGTGCAGGCCGCGCGTGCAGCGGCACTGAAAGGTATTCCGTTCACGCTCTCCACGGTATCGCTGTGCCCGATTGAAGAGGTAGCGCCAGCCATTAATCGTCCGATGTGGTTCCAGCTGTATGTGCTGCGCGATCGTGGTTTTATGCGCAACGCACTGGAACGCGCGAAAGCGGCGGGCTGCTCGACGCTGGTCTTTACCGTGGATATGCCGACGCCGGGCGCGCGTTATCGTGATGCGCATTCGGGCATGAGCGGGCCAAATGCGGCGATGCGTCGCTACTGGCAGGCGGTGACGCATCCGCAGTGGGCGTGGGATGTCGGGGTGCATGGGCGTCCGCACGATCTCGGTAATATCTCCGCTTATCTTGGCAAGCCTACCGGACTGGAAGATTATATTGGCTGGCTGGCGAACAACTTTGACCCGTCGATCTCATGGAAAGATCTGGAGTGGATTCGTGAGTTTTGGGATGGGCCAATGGTGATCAAAGGCATTCTGGATCCCGAAGATGCGCGTGATGCGGTGCGCTTCGGCGCGGACGGCATTGTGGTCTCGAACCACGGTGGACGCCAGCTGGATGGCGTGCTGTCATCGGCGCGCGCACTGCCCGCCATTGCAGACGCCGTGAAAGGCGATATTGCCATTCTGGCCGACAGCGGTATCCGCAACGGGTTGGATGTGGTGCGCATGATCGCCCTCGGTGCAGACACTGTCCTGCTGGGTCGCGCCTTTATCTATGCGCTGGCGACGCATGGTCAGCGTGGCGTTGAGAATTTGCTGAATTTGATCGAAAAAGAGATGAAAGTGGCGATGACGCTGACCGGGGCCAAAACCATTGCCGAGATCACCCAGGACTCGCTGGTGCAGGCGAATGCGCTGCTGAGCGAAGCGGGTTTACATCCGGCTCGACCACGTGCCGTGAGCTGAGTTGCGGAAAGCAAAATGAGAGGGGTTGTCTATACTGACTGCTGTCTGACTAACAGGAGGAATGACATGACCATTCATAAGAAAGGATCGGCCCATTGGGAAGGCGACATCAAAGGCAAGGGTACCGTGAGCACCGAAAGTGGCGTGCTGAGCAACCAGCCTTATGGCTTCAATACCCGCTTTGAGGGTGAGAAGGGCACCAATCCGGAAGAGCTGATCGGTGCTGCACATGCGGCGTGCTTCTCCATGGCGTTGTCGCTGATGCTGGGTCAGGCTGGGCATCCGCCTAAAAGCATCGACACCACCGCGGATGTGTCCCTGGACAAGAAAGGTGAAGGTTTTGCCATTACCAAAATTGCACTCACCAGCACCATCGCGCTGCCAGGCATCGACAGTGCCAAATTTGATGAGATTATTCAGAAAGCCAAAGCGGGCTGCCCGGTATCTCAGGTGCTTAATGCCGAGATTAGCCTGGACTACACGCTGAATAATTAATCGCCCTTACGGGTTACCAGCGGTAGAATAGCGATGCGCCTTAGGGCGCATCGTTGCTTTCTGCCGTCTGGAGGATGCGTGGGGAAAAAACTGGCTGCAACTAAACACTGGAAAATGATTGTGGTGCTGCTGTGCATCTGCGGCGCGCTGATGCTGATTCGCTGGGCGGCGATGATATGGGGCTGAAAGACTGGATCTGCCGCCATAAGCTCGGCGTGCTAGTGATGGTGATTTTGGTGCTGGAAGGGGTGCACTATCTGCTGACCGCCTCCTGGTTGCCATGGCAACTCGGTTGATTCAGGCGTACTCGCTGTCTGGATGGCGAACGTTACGCACACTGCTGCGCGCAATGCGATAGGCCTTGCGTGGGTCGCCCGCCACAAACTCAAAGGTCGGCGAGTAGTAGAATGGCAACCAGCCTTCAAAGCTGCTCTCCCACTCCCAGCGCACCGGGCAGGGCCAGAGAATGCCATCATACAAAATGTAATAAACCCAGCGTCCGTTTGGACGACGGGGGCGAGTCTTCTTCATGGGATTCACAACGGTAATAGTGTAAAGCAGCTTATATTTTGGACGCTATGCGCCGATCTTGCAATGCCGTCTGGCTTATTTTTGTACAGCTCAAATAAAACTGGCACCGAATTAACGGTGCACTTCCCCGCACAGCAGGACCACATTCGGTCGAACTTTATGGATGCGGTCGGCCATTTGCTCACAGGCCACTTTGGTCGGGTAGATACGTTCTGACACCGGTAAGGCGTCACAGGCATCATGTCCACACGCGCTCACTAACAACACAAAACCAATCAGCATGATTGGACTCCTTAAACACGTTCCTGATGATACGGAAGCAGTGGCTGTTCGTTCCTTTTTTAATCCAGTATAGCCAAACGGCACGAGAGTCAATGATCACCCTGAGCGGCCTGGTGGTGCGAACGGTGAGATTATAACCAGCCGGACGCACAACAGCATGACAATCTGAGCTAAACTGTGCGGCCCTGACAAAAATGATGAGTGAGTGACCAATGTTGAACGAAATTGCCCATCCGGCCAGCAGCCCAAAACAAGCCGCGCTGCAACTGGTGATTGAACTGGTGCGTGCAGGCAAACTCAGCCCAATGCAAGGCGATGCTTCAAACATGATTTCTATTTACGAGCAGTTCAAAGCCCATTTTGAGGCGGACAAACACAAAGACTCGGCCATTTCCTGATGCTTTTATTCTGAAAACAGCGCAATCTCTTGCGCTGTTTTTTTATGCATAGAACCAGGCGGGCAGAATCGCGATCAGGTTATTCAGCGTATGCAGGAAGATGGGCAGCGCGAGGCTATTGCTGCGCAGACGGGCGTAACACAGCAACAGTGAAAACAGCGTCAGGGCCACGATGGTCTCCCAGTGCACGTACTGCGTGTGCATCGCGGCGAACAGCAGCGAGGTGAGTAGCATGCAGGCGAAGCGACTTTTCGGCGCCCATAACAGAAACCCCTGTAACAGAAAACCGCGGAACAACACCTCTTCAAACACTGGCGCGAGCAGCACGGCGGTCAGCAGCAGGATCAACATCGAACTGCGACCCTGTTGGCTCTGGGCAATCAACCAGCCTTCCGGTTGCAGGAATTGCGTTTGCGCCACCATCAGCGCTACCAGTGCACCCACAAACAGCAGCGCCTGACCGGGACGGAGATATCCCAGCGGAATGTCAGTGCGGCGTTGGCAGTAAAAACGATACAGCGGGTAAATCACCGCGAATTCGAATAAGCAGAGCACCGGCACCAGTAAACCGTTATTACGCAGCGCCCCATAGTTGGGAAACAGCGTAATCAGCATGGTCACGACGTAATACACCACAAAGCTCGCGGCGTAGAACAGCGTCAGCGTCACCTTGTCGGATTGGGTGTCCATAGTCAGCTCAATGGGCAGAGGAAAACGCATAGTAGCAATGGCGATCATTGCTGTCGAGATGGCCCCACACAGAATCGCACTGCTCAAAAATTCCGCCGTGAGGACTAAATCTGCGGCGGCCTGCGCCGATAACCGAAAAAACCATTACAGGACAGAGGCGCCATGAACGCGCACCCTGTCTTCTTTTTTGCTGCCTCTGTTTTGCGAGCATATTGCATGAATTCTGAGTATCACCGGCACGCGACCTTGCCTGCCAGGGCTAATATGGAAGCACACACCGTTCGGGTGACGCGACGCAGTCTGCGCACTCTGACATCGCTGCTGTTTGGCGTGCTGCTGCTTTCAGTCGTGATGGTGCTGGTGATAGCCCACCGACAAAACAGCGACTCGATCCAGCAGGATGTCAACCTGATGCGCCAGGCCTGGCTACAGCAGCAGGAGAAGATGATCATCGATGTGCGTGATTATGCGAACTGGGGGGAAGGCTGGAAAAATTTGCACCTGACGGTGAATAAAGTCTGGGCGTGGGACGAAGAGAACTTTGGCCCCAGCCTGTACAAAGAGTATCACTACGATGGCGTGTTTGTGATCGATGGCGCCGGCAAAACGCGCTATGCGGTGGTGAATGGCAAATTGTCAGAGGCGTCGCTGGAGAGCTGGTTAGGTGGGCAAGCTGCACTATTGCTGGCCGCCGCACGTCACCAGCCCGAAGATGGCATCACACGTAACGTGATAATCAATCAGCAGCCGGCATTGGTGGTGGCCGCACCGATCACCCCAGGCAAGGTGCCCGATCTCCCCACCATCTCTGGCCCTTCTTCGGTGATGGTGTTCGTCAACATCATGACTCCGGAAAAACTGCAGGCGCTGGGCAAATCGCTCAATGTGATTGCGCCGCGTATTGCGAATGGCTTAAACGATGCGTTGTATGAACCGCGTCTGGTCGAACCGGTGATTCAGGGCGAATCGCTGGTATTGCGCTGGCAGGCCAAAAATCCCGGTTTTGGTGTGATATGGCTGATGATGCCGCTGTTGCTGTTTACGGCGTTAGCGGTTGCGCTGGTGACGCGCCGGGTGATTCGCCATGCGCTGCATAATGCAGTTATTTCCGATCGTCGCTTTGAAATGCTGGCCATCAGCCAGCGTGAACTGGCGAACAGTGAAGAGCGTTTTCGCGATCTTGCAGAAGCGGCCTCGGACTGGATTTGGGAAGTGGACGATCAGGGCCGCCTTTGCTATCTCTCCTCGCGGTTTGCCGCCGTGACAGGACACGAGGTCAAAAGCTGGATTGGGCGGCCGCTGGATCAACTCCTCAGTCATCCCAGCCATTCGCTGGTGGCCTGGCTGTTGCGTCAGGGCGATGAAATGCAGCATGTGCCGCTGCGCTGCCAGTTTATGGCCGCCAATGGTGAGCGCCGCATCGGCGAATTGATGGCGAAAACCATTCGTCGTAATGGACTGCGCACCGGCTTTCGCGGCACGGTGTCCGATATTACCCATGAGGTGGATGCAGAAGCGCGCATCCAGTTCCTGTCACGTCATGATTTGCTCACTGGCCTCGCCAACCGCATGCAGCTACAGGAATTCCTGACCACACATCTGGAAAATGCCACGCAAGAGGCACCGCTGTTTGTGATCAGCTTCGATCTCGATCAGTTCAAACCGATCAACGATTCTTGGGGCCACGCGGTGGGCGATGTGGTGCTGAATGAGATCTCTCAACGGCTGAAAAACCTGATCGGCCCAGATGAACTGGCGGCACGACTGGGCGGAGATGAGTTTATTCTACTGCTGCGCGAAAGCTCGCGCGCCGGTCTGGAGTATCGCTGCCGCGCACTGCAACGCGCCGTACATCAGCCGATTATCAGCGGATCGCATCAACTGAGTCTTACAGCCAGCATGGGCATCGTCAGCGCACCGCAGGACGCCAGCCAACCGGAAGCCTTGCTACGGCTTGCGGACATCGCTCTCGGCCAGGCACGCACGGCTGGACGCGATCGCTGGGTATGGTACTCCAACGATATGGCCAACCATATTCAATCGAAGCGCGATATGGTGCAGGCGATTGAAGAGGCGCTGCGCAACAACACATTTTCACTGCACTACCAGCCGCGCTATCAACTGCAAACGGGACAGCTGGCTGGCGCAGAGGCGCTGATTCGCTGGCAGGTGGGCGAGGATAAATGGATTACCCCTGACCGCTTTATTCCGCTGGCGGAAGAGAATGGGCTGATCGCTGCCATCAGTGACTGGGTGCTCATGCGCGCCTGCCATGATGCCAGCGATTGGGGCGACCAGCGCTATGTATCCGTGAACATTTCACCGGTGGAGTTCCGCAACAGCGATCTGGTGGATCGTGTGGCGCATGCGCTGGCGGTTAGCGGCTTACCGGCCACCCGACTGGAGCTGGAGATCACTGAAAACGTCACCTTCGAGCATCCCGATCGTGCGCTGGAAATCATGCAGGGGCTGCGTGCGCTTGGCGTGCGGCTAACGGTCGATGATTTTGGCACCGGCTATGCCGCATTGGGTTACCTGAAAACCTTCCCGTTCAATGGTTTGAAAATCGATCGATCGTGGATGAAAGAGTTCCCGGAATCCAGGCAGGCGCAATCAGTGGTGGCGGGGATTGTCGGATTGGCACGCGCCTTTGCGCTCACCATCACGGCAGAAGGGATTGAAACCGAAGCGCAACTCAACGAGCTAAAAGCGCTGTCGTGTGAAGAGGGGCAGGGCTATTTTCTTGGCAAACCGATGCCGCTTGCGGCATTTAATGCGCGTTTGCAGGATGAAAAAGAGGCCGCTCAATAGGCGGCCTCTCGTTGATGGCGGCCGTTTTGCCGCCAGCATTATCGTGGCTTAGCGCACCCGAACCGCAACCACGGTCATCAGGATGGCAAAGCCGATAAAAATAGCAAGTTCCATCATCGTCTCCTCAGATAATTCTTAGTTAATTATAGTGACTGAGTGCGTAATTTTTAGACAGCGCGTGCGATTAATCCTGGAAAATGAGAGGAAGATCGCGTGTTACAGCACAATTCTTCGACCAATCCGCTGGCATTGTTTTCACATCAACGGCTTGCTTTGTTACTCTCGGGAATGGTTCGTTTACTATCCAGGAGGAGAAACTTGTGACCCATTATGGAAAAGCGTTACTGGCCACGGCCTTTTTTGCCTTAACCGCCTGCCAGTCAGCCAGCAAACCGGACAGCACCGCTGCCGCCAGCCACGATCCCGAAACCGATCAGTGTGGCGCATCGCAATATCAGAATTATATCGGCCAGCCACTGAGCAGCCTTGATACCCAACGCTTTGCGGTGCCGGTGCGCGCCATTCCGTGGAACGGTGCCGTCACCATGGACTTCAACCTGCGCCGCCTGAACTTTACTGCTGATCAGAGTGGTAAAATTTCGCGGGTTTATTGCGGATAAATTCAAACGGACATCGCATTGTCATTGGGCTGTCATGGCGCCGGGCGAGGATAGCTGCGCATTACGGAGATTTCCTCGTCACTCTCGAATATGCAATGCTCGTCTTGTTTCTTCCCGCCTCGGCGGGAATTTTTTTATCTATTAATCCGTACTGGATTGATGAGGAGCGACGATGAGACACACCAAAAAAATTCTGCTAATCACCCTGCTATTAAGTCCACTGACGCACGCCTCGAGCGAAGCCGCCTGGCAGCAAAACAGCCAAACCCGGCAGCAAGCCTGTCTGAAAGCCAGCGGCCTGAAAGGGGTGAAGGTGGTGGGGAAACCGATTCAGTATGACGACAGCGTCGGCTACGACGCGGTACTGCTGGAAGGGCGTTATCCGCAGAAGCACATGAAAAATCAGATTGGGCGTGAGCTGTGCCTGTACCAGCGTACAAGCGGAAAAGCGGTGGTCAGCGAGGCCGATCACCTGCGCGCAGTGAAGTAACACGATATTGAGGCGCGCCCGCTTACGGCGCGTCTTGAAGTCCCTGAACGCTGCAGATGTCCTTTAAATCCACCGCACATAAGGCGATTTCTTCGGTGGTTTAATGACGGTACCTTACGGCTTTTGTTGCCTGTCTTCCAGCAACTGCGCCAGCAAATTACGATAGCTTTGGAGCTGCTGCTCATCCCCTTCAAACTCCAGTTTGGCAATCACCCGCGCAATGATCGCTTTGCTGGTAGCGGGCTGACCATCATCCATCAATTCGCGCATGATCGCTGCCAGCAGATCGCTCTCGTGCGGCGCATGCCAGGCAGGGCTGTTAAAGTAGTCGGTAATCGCCCGACTGGCGCTGTTAGGATGTATTCTCATGGCTGACCTCCGCAGAGACAACGATGCCCACCGCCGGTTATTGGCAGCATTGGGAAATATGGGTTAAGCATGGGAACTGTCCAGAACGGGCAGCGCCTCGCCAGCGATGGCCGGTGATTTTTTAAACATAGATGCGGCGTCGAATATTGTCAGTAATGGATAGACATATTTTTTCACGTTTGCGCTTCGTCGCGACGCGCTTATCTTGCTGAGTTGTTTGTTACAGCACATAAAGACACTATAAATCGTGTCCCTTACACTATTTGCTGTGAGCAGAATCACGCAAGGCAGCGGAAAACCGCGTTTTTAACCCGATGCCATGTTTTGCCGTCCAGCGATGTTATGAGGTTGTTAGACTGAACCCTCATTTCATTTTTTCTGATGTAGATGCCCATGCTACGCTCCATCGAGTCCTGGAAGGTCAATCTGATTTCGGTCTGGTTTGGCTGCTTTTTCACTGGATTGGCCATCAGCCAGATCATTCCCTTCCTGCCGCTCTACGTTGAGGAACTCGGTATCCATGGCGCCAATGCACTGAGCGTCTGGTCGGGTCTCACCTTCAGTATCACCTTCATCGTATCTGCTGCGGTGGCACCGCTGTGGGGCAGTCTGGCTGACCGCAAAGGGCGCAAGCTGATGCTGTTACGCGCATCCTTTGGCATGGGCGCGGTGATTCTGTTGCAGGCGTTTGTGACCGAAGCATGGCAACTGCTGCTGCTGCGTGCGCTAATGGGCCTGACATCCGGTTATATTCCTAATGCGATGGCGCTGGTGGCCGCTCAGGTTCCGCGTGAGCGCAGCGGCTGGGCATTGAGCTGTGTCTCCACCGGGCAAATTGGCGGTGTGATTCTGGGGCCGATGATTGGCGGGCTGCTGGCTGACTGGCTGGGACTGCGCATGGTGTTTATTGTCACGGCAGTGCTGTTGATGGTGAGCTTCCTTGTCACGTTGTTCCTGATCAAAGAGACCGGCTACACGCCAGTGAGCAAGCAGGACAAAATGAGCGGACGCGAGGTGTTCCGCAGCCTCGACAATCCTCGCCTGATGATGTGTCTGTTCGTCACCACCATGGTGATCCAGATGTGTAACGGCTCTGTGAACCCGATCCTGACGCTGTTCGTGCGTGAGCTGGCGCCCGATGCGCAGAATCTTGCCTTCCTCAGTGGTGTGATTGCCGCACTGCCGGGCGTTTCGGCGCTGATCTCCGCCCCTCGTTTGGGTAAGCTGGGCGATCGCATTGGCACGCAGCGCATTCTGATGGGCACCATGCTGTTTTCTCTGGTGTTGCTGATGGCGATGTCATTCGTTACCAGCGCCACTCAGTTAGGCGTGCTGCGTTTCCTGCTGGGCTTTGCCGATGGCGCGATGATGCCTGCAGTACAAACGCTGCTGGTACGCCACTCGCGCGATAATGTCACCGGACGCATCTTTGGCTACAACCAATCCTTTATGTATCTCGGCAACGTGGCCGGCCCGCTATTGGGTGCGGCGGTGTCTGCTGCGACCGGCTATCGCTGGGTCTTCTTCGCTACCGCCGTGGTGGTGCTGTTGAATGTCCTGCTTCTGCGCCGCTTCTATCGCCGCCCGAAAACCGAGCTGGTTCCACCGCTGAGCCAGCAAGGTGAGGCGGCGAAGAAGTCTACTGGCGCAGCGTCAGCGCGTAGTGCCACTGCTGCTGAGAAAGCAAAAACTCCGGGCTGACGCTGGGGCTCCATGAGTCGTCACCGCCCACGCCCATATGGAAGCCATCAAGGTGCAGCCAGCAGCCTTCTTCTTCCCGCAACAGATGGCGATGCGAGGTATCACGCAGCTGTTCGAGGCTGTAGCGGCTGAGCGAGAACGCAAAATCGCCGCTCGCCTGCCAGCTGCCGGTATCAAGCTGGCGCGTACCGCAGCGCAATCCGTTTTCACCGGGAAACACATAGGCGGTACTCAGCGAAGTCAGCGGCTGCTGCCAGTGTGAAAACTGCGCCGCCAGCTGACGATCCGGATAGTTTTCATGCGGGCCCAGGCCGAGCCAGCTCACACTCTGCGGCGCGCTCCTCAACTGACAACGCAACCCGATGCGCGCGGGAGCAGGCAAGCCCGGCGCCTGTTGCACCTCGACACTGACGCTCAACTCACCGTTGCCACCGATCTGATAACGCTTGTGGCTGGTAAAGATCACCTGCCCATTGGCCTCCCACTGATGCCAGGTTTCAATCAGCACGCTGTGTTTCAGACTATCGACCTGCATATCCAGCAGCACCGCTTCCAGCTGGTTATAGCCCGCGTGTTTCCAGCGCTCCACCCAGGCATTGGGATCGACATTGGCGGCTTCACTGGTGCCGATATCGTTATCAATCGGCGCGCGTGCAAAGCACTCTTGCAATGACGTCAGCATCGTCTCTTCATCGTGAACAAACCATTGCACCAACTCCCCACTGCGGCGCGAGAAGTGCCAACGCTGTTGCGGCAGTTGCACGGCAACCAAATCGTGATTGGCAATCAGCTCTGGCGCGGTGGGCGTGGCATCAATCACACGAGGCATTAACGCGGCGGGCAGCGGCCACTGATCCCAGGCCACGCGGGCATCGGCTTCCGACCATGCGGTGGCAGCGATCTGATGCACCGCGAGATTCAGCCACGCATTCCCCTGTAAATGTTCAGCGGCTGGAATATCAATCGTCTGGCTGCCCTGCGCGGTGAGATGCAGCGGCAGTTCGCCCTGCGCGACGGAAACGCCATCCTGTTCAATCGACCAGCGCAGCACTTCATTATCGCTGCTGCGGAACAGGTACTCGCTGGAGATCGTGAAACGCCAGGCGTTACTGGCATCGCGTTGGAACTGGAAAAATTGCTGTGCACGCTGCGCTTCAAACAAAGCCGGATGCGGCGTTCGATCGGCAAACACCAGACCGTTCATACAGAACTGGCGGTCGTTAGGCGTGTCGCCAAAATCGCCGCCGTAAGCCTGCCATGGCTGGCCTTGTTCGTCATAACGCATCAGGCTTTGATCGACCCAATCCCAGACAAAACCGCCCTGCAGGCGCGGGAACTGACGGAAGGCCTGCCAGTATTTGGCGAAGCCACCGAAGCTATTGCCCATCGCGTGCGCATACTCGCACAGGATCAGCGGACGCGTTTCACCCGGCAGGCCAATCCATTTTTTCAATGACCACTTCGGTACGGCAGGGAAGGGCTGATCCTGATCGACGCGCGCATACATTGGGCAGACAATATCGGTGGCGGCAGTATTGGCGCCACCGCCTTCATATTGCACCGGACGGGTCGGATCGCTGCTTTTCACCCATTGATAGAGCGCATCATGGGTACTGCCATGGCCGGACTCATTGCCGAGTGACCAGATGATGATACAAGCGTGGTTACGATCGCGCTGCACCATGCGCGTGATGCGCTCGCTATAGGCGGCGAACCAGCGTGGATCGGCCGATAAACGGTTCATTGGCTGCATGCCGTGGGTTTCAATATTGGCCTCATCGACGACATACAGGCCATATTCATCGCACAGGCGATACCACAGCGGATGGTTGGGATAATGCGCACAGCGAACGGCGTTGAAGTTGTGGCGCTTCATTAATTCAATATCGCGCCGCATGCTGGCTTCATCCACCACCTGGCCATTTTCCGGATGATGTTCATGACGGTTCACGCCGCGAATCAGCAGAGCCTTGCCGTTGACGCACAGTTGACCGTTTTCAATGCTGACACGCCGGAAGCCGACATCGTAGGCTTCGGCTTCAATCACCTGCCCGTACTCATCCAATAGCGTCACCACGGCACGATAGAGATGGGGCGTTTCCGCACTCCACAGCAGGGGATTTTTTATCGGCAGCACCAGCAGCGCGCGCTCTGGGTAATGCCCACGTTCGTCAATCACCGCACTGCCCGGCGCTTGTTCTTCACTGCCGATGCAGGTTTCATCCTGCCACAGGCTCACACGCAGACGGCACTGATTAAGCGGTCGTTCACCGGCGTTAATTTTGACACTCACGCGCAGATCGCCACGGATATATTCCGGGCTCAGCGCCGTTTCGATTTGCACGTCGGCCAGTTGGGTTGATGGCTTATGGAGCAGGCTGACGTCGCGGAAAATCCCGCTCATGCGCCACATATCCTGATCTTCTAAATAGCTGCCATCGCTCCAGCGCAACACCATCACTGCCAGTCGGTTCTGGCCACGCTGTAATGCCTGACTGAGATCAAACTCGGCTGGCAGGCGGCTGTCCTGTGAATAGCCGATCCACTGGCCGTTACACCACAGGAAAAAGGCCGAGTTAACACCGTCAAACACAATGCGCGTTTGTCCTTGCGTCAGCCAACTCTCATCGACATTGAATGTGAGCGAATAACATCCGGTGGGGTTTTCCTTGGGAACAAACGGCGGGTTCACAGGAATCGGATATTGCACGTTAGTGTAGATTGGCGCGTCAAAGCCATGCAGCTGCCAGTTTGCAGGCACGGGCAGGGAATGCGCGCCAGGCAAATCCTGCAGCAACCAACTTTGTGGCACCGCTTCAGGCTGTGAGAAATAGCTGAAACTCCACTGTCCATTCAGTAACTGGCGTGATGGGGAAGGGGCATCGTCGCGCGCACTGACTTCATCGCGCCAGCTGGAAAACGGCGGATGGGCATCCAGACGGTTCAGGCTAGTGATCACCGGATTTTCCCAGTCGCGACGCGCCAGGATATCACTGAGAGAAAGGGTGGGCAGGGTCATGGTAAGATCTCATTGATTGTAATGCGCTCACATTGCGTCATTTCGTGCGGCGTGTAAAGTGATCGACCGCCCGCAATGGTTGAAATTTTCTACAATATGATGATGCCTCTGTGGTTTTTTTGCGGGCGTAGTGCCAGTAATTTGTTAAGCGTGGTGAGCAGAGATGAATAGCGCCGGGTTGCAGAGAATTCTGTATTGTCGTGCCCGTTACCGCCTCATACACTCAGCCCGATTTCACCATCCAGAGGTAATTATGGTCCGTATTATTAAACTCGCTGCCGTTGTGGCATTGGTGACCGCGTTGAGCGGTTGTATCTTCCCACCGCCGGGTGGCGGAGGCGGTTGGGGTGGTCCTGGCGGCGGTGGCGGTCCAGGTCGTGGCTTTATGGGACCCCATTAATTAGCGCCAGACGTTAATGCATGATTACGCGCGAAACGTTTCGAAAAAGCCCTATCAATGAAGTGAAACGTTTCGCCGTTACATATTGAAATTCCGTTTCTTTTTTAACGCTGCGCTTATTCTAAATTTTAAGCAAACCGCCAAAAATCCCTGTTGTTTTAACCCCCTCAATGCTAACGTCTGTTTTCCATCTCTTATTGAGCCTGTCGCATGAAAAACCTTATCGCGGAACTTCTGCTAAAACTGGCTGAGAAAGAAGAAGAGTCAAAAGAATTAGTGGTCCAGGTAGAGGCATTAGAAATTGTGCTGACGGCCATGCTGCGTAAGCTGGATCCTGAACAATTCAACGAGATTGCGGCCGGTATCGCCACCGCGATGCCTCCACTTGCCCCTGCGGCAGAAACCCCAGATACCACTCTGCTGCGTAACTACGTTGAAAAGCTGCTGAATCATCCCCGCGTGTAAGTGTCACGCCACGCTGAAGAACCGATTTTGCTGTTAGCGTGCTCGCAGCAAGCTTTGGACGAGGGAATATATTTTTTTCTGCATTGCTTATTTCCTGCCATGATTAAGAGGCAATAATTCTATGGAGATTCCGGCAATGAAATCGTGTCTTTTGGCAATGATAGCAGCAGGCCTGCTGTTGGCGGGCAATGCGGGTGCAGCAGAGAAAACCGCCCAACAAAATAAAATGACCATGTGTAATCAACACGCATCTTCTCAGGATTTAAAAGGGGATGCGCGTAAATCCTTCATGAGCGACTGTCTGAAAAAAGACAGCAAGATGGGCAGCATGACGCCGCAGCAAATGAAGATGAAAACCTGTAATACCGACGCGGCTGATAAAAAACTCAGCGGCGATGCACGCAAGACCTTTATGAGTTCCTGCCTGAAAAAAGCCTAATCGAATTGCACCTGATTTAAGGGTTCATACTGTGTATGAGCCCTTTTTTATTGCTTCTCACTCGCTCCCATTCACCGTTCAGAAGAAAAATTAATAGCCGGAGCGTTGTCACATTTTAAACGCGGTAATGCTGCCAGGATGCATTAATCCTAAACAAGGACTAATTAAAAAATAATCTATCCTTCCCCTCGAACCGGATGCTTTCGTCGGGCAGCTTTGACCTGTGGAGACGGCTATGAATGTGCTTGATTATGCTGTGATGGCGCTCTATGCGCTGATGATAGTGGCCATTACGCTCTGGGCGATGCGTAAAGTCGGCAGCACGCGTGATTTCTTTGCGGCAGGCGGGAAAATGCCCTGGTGGTTGTCGGGCGTCTCGCATCATATGTCCGGCTACAGTGCGGCCGTGTTCGTGGCCTATGCGGCAGTGGCTTATAACATGGGCATCACCATCTATTTCTGGTGGGCGTTTCCCATCTCCGTTGCGGTATTAATCGGGTCGCGCCTGTTTGCCCCACGCTGGGCCAGACTGCGAATCCATATGAATATCGAATCGCCGATGGAGTACCTCGCGACGCGTTATAACCTGCCAACGCAAATGGTGCTGGCGTGGAGTGGGGTGCTGCTGAAAACCTTCGACGTCGGAGCCAAATGGGCCGCCATTGCCGTGATCATCAATGTCTTTACCGGGTTAAATCCGTTGATTGGCATCTGCATCTCCGGGGCGCTTAGCCTGTTTTATACCGTGATGGGCGGTTTATGGGCCGATGCCTGTAATGATTTCGGCCAGTTTGTGGTGCAGTTTGTTGCCGCGATGGTCATGATGGTGGCCGTGGCGATGCATCTGGGCGGTTTCGGCGAACTGTTCACCATCTGGCAGCACTTGCCCGCCACGCACACCGACATCGTTCAGGAGCCGTATACGCTCGGCTTTATCCTCGCCTACTTTGTGATTTACACCCTGAGCTACAACGGCGGCACCTGGAATCTGGCACAGCGCTTCATCGCCGCACCGGCGGGTCGCGATGCACGTAAAGCGGCGTTGCTCTCGGCCGCACTTTACCTGATCTGGCCGCTAATACTGTTCTGGCCGATGTGGGCGGCACCGCTGCTGTTCCCCAATCTTAGCGATCCCTCACGTTCATACTCTGTGATGGCGATGGAATTACTGCCGAATGGGTTAATAGGATTAGTGCTGGTGGCGATGTTCACTCACACACTGTCGATGACTTCATCAGATGCCAATGCCATCACGGCGGTGGTTACGCGTGACATTCTGCCCGGCATGCTGCCGCGCCATTTTCAGCGCGGTAAAAGCTCGCTGCTCGTCGCGCGTCTGACGGCTTTTCTCTTCATCATCACAACGTTGATTATCGCCATGAATGCCAGCCGTTTCGGCGGTGTGCTGTCTCTGCTGATTATCTGGTTCGGTGGATTAGTGGGGCCCATTTCGATTCCGATGCTTTTAGGCTTACTGCCCGCATTTCGTCGTAGCGGCAGTGCCGCGGCGCTGGTGAGTTGGGCCGTGGGCGTGGGCACCTTTTTCTGCGTGAAATTTATCTTTACTGATGTCAGCACTGCCACTCAGGTGGCCGCCCCCGTGATGTCATCGCTGGTGCTGTTTGTGGTGATGGGATGGCTGCGTCGTGCACCGGTCAGTCCGGAAGTCGACGCGCTGCTCGCGGCACTCAATCAGGATCAGGATATGCCCGCCAGTGCGCACTGGCCGAAAAGTCACAACGCTTCTCAGGAGGGATAAGAATGACGCTTTTACAACAGGGAAAGCGCGACTGCTTGTGGGTCAAGCGCTTCGCCCATCGTGATGCATTAGGCATCGCGGCGGCAGAGGATGCCATCGCCTATTTGCAGCAATTACTGCAACAGCAGGCGGTGGTGCGGATGGTATTTGCTGCCGCCCCCTCACAACATGAGTTTCTTGCCGCGCTGGCTGCCGCGCCGAATCTCGACTGGTCGCGTATTCACGCGTTTCATATGGATGAATACATTGGGTTGAATGAAGATGCGCCGCAGCGCTTTAGCCATTTCCTGCGTGAACATCTGTTTGACCGGGTACAACCTGGCGAAGTGTATCTCATCCCTTCAGGTGGCGATCCAGCGGGAGTGTGTCGCGAATATGCGCGCAAGTTGGAGGCGGCACCGATCGATGTGGTCTGTCTGGGCATTGGTGAAAATGGCCATCTGGCCTTTAACGATCCGCCGGTAGCGGATTTCAGCGATCCGCTTAGCGTCAAGACAGTGCAACTGGATCACGCCTGCCGTCAGCAGCAGGTCAACGACGGCTGTTTCCCCACACTCGAGCAGGTGCCGACGCACGCGGTGACGCTGACGATTCCCGCTTTGATGCGTGGCACCAGGCTGTTCTGCATGGTGCCGGGCGCGACCAAACGCGCAGCGGTGCAGGCAACATTGCACGACGCGATATCCACGGCTTGCCCGGCAACCCGATTGCGCCAGCATCCCAACTGCACGCTATATACCGACGCCGATGCCTGCGCGGAGGTGATTTTTGACTGAAATGCTATTACGCGGTCGCGATTACCGCACGCTGGATCCGATTGAGCTCTACATGTGTGAAGGCCTGCTGGCAGAGGTGCGATCGTTGCCAGAGCCCGATAACGATCTGATTCTGGCGCCGGGGCTGGTGGATCTGCAAGTTAACGGCTTTCAGGGCGTGGACTTTAATCACTTTCCTTTTAGCGAACAGGATGTGCTGAATGCCACGCACGCGTTGTGGCAACAAGGGGTCACCAGCTTTATGCCGACGGTGATCACCGCTCAGCCCGGAGAGATTGCGCAAGCGTTGCAGCGACTGGCCAGCGCCTGTGAACACTATTCGGACGTCGCGCTGGCGGTGCCGGGTTTTCATCTGGAAGGGCCATTTTTGTCACCGGAGGACGGCCCGCGCGGTGCGCATCCACGGGAGGCGATCTGTGCGCCGGATGTGTTTCTGTTTGAAAGCTGGCAACGGGCCGCGCAGCAGCGCATTGGTTTGCTGACGCTCTCACCGGAATGGCCGCAAAGCAGCGAGCTCATCCAGCATTGCGTGAAGCAGCAGGTGCGGGTGGCGATTGGGCACACCTCAGCCTCTGCCGCGCAGATTCATGATGCGGTGCTGGCGGGCGCTTCGCTTTCAACTCATCTGGGCAATGGCGCGCACCTGCAACTGCCGCGCCATCCCAATTACATCTGGCAGCAGCTGGCGGAAGATGCGCTGGCGGCCACGCTGATTGCCGATGGTGATCATCTGCCCGCTGAGGTATTGAAAGTCTTTTTACGGGCGAAGGGCGAGCAGGCGCTGCTGGTGAGTGATGTGACCTGCTTTGCCGGGCAGCCGCCGGGCATCTACGATTCGGCAATAGGCGGACGCGTGCAACTGAGTGCGGAAGGGCGGCTGAGCATGGCGGATGCGCCACAGCTGCTGGCCGGTTCCGCGCGGGGCCTGCTGGATGGCGTCAATTTTCTGCTGCGGCAACATTTAGCCTCTTTGCAGCAGGCGATTGAGATGGCATCGATTCGTCCGGCACGGCAGTTAGATTTGCCACAGCAGCATGGGTTGGCACCCGGTGCGCCGGCGGATGTGTTGTTGCTGAAACCCCAGCCAGATGGGGGCGTGGCGTTAGTCGCCTGTCTCAAACAGGGCAAAAAGGTGTGGCAAGCCGCCTCAGCCTGAAGCGCGATTTTATTTTCCTCGCTAACGGTGTGATAAGTAATAGCTTATCCGCCGTTACGCTTTGTTTCTTCAGCGAAATTCTCCTGCTTTGCCAGGCTTACTGTTTGTAGGGATTTAATGTCGTCAAATCCAATATCAACGCAGGAGGCTAATCGTGAGCTATCAATCTGTCGTGGAACTCAAGTCGCTGGCGCAGCACAAACCCACCAAATTCACCGTGGGTGATATCGATATGGTACTGGTTCGCGATGGCGAACGGGTGCAGGCGTTGCAGGCAAAGTGCCCCCATGCGGGAGCGCCGTTAGAGCAGGGTGCAATTTGCGGCGACAAGCTGGTGTGTCCGTGGCACAAGGCGGTATTTCAACTGCGCGATGGCAAGATGTGTGAGCCGCTGGCATTGGCCAACCTCAAACGCTATCCGGTGCGTGTTGAACAGGGCAAGGTGCTGGTGAATCCACAAGCGATGACACCCGCCAGTGCGCCCGCCGCTCAGGGCGAATCACCGGTGTGCGTGATTTTAGGTTCCGGAGCCGCAGGCAGTGCGGCGATCTGGACGCTCCGCGATGAAGGTTTCAGCGGGCGCATTGTGCTGGTGGAGCGCGAATCCGCCGCCCCTTACGATCGCACCGCGCTGAGCAAGTTTGTGCCTTCGGGAAAAATGGCGATTGAGGATGTGCCTAAACTCCTTAAGCCGGATGTGCTGGGTTCGCTACAGCGTATTCAGGGCGAGGTCGCGCAACTCAAGGCGCAGGATCAGACGTTGATTCTTGCTGATGGTCAGACAGTGAAATTTGACCAGCTAATTATTGCCAGCGGCGGCGTGCCGCAGCCTCTTAACATCCCCGGTAAGGATTTGCAGGGTGTGCATCTGTTACGTTCGCTAAATCAGGCGGATGAACTGCTCAAACAGGTGGATCAAACAGAGCAGCTGGTGATCATCGGCAATAGTTTTATCGGTATGGAGATGGCGGGTGCACTGCGCAATCGTGATGTGGATGTCACGGTGATTGCCCGCCATCCATTGCCGTTTGCTAAGCAGTTTGGTGAAGAGATTGGACGCTATTTTCACGATCTGCACCGCAGCAATGGGGTGAAATTTGTTGAGGGTGAGCCGGAAGCGCTGGAAGGGAAAGAACAGGTGCAAGCGGTGCGTCTGAAAGGGGGCAAATCGGTGCCAGCAAGTCAGGTGCTGTTTGCCACTGGCGTGAAACCGGCGACGGATTTCATCCATGATTTGCCACTGCAGGACGATGGCAGCCTGCTGGCCGACGGGCAGCTACGCGTTGCTGACAATATCTGGGTCGCGGGCGATATCGCCAGTTATCTCACGCCGCGTGGCCCGCAGCGTATTGAGCATTATCGTGTGGCGCAGCAGCAGGGGCGAATCGCGGCTCTCAATATACTGGGCAAAGGTATGATGTATGATCGCGTGCCGTTTTTCTGGACCGCACACTACGGTACGCGCTACGAATATCTGGGCCATGCCGAAGAGTGGGACGACTACCGACTGCTGGGATCGCTTCAGGACAAAAGTTTTATCGCCTTTTACTGTCGTCAGGGCATCATCGCGGCGGTGTGTTCAGCAGGGATGTACACGCTGACAGCGGCGCTGGTGGAAACCATGCAGCAACCGATGACGCTGGCGCAAGGGCTGGCGCTGTTTGAAGCGTATCAGGGGCAGGGCGCGTAAAGAGGGCTGCACAACATTGGACGGATTCAGGTGCGCAGGCATGCGCACCTGATTAAACCGGGTAGGTTACTGCTTACTTAATGCTTCGGACTTGGCCATGCACTGCTGCATCGCGTTGATCACCGCCGCGCGGAAGCCTTTCTCTTCCAGCACTTTCACCGCTTCGATGGTGGTACCGCCGGGTGAGCACACCATATCTTTCAATTCGCCAGGATGTTTGCCGGTTTCCAGCACCATCTGCGCGGAACCCTTCACCGCCTGTGCCGCGAACTGATAGGCCTGCGCACGCGGCATGCCGCCGAGCAGAGCAGCATCTGCCATTGCTTCGATAAACATAAATACGTAGGCCGGAGCCGAACCACTCACACCGACCACGGCATGAATCAGATATTCATTCACCACCGCCGCTTTGCCGAAGCTCTCGAAGATGCCAACCACTTCGTCGACTTCATGCGGTTCCACCAGTACATTAGGGGTAATCGAAGTCATGCCTTCGTTCACCAGCGACGGCGTATTCGGCATCACGCGGATGATTTTGCGGTCGTGCCCCAGCACGGCAGCCAGTGAATCGAGGGTGACGCCTGCGGCGATCGACACCACCAGCGAATCCTTCTTCAATTGACCCGCGAGATCTTTCAGCACTTTGAGAATCACATTCGGTTTCACGGCACCAAACAGGATATCGACTTCACGTGCCAGACTCTCTGGGCTTTCAGCCGCTGTCACGCCATATTGCTCTGCCATCGCCTGATTGGTGGCCGGTTTGCGGTCGCAAACCCAGATGTTAGCCGGGGCAATCAGCCCGCTGTTGACCAGTCCGCTGATAATGGCCTTCGCCATATTGCCGCAGCCGATAAACCCGATTTTCTTCTCCAGCATCGCTCTATCCTTTAAGTGTTCATTTTCTCGTGCGAGTTAGCTTACGACAGCTGTGCTGAATAACAAGCCGCGTAAAAATATTTGCCATTCTGCCGCAAGCGGGCAAGATCGCTTGCAATTCTGTAGGAAAAAGGAAAACACATGTCGATTTGGGTTGATGCCGATGCCTGCCCCAATGTCATCAAAGAAGTGCTGTACCGAGCCGCCGAACGCGCCAAAATCACCGTGACTTTCGTGGCGAATCAGCCGCTGCGCGTACCGCCATCACCGTGGCTGAAAACGCTGCAGGTCGCGGCGGGATTTGATGTGGCTGATAACGAGATTGTGAAGCGTGTGCAGCCGGGCGAGCTGGTGATCACCGGGGATATTCCCTTAGCGGCAGAAGTGCTGGAGAAGGGCGCTGCGGCGTTGAATCCGCGCGGCGAGCGCTACTCACCGGATACCATTCGTCAGCGTCTGACTATGCGTGATTTTATGGAAACAATGCGAGCGAGTGGCGTGCAAAGTGGCGGCCCGTCGGCGCTAAACCAACGTGACCGCCAGCTGTTTGCTAACGAATTGGATAAGTGGTTACGCCAGCGCTAATCAGACGAAGCTGTCATCGTCGTCGTAGTCGCCGCCACCAAAGTCACTGAAGTCGTTGTTATCCGCAAAGCTGTTGTTATCCCAGCTGGCGTTGTCGTTCAGGAAGGCATTGTTGCTGTCATTACCGTTAAAGGTATCGAGGCTGTTATCCACCTGCGGCAGCGCCGGTTCGTTGATGATATTCACAATCTCTTCCGGCTGAGAATGATGGAACATGCTGGTGAGCATATCGGCCATCACCACGCCCCCGGCCACACCTACAGCTGTCTGTAATGCACCACCGAGGAAACCAGTGCCGCGCGCAGGCGGAGCCGCATATTGCTGTTGGGGCTGCGCGTATTGCTGTTGAGTCTGCTGCGGCGCGCTGCCCCACACTGGCTGTTGCTGCTGCGGTGCAGACTGGCGAGAACCGCCGCCAAACAGACTCGACAGGAAACCACCGCTGCTTTGCTGCGGTGCTTGCTGTTGTTGTTGCTGAGCCTGTGCCAGGCGATTCTCCAGGTCGGCCACCTGAGCGTTGAGTTTTTTCAGCGCTGCTTCCTGAATCAGGATTGCCTGTGACATGTAATAAGGCGCACCAGGCTGGCTCTGCAAGTGCTGTTTAATCAGCTGTTCGGCACCGGCATCACGCGGTCCGCTCTGGGTTTCAGCCTGTTTCAGTCGGCTAAAGAGATTATCAATTAACTGTTGTTCTTCATTCTGCATGGTGTGAACCTCCAATGATTCGTACCTTCTTATATGTGGTCAACGTGACAGAAAGTAAATCAATGGCCTGGTAAGGAAATGTTGCCCGTGCTTACAAATAGGTTGATGCACGAAATACGCATCATTTTATCTTTATTAATCATGTTGATAGTGAATTCATGGCCGTAAATACGCGTAAATCGTGCTTCGCGGGTGGCTGATAAAATAAAATCCAGGTATCATGCGACGCAATATTGACCTGATGACCTTGCCCGTGCGGCATAAATACGGCGGAGGATGAGCCCGGATGTCATTACCCATCTATCTGATCGGCGCACGCGGTTGCGGTAAAACCACTATCGGCCAGGCCCTTTCTCAGGCGCTTGGTTATGCCTTTAGCGATACCGATCATAACCTGCAGCTCACGACGCAGCGCACCGTGGCGGAAATCGTCGCGGCTGAAGGCTGGGACAGCTTCCGTGCGCGCGAAACTGAATCGCTGCGGGCGGTCACAGCGCCGGCTACGGTGATTGCCACCGGCGGCGGGATGGTGTTGGCTGAGGTGAATCGTCGCTTTATGCGCGAACATGGGCAGGTGATTTGGTTAAATGCCCCGTCAACGGTACTGGCCGATCGTCTTGAACGTCAGCCCGAAGCCGCACAGCGCCCGACGCTAACCGGTCGTCCGATTGGCGAGGAGATGAGCGATATTCTGCGCGAGCGCGCGCATCTTTACCGCCAGACCGCGCACCATGAAGTGAATGCCATGCAGGCGCCAGAACAGGTTGTTGATCAAATTCTGCAATCCCTCTCGCTCGCCCGCGCCAGCTAACCCCTTCAGATTTATCCCTCTTTTTTCTCGCGATCCTCCATTGTCTATACTTTATTAGAGACAGGGGGATCGCCGCTGTCTGTGTGGAAACCAGACATAAGAGGGAAATCTATGCCAACCAAACCACCGTACCCGCGAGAAGCGCGCATCGTTGCCGTTGAGAAAGGCGCGGCAGGCAATACTGTGACGTGGTATGAGTTACGCGCTGACCATCCGAAGCCCGATTCACTGATCAGTGAGCACAAAACTGAAGCCGAAGCGCAGGATGCCAAAGCGCGTTATGAAGACGCGGATAAAGAGTAAATCTCGCGGGCAGGGACGCCTGTTAATCAGTGATTACTTTCCGTGGCTAAACAGTTATTTTCAACTGCCTTAAATGACTAATATGCCCGCCAGAACCGCCATCCTTTTCTGCTGTTATTCCTGCTTGCCTGATGACGTCACTTTATTTTCAGTTTGCGCCGTATTTTATGCTGCGTTAAATCGACGCAAATATAGCCGGTTCAAAATTTGCGCTTGACCCGATCAGCAGAGCGAATTACTTTCACTGTATTGATATAGGAACTCAGTTCCACATAGTGAAACCGACGCCATGACCACACTCGAAAACGCCGCTGCCGTACTTAAGCTTTTCCAGCGCTTTGGCGTGACGCAGGGCCATCCGGGCCTGACCTTCACCGAGGTGGTTGACGCGTTGGGATTGCCGAAAAGCACCGTTTCTCGCCTGCTGGCGACCATGGAAAGTGAAGGATTGCTTGAGCGTGATCCCGATAGTCGCTGTTTCCAGATTGGTCGTGTGTTGCTTTCAGTTGCGGGGCACTACTTATCAACGCCGTTGGTTGATAGTGCTTCTGCGCCGATGGCGCAGTTGGCGGCCAGCAGTGGTTGTATGGGGTACATCTCCGTGCTGGATGGGCAAGACGTTCTGGTGATGCGCATGTATCACGGCCGTTTTTTCACCCAACTCGTCACGCCGCCAGGTACGCGTGTTTCCCTTTCCGGTACCTCTACCGGGCGCGTGCTGCTGGCACAATTGAGTGATGACGAAGTGCGTGCGCGTTTTGCCGATGACTGGCAAGCCGCATCCGCAAACTCGCCTCTGAACATTGATGCACTCTGTAAAGAATTAGCGGTGATTCGCCAGCAGGGCTGGGCACTGGCACGCAATGAGACGTTGCCGGGCATCAGCTCACTGGCGGTGGCGGTCACCAATAAACATCGCGGCGAAAGTGCCGCACTGTGTCTCTCGTTTCTCTCGCAAGAAGCGGCCCCGGGTTATCCGGACGCGCTGCTCAGCGAACTGCGCGCAACGGCTGCATTGATGGCCGAGAAATACGGCGCATAACCTTATTTTCGATTTAAAGGCGTTTATTCGCGCCACACCAGGGAAATAGCAGGTCTTCGGACCTGCCTATTTCAAAAATCAGGGAACGATTTATTAAAAGCGTTGATGTCCCGCGTGTCGGGCATAAAACGTATTACGCGTTTTCTACAGGGTGAAAATACGGGGATAATATGCGTCAACATAATCCAATAAAAAGTATCGGCGTGGGCTTAATGCTGGTTCTGCTGTCTGTAGCAGGTGCCATCATCGGGGTTCAGCTGATTACCACCATTGGGGTGACACCCAATACCTCTATTATCGGTGCGCTGTTTGCCATGTTGCTGGCGCGCATTCCTCTGCAATGGTTCCGTCGTTATCGCTCCATCGAAGTACAGAACCTTGCGCAAACCGCCATCTCTTCTGCCACCTTTGGTGCGGCGAACAGTCTGCTGATGCCGATTGCCGTGCCGTGGGCGCTGGGTGAACCGCAGCTGGTACTGCCGCTGTTTGTCGGTGTCAGTGCGGCGATGCTGCTGGATGCCTATCTGCTATACCGCCTGTTCGATACCCGCGTGTTCCCGGCCAGCAATGCGTGGCCACCGGGCGTGGCAGCCGCGGAAGCGATCAAAGCCGGCGATAAAGGCGGCCGTCAGGCGTGGTTGCTGGTGGTGGGTATTGTCGGCGGCATTGCCGGTTCGATGTTGAAAATCCCCATGTCAGCCTTCGGTACTGCTTTTATTGGCAATATCTGGGCGCTGAGCATGTTGGGTATTGGTTTTCTGTTGCGTGCATATGCGCAACCGGTTGCTGGTATCGATATCAATGCGTTGTATATCCCACACGGCATGATGGTCGGCGCTGGATTGGTGGCGCTGATTCAGGTCGTGCAGGTGATTGTCAGCCGTCGCAACGATCAGCTGAATGTCAGCCGCAGCGACAGCGAAGTGAAGCGTTCTCTCGGCTTAGGCACCGTTGGCTACATCATCATCTCCACGCTGCTGGCACTGGCGGGCGGTTTGTGGAGCCAGATGGGCTTGCCGATGCTGGTGCTGTTTATCGTGTATGCCGCGTTTGCTGCCTTCGTGCATGAATTGATTGTCGGCATCGCCGCGATGCACTCAGGCTGGTTCCCGGCCTTTGCCGTAGCGCTGATAACCCTGATCCTCGGTATTTTGCTCGGCTTCCCGCCGCTGGCGCTCTGCCTGTTGTGTGGCTTCACCGCCGCAACAGGACCGGCCTTTGCCGATATGGGCTACGACCTGAAAGCCGGCTTTATCCTGCGCGGTAACGGTGCCGATCTACAGCAAGAGCTGTGGGGCCGCCGTATCCAGTTAATCGCCGCGATGATCGCCTTTGTGATCTGTATTCCAGTGGTGTGGTACGCACACAACCTGTTCTTCGCCGAAAACCTGCTGCCACCAGTGGCACGCGTTTACGCCAAAACCATTCAGGCCGGTGCCGAGCCAGGCATTGCCGGAAGCTTGCTGATGTGGGCGATTCCGGGTGCGATTATTCAGTTTATCGGTGGGCCGAAGCGTCAGTTAGGCGTATTGCTGGCGACCGGTTTGTTAATCAACAACGCCGCAGCAGGTTGGGCGGTGATGGTGGGGATCGCACTGCGTATCCTGATCATTCGAGTGTGGGGCGAGCGTGGACGTTCACCGATGGAGGTGATGGCCGCAGGCTTTATTGCGGGCGACGCGCTGTACAGCTTCTTCCATTCTCTTTTTGCCAGTAGCACCAAGAAATAACCCAGGGAATTCAATATGAGTTTACAGCAGACACTGCAGGTTTTTGAGTTACTCGATAGCGCCTACGTGGATGGCCAGCAGGTGGTGGATCTTTTTGCCGGCTACCCAGGCGTGACCGCCAGCTTCAAGCGCGTCACCGGCCCGAAAGGGCGTACTGATTTCGTGCGCATTGATATTCCTGGTGCGCAGGGCAAGAGCAAAGGCGCCACCGCACCCACGCTGGGCATTGTCGGTCGTTTAGGCGGCATCGGTGCGCGTCCAACGCGTATCGGTATGGTGTCGGATGCGGATGGTGCAGTAGCGGCAGTGAGCAGTGCGCTGAAGCTGACACAGATGCAGACCAAAGGCGATGTGCTGGCGGGTGACGTGATTATCACTACTCACATCTGCCCGGATGCGCCAACCCGTCCGCATGAGCCGGTGGATTTCATGGACTCGCCATGCGATGACATCACCATGAATGACAACGAAGTGATCGACGGCGTGGACGCGATTCTCTCCATCGATACCACCAAAGGTAACCGTATCCTGAATTATAAAGGCTACGCGATCTCGCCGACAGTGAAAGAGGGTTACATCCTGCGCGTATCAGAAGATCTGCTGCGCATTATGGAGATGACCAGCGGTCTTCCTGCTGTGACCTTCCCGATCACTACGCAGGACATCACGCCTTATGGCAATGGTGTGTATCACCTTAACAGCATCCTGCAGCCGTCAACCGCCACCGATGTGCCAGTGGTTGGCGTGGCGATCTGCGCGGAATCGGTCGTGCCAGGTTGCGGCACCGGTGCCAGCCATGAAGTCGATATCGCGGCGACCGTGAAGTTTGCGGTGGAAGTGGCGAAAGAGTTTGGCCGTGAAACCTGTCAGTTCTATGACAAACAAGAGTACGCATTACTACACTCTTTGTATGGTAGTCTCAATCACCTGCGTACGCGGAAAGCTTAATGATGAAACAGTCCCTGGTTACCTTAACGATTGGTCAATCCCCGCGTAGCGATATTCTGCCGCTGCTGCAGGATCACTTACCGGAAGAGCAAGTCGCTCACGCCGGATTACTCGACGGCCTGACACTCGCTGAGGTGGAGCAGTTCTTCTCGCCTGAAGCGGGTGAGAAAGTGCTGGTTTCGCGTATGACCACCGGCGAGCAGGTGCGCCTGTCGGGGCCAAAAGTTGAGCAGGGACTGCAACGCAAGATTACGGCGCTGGAACAGCAGGGCTACGATACGATTTTGCTGCTGTGCACCGGTGAATTTGGCACGCTGAAAACCGAAAAGGCGCTGTTGCTGGAGCCGGACCGCATTATCCCACCGTTGGTCAAGGCCATCGTGCAGGAACATAAAGTGCGGATTGTCGTGCCGGTAGAAGAGCAGATCGCTGAGCAGGCCAGTAAATGGCGGAATCTGAACAGCGCGCCATGCTTTGCCGTCGCCAGCCCTTATCTGGCACAGCAGAATGATTTGATCGAGGCGGGCCTGTCGCTGCAAGAGCAGGGGGCAGATGTGGTGGTGCTCGACTGTATTGGCTATCACCAGAAGCACCGGGATTTCCTGCAGAAAATGCTGGGCATTCCGGTACTGTTATCCAACGTGCTGGTGGCGAAGTTAGCGGCAGAGTTGATCGTCTGACTGAGGCCGATCACAAGTCGCGATCTGTATTGCTTTTTCGCGTGACAGATCAGCGAGTTCCCTTGTAATCTGCCAGACACCATAATGTGCTGTGAGGAAGTAACATGCTCAACGTAAGTGAGTATTTCGACGGAAAAGTGAAATCCATTGGTTTCGACAGCGTAACCATTGGCCGTGCCAGCGTTGGCGTGATGGCAGAAGGTGAGTACACCTTCGGTACAGGACAGCCGGAAGAGATGACGGTCGTGAGTGGCGCACTGAAAGTGCTGCTGCCAGGTGAAACCGAGTGGAAATGGTACGAAGCCGGTTCGGTTTTCAACGTGCCGGGTCACAGCGAATTCCACTTGCAGGTGGCTGAGCCAACGTCTTATCTGTGCCGCTATCTGTAAACGCTGACTTTCAGCATGAGTCATCATTAAACCGGGAATGCTTTTAGCATTCCCGGTTTCTTTTTGGCTTCAGCGTAGCCAGGTGGGGGGTAAACGATTCAGGCTTCAGCGCTTGGCTTCGCCGCCTAACGCTTCCACCAGATTACTGATCAACGCGGCCAGTTCGCCGGTCATCAGGGTGAAATCGGCATCAAAACGCTGGGCAAAATCATCGCGGTCGATGTCGTCATTCTGCTCACGCAACGTGTCGCTGAACTTCAGACGCTTGATCGAGGCATCGTCGGCAATCACCAGCTGAATACGCTCCTGCCAGTCCAGAGCCAGTTTGGTCACCACTTTGCCAGCTTCGATGTGGGTGGCGATCTCATCGGAGATCAGATCCTGTTTCTTACACCGGATCACGCCGCCGTCTTTCAGAATCGCTTTCAGCTCTGCTTCATCCATCAGCGCGAAACCGGCCGGCAATTCACCAGAACGCACCCATTCGGTCAGCGTCAGCTCAATCGGGGTTTCCAGCGTTAGCGGCACCACCGGCAGCGAACCGATGCTTTTACGCAACAGCGCCAGGGTGTCTTCTGCTTTTTTAGCGCTGGCGCAATCGACAATGATCAGGTTGTTCACGGTGTCGATCCACATAAACGTCTGACTGAAACGGCTAAACGCGCGTGGCAGCAGGCTATGCAGCACTTCATCTTTAAGCGAGTCTTTCTCGGTCTTCTTCAGCTTGCGGCTCTGTTCCGCTTCCAGCTTGTCGATCTTCGCTTCCAGCGCCTGCTTCACCACCGGCGAAGGCAGGATCTTCTGCTCAGTGCGGGCGCAAATCACGATCTGGCCGTTGATTTCATGCGTCAGCGCTTCGCCGCGGTTGCCCATCGGTGACACCCAGCCGGTTTTCGCCATATCCTGGCTGCCGCACGGCGAAAACGTGAAGGCGTCGAGCTGTTTTTCCAGATCGTCTGCGGACAGCGGGATGTCACGATTCAGACGATAAACCATCATATTTTTAAACCACAACATCGGGATTCCTTACCGTGGGTGCGATCGGGCGCACAAGTCTCAAAGTCAGCGCGCATGATAGCGAAACATCGGATTGGTTTCATTGCCTTTCCCGATTCAGCCTTCTACTGTATCTGTCACCTGAACGAATAATGAGGAATAAATCGTGCGTATTGGGATTGATTTAGGCGGTACCAAGATTGAAGTGATTGCGCTCTCCGATCAGGGGCAAGAGCTGTTCCGTCACCGCGTCAATACCCCGCGCGATGACTATGCCGCCACAGTCCAGGCGATTGTGGATTTAGTGCTGCTGGCAGAGGAGAAAACCGGGGAAAAAGGCACGGTGGGCATTGGCATTCCCGGCACGATTTCGCCGTACACCCAGCGGGTAAAAAACGCCAACTCCACCTGGCTGAATGGACAGCCGCTGGACAAGGATTTGGCGCAGGCGCTGAATCGTGACGTGCGCATCGCCAATGACGCGAATTGTTTAGCGGTTTCCGAAGCGGTGGATGGTGCAGGCGCGGGTCAGCCGTTGGTGTTCGCGGTGATCATCGGCACCGGTTCGGGCGCGGGCGTGGCGATTGGCGGTGAATCGCGCATTGGCGGCAATGGTAATGCGGGCGAGTGGGGCCACAATCCTTTGCCGTGGATGGATGAAGATGAACTTCGCCATCGCGAAGAAGTACCTTGCTATTGCGGTTTGCAGGGCTGTATTGAAACCTTTGTATCGGGTACCGGCTTTGCCATCGATTATCAGCGTTTGAGCGGTAAAGCATTGAAGGGCGCAGAGATCATCAAACTGATTGAGCAGCAGGATCCGGTAGCAGAGCTGGCGATGAGCCGTTACGAAATGCGCTTAGCTAAGTCGCTGGCGCAGGTAGTGAATTTGCTCGATCCGGATGTGATCGTGCTGGGCGGCGGGATGAGTAATAACGATCGCCTGTATCAGACAGTGCCAGCCCTGATGAAGCAGTGGGTGTTTGGCCGCGAGTGCGAAACGCCAGTGCTGAAAGCGGTGCACGGCGATTCAAGCGGTGTGCGCGGTGCGGCATGGTTGTGGCCGCTGAAATCCTAGAAAAAAGGTCGCCTCAATAGCGACCTTTGGACAGGGGCGCAGTTTTGCGCCCTCTGGTCCCGCGATTACTCACCCATCAACATCGCATCCTGCGGCGCATTCTGACGCTGAGTTTTGGTCGCGAGGAAGTAAATATATCCCACCACCATAATCCCCACGAACAGGCCGCCAATCACCGGGTTGAACCACAGCATGGCAATCAGACACACCAGTGACAGCACCAGCGCGATACCGGGAATAATCGGATAACCCGGCGCGCGGAAGCTGCGTTCCATGTCGGGTGCGGTGCGGCGCAATTTGAACAGGCTCAGCATACTCATCAGGTACATCACGATGGCGCCAAATACTGCCATGGTGATCATCGCCGCCGTCAGCGTCATGCCCTGCAGGTTGATCAGACCATCACTGTAGATTGCCGCGATACCAATTACGCCACCGGCAATAATGGCGCGATGCGGCGTCTGGAAACGTGACAGTTTCGCCAGACCCTGCGGCAGATAACCGGCGCGCGCCAGGGCAAAGAATTGACGTGAATAGCCGAGGATAATGCCGTGGAAGCTGGCGACCAGTCCGAATAAGCCAATCCACACCAGCATATGCATCCAGTTTGAATGCTCGCCGACGATCATCTTCATCGCCTGCGGCAACGGATCGTTGATGTCAGACAGTTTACGCCAGTCGCCTGCGCCGCCCGCCAGCAGCATCACGCCAATCGCCAGTACCACCAGCGTCAGAATCCCGGTGATGTAAGCTTTGGGAATGGTGCGCTTCGGATCTTTGGCCTCTTCGGCGGCCATGGCGGCGCCTTCAATGGCGAGGAAGAACCAGATGGCAAAAGGAATAGCCGCGAAGATGCCGGAAAGGGCTGGCATACCGAAATGATCGCTTCCCGCCCAACCGTTAGCGGCAAAGTTGGCGATACTGAAGCCCGGTGACACTACGCCCATAAACACCAGCAGTTCCAGCACCGCCAGCACCGTCACCACCAGTTCAAACATCGCTGCCAGCTTCACGCCGAGGATATTGAGGGTCATGAAAACCAGATAAGCGCCGACCGCAGCGGTTTTCGGGTTGAGATCCGGGTACTGCACGTTGAGATAAGCACCGATCGCCATGGCAATCGCTGGTGGGGCGAACACAAACTCAATCAGCGTCGCCAGACCGGCAATCAAACCACCGGTTTCACCAAAGGCGCGGCGACTGTAAGCAAACGGGCCACCGGCGTGTGGAATGGCGGTGGTCAGTTCGGTAAAGCTAAAAATAAAACAGGTGTACATGGTGGCGATCAGTGCGGTAGTGATCAGGAACCCCAACGTGCCCGCCACGCCCCAGCCATAACTCCAGCCAAAATACTCCCCGGAAATTACCAGTCCAACCGCTATACCCCACAAATGCAGAGTGCCCAGCGTGGGTTTGAGCTTACTCGTCATATTCGTCTCCCCGTCGTGATTGTTGTGCGGCGGCTGCACCGCGCTGTTTTGTTCTATGCACTACAGTGAAGTGATAATGCCGCCGCCTGCAGCGGGAAAACTTGACGCAGGCGCAGTGAGTTTTGTCCTCCACGGTCAACTCTGAGGCAAGAAAAGTGCCAGATGTACGCTGCGGTCAACTTTGGGTTATCTGCGGTCAAGCAGTCAGAACGCCGTCATCCCATGCTGATAACACTTGCTTCCTTTAAGATTGATGCTGGAGACAGATGAATGAGCGCCAAACAATCCGATACCCTTACTGATGCGGAAACCACCGTGCTGGCACAGCAGGCGCTGGCCTGTTATCCCGCGCCCTTGCAGGGCGAGCTGAAGCTACTTTGTCGCTCGGAGAACGCCACCTTCCTGTTGCTGGCGGGCGGTAAGCGTTATGCGTTGCGCCTGCATCGACCTGACTATCACAGCAAAGCGGATATCCAGAGTGAGCTGCTGTGGCTCGACGCGCTGCGTGAGATTGGCATTATAGTGCCGCAGGCGATCCCGGCCAGTGATGGCGAAACGGTGCTGACAATAGCCATGCCCGATGGCGGCGTGCGACATGCGGTACTGTTCCACTGGATCGAGGGCGAGATGCCCACCACCGAGGTCGATCCCAAAGCCTTCCAGCAGCTCGGGCACATCACTGCGCGCCTGCATCAGCACAGTCGCAGCTGGCAAAAACCGGCTGGCTTCCAGCGTATCATTTGGGATCATCACACCATGGTCAGCGATCACAGCCACTGGGGCCGCTGGCAGGATGCGCCCAATCTCAATCCTGCCGATCATGGCATTGTCGCTGAAGCGGTGGCGCGGGTCGGGCAAGAGTTGCAGGGCTTTGGTAAAGGACAGGATCGTTATGGCTTGATCCACGCTGATCTGCGCCTCACCAATTTGCTGCTGCACAAAGGTGAAACCCGGGTGATCGATTTTGATGACTGCGGCATGGGCTGGTATCTGCACGATCTGGCGGCGGCGATCAGTTTTGTTGAGCATCATCCGCGTGCCGCCGAATGGGTGGATAACTGGATCCAGGGCTACGAGCGTGTGGCGCACATCACTGATGAGGAGATGGCGCTGGTGCCGACGCTGTTGATTCAACGTCGTATCCAGATGACCGCATGGATGGGCACCCATGCAGACACCGAGATGGCGCTGAGCCTGGGGCCGCGTTGGGCCGATCACTCGGTGCGTCTATGCCGTCGCTATCTGGAAACCAATCAGCTGCCGGTTGGTGTTTGAGTTGCACCAGTAGCGGGCAGCAGTGCGTCGTAGCAGCGCAATCAATTGCGATCTCTGGGGGTGACTTTCACGCCGTTGCGCCATAAATCGCTCCCTGATGCTGTGTGCTGAGCGTGAGCGGGGCGCAACGGAATGCCTCCGTATCCTTGAGCTGCGCTTAGCCAGATGCGCATCACTGCACAGGCTTCGGCATGACACCGGACCTTTAGCAAGATGTAATCCAATGAACAGGCTTCAGCATGCCACTGGACTTTTAGCAAGGTGGGCATCAACGCGCACGCAGAGAAAGGGTACCGAATCTAGTCGGGTCGTCATTGATGGCGGCCTCCTCAAGCGTCATGGTACGAATCTTGCTGGATCCCACCATTAGTTTCACTCGCGCGATCCCTGTGAGGTTCCGATGCAATCACTGATGACTCCTTCTGAAGCGTACAGCTCGTTCTCGGCACAAGCCAACAACCGTGGCGTGCTGGCAGCAGCTGCAACCGGCTTAAGCACCTTTATCACCGACAAAGGCGGCGATGTTGATCGTATTTTTGGTATCAGCGGCATTGATTCCGAACTGCTGGCCAGCCCGACGCTCAGCCTTGGTCTGGTCAACTATTGCCGAGTGATGGAAGAAGCGGCGCGCCACTCTGGTTTTGATAACTTCGGTTTGCATTACGGCAAGCAGTTCAAACCGCAGTCATTAGGGCTGATTGGCTATATCGGCTTATGCTCACCGACGCTGGAGCAGGCGCTGCACAACGTGGTGAATGCTTTCCCCTGGCATCAGCACGATACGCTGACGCGCCTGGTCGATAAAGGCGACTGCTGGCGGCTGGATTATCAGGTGCGACACGGGGCGATCCTCTCACGTCGGCAGGATGCGGAATTGACGCTCGGCATGTTCCTCAATCTGATCCGTCACGTGGCCGGCAAAAACTGGGCGCCGCGCGAGGTGCATTTTGAGCATCCCCGGCCGGAGCAGTGGCACGAGCACTGCAAAGTGTTTGATGCGCCAGTGTGGTTCGATCAACCGTTCAACTCACTGCTGATCCCCAAACGCGATCTGCTGCGCACCATGCCAGAGCAGGATCAGATGTTGTTAATGGTGATGCAGGATGCCATCCGCCGTCTGAATAGCAGCGCTTCACTGCAAAGCGTGGTGGAGCAGGCGCGTTCGCAGGTCAACTTATCGTTGATGCAGGGCGAACCGGTGCTGGAAGAGATCGCGGATAAAATGGGGCTGTCGAGCTGGTCGTTGCAACGGCGGCTGCGCGAAGAGGGCATCAGCTTCACCGCGCTGGTGGATAAAGTGCGTTGCGAAATGGCCACGCACTACCTGCAACAAAAGCAGTTGCCGATCTCGGAGATGGCGCTGCTACTGGGCTATTCCGAAGTCAGTGCGTTTTCACGCGCCTTCCGGCGCTGGTTTGGCATTAGCCCGCGCCAGTGGCGACAGGATGGGCTGGCGAGTTAGCCTGATGCGGCGCAAAGCCGAACCACGCGGGTTGGGTGCGATCCGGTGGCGGCGGTAATCCTTTCGACTGACCAATCAACTGCCAGGCGCGCAGGCACAGGGTTTCATCACCTTGCGTCTGCGTGACTGCATAGCGCCCGCTGTTTTGCCACTCCAGTCGCACCATACATTGCTGTCCCGCGTAATGTGCCGCATCGGAAAATTGCCGGTTGAGCTGTCGCTGCATCTCATCAGTCCATTTGCAGGATGCGCTGCCCGGTTCGCTCTGTGGCTGGCACAGGTTGGTCATACTTTCCATGGGATGCGATGGGGCATGCTGGCAGGCGCTGAGTAGGGTACTCAACAACAATGTGCCAGCAATACGGCGAAATACGTTCATCTATTTGCCCGGATTTGCAAAACATGGTGGCCAGTTTACCGAGCAGTAAGGGGATTGCTATGGCATTTCTCTGACTCTGATTAGATCCAGAATTTTTCGCTCAATGGCTCGCACGACGCACAGCTGAATGTCAGGTGCGGCCAGACAGCCGCACCCTGTGAAAAGAGGCTCATTTGATGGCGGGACGGACGTTTATTCCCCCGGCAACTCCAGCTTGCTGTAACCCAGTCCATTCATCTTCCGCACCCTGATCTGCACCGGAATACGTTCTTTCATCGCTTCAACGTGACTGATCACGCCGATGGTTTTACCGCTGGCGTTCAATGCGTCGAGGGCATCCAGCGCGGTGTCGAGTGTTTCGGCGTCCAGCGTGCCGAAGCCTTCATCAAGGAACAGCGATTCAATGCGCGTTTTATGGCTGACCAAATCAGACAGCGCCAGCGCCAGTGCCAGACTCACCAGGAAGCTCTCGCCGCCGGACAGCGTGCGGGTATCGCGCGTGGCATCGGCCTGCCAGGTATCGACCACTTCCAGCTCCAGCTCATCGGTGACACGGCGTTGCAACAGGTAGCGTCCGTGTAAGCGATCAAGCTGACGGTTCGCCAGCCATACCAGATGATCGAGCGTTAATCCCTGGGCGAAGCGGCGGAATTTATCGCCTTTGGCTGAACCGATTAAATCATTCAGGCGACCCAGTTGCGTCAGCTCCACCTCGTCATTGGCAATCTGCGTCAGTAATGATTGCTGCTGCTGACGCTGTTGGGCATCACTGTGCAACTGCTGCTGCGCTTCACCCTGCTGACGGGCATTGTCGCGCAGGGCCAGACGCAGGGATTCCAGCTGTTCAGTGATACCCGCCGCCACTTCGTCACTTAGCGTGGCAGGGCGCTGTTGCTGATGGGCAGTGACGCGCTGCGCCAGCTGTTGGTGCAGGGTAATCTGCTGCTGACGCTGTTGCTCCAGGGCTTGCAGATGCTGGCGCAGATGCTGAATGTCCTGTTCGTCCAGCAACGCGCTGCGCAATGCCTGCTCGTCGGCGAAGTCGCTCTGCTGGAGTGCGCTGTTAAACGCCGTTTCTGCCGCCTGCATACGCAGATGCATGGCCTGAAGTTGGCTATCAATTTGCTCACACTGACCATTCAGGCTGTGCAGCTGACTTTGTGCCTGCTGCCACAGTTGTAACTGCTGCGCCAGCGCCTGTTCGCACTGTTGCAGCAAGGCCTGCTGCTGCTGACGCGCAACGCTCACCTGACGATCGCCAAACAGTTGCTGACGCTGCTGCTGCTGTTCTGCGTGCTGCTGTTGCAGGCTGCTGAGCGCGTGCTGCAATGTCTCCAGCTGCTGCTGCTCGCGCGTCAGGTTGCTTTGCAGGTTGTTCTGCTCGCTGTCGGCTTTAGCCAGTTGCGGCTGTAACTCAGCCAGCAAGCGCTCACTCTGCTGCCAGGCTTGCCAGCGCTGCTGCAACGTAGCCAGCCAACTGGCACGGGCATCGCGTTCGGGCAGCGCAAACTGATGTGCCGTAAGCTGCTGTTCCAGTTGCTGCGCTAACTGCTGCCAGGCGCTATGTTCCTGCGTTTCCCGCTGATTAAGTTCATCCAGCGTTTGCTGCAGGTTGTTCAGTTGCTGTTGTGCCAGCAGTTGTGCGCTATGCTGCTGCTGCCACTGTTGTTGCTGTACCAGATGCGCGTCTTTGGCCTGTTGTAACGCTCGCGCCGCATTTTCGCGCTGCTGCAGTTGCTGCTGCTGCGTGGCTTCCTGCGCATCCTGCTGCTGTTGCCACGCCGTAAAGACTTCCTGCTGATCTAACGTGCAGGTAAGTGCCAGCTCACCGCTGAAAGCTTGCCACTGCTCGCGCGCCACCGCGAGTTGCTGTTCGAATTCGGCAATCTCCTGTTGCAGCACCTGCTGCTGCTGCAGCGACAGCTTGTGCTGTTCACTTTTCGCCGTGCCTGATTCTTTGAGCTTGTTAACCCGCGCTTCCTGTGCCGCCAGCCGCTGTTGGTTTTCACCCGGTTGTAATTGCTGATACTGCGCAATAGCCGGATGCTGGCACGAACCGCACAGCGGGCAGGGCTGATCGGGCTGCAGCCGGGCGCGTTCATCAGCCAACTGTGCAATGGTGCGCTCCAGCTCGCAGATTTTGCGCAGATCGAGCAGCGTCTGGTTCTCACGTTTGTAATCGTCGCGCAGTGCCTGCAAAGCGCGTTCGTCTTGCTGATGCTGTTGCTGTAACAGCGTGAGTTTTTGTTGCCGCTGTTGCAACTGCGGCTGCAACGATTGCCAGCGCGCCGCCAGTAAGCTGAGCTGGTGGCGTGCCGCGCGCTGCTGTTGATGCTGTGTCAGCGCGTCACGCAGTGAGGTGCTGCTGATTTCAGTCTCAAGTGAAGTGAGTACCTGCTCCGCTTGCTGACGTTGCTGGCTGGCCTGCGTCTCAGCCTGCTGCAGAGGTTGTAACCTGCGATTACCTTCGGCAATCGCCTGCTGCTGCTGGGTCAGTTGCGCGTTTTGCTGCTGCTGTTGCGCACGAAGTTGTGTCAGCGCCTGCTCGCGTTCATCGAAACGGGCGATATCAGCTTGCCAGCGCGTCAGTTCTGGCCCCCAGTCTGCTACCGTCGCTTCACGGCTGCGAAATGTCTGCTGTTCTGCCAGCTGCTGTTGTAAGCGCTCACGTGTTAGCAGATGCTGACTGAGCGCGATCTGGCTTTGCTGCACTGTCTGTGACTGTTGCGCATGCAGGCGCTGCTGCTCCGCCAACTGCTGTGCTCGGCTGGCGAGCTGTTGGTCGAGCGGAATCACCTGTTCGGTAAGCAAGGTTTCCAGCTGCTGCTGATCGGCGAGTGCCTGCTCACGCGCTTGCTGTGCCGTCTGATAACTTTTTTCACCCTGCTGCAGCGCGGTTTGCGCATTTTGCTGCTGCGTGTGGAGCTGCTGCGCCTGCTGGGTTGCGAGCTGGTAATCTTGTTGCAACTGCTCACGCTGCTGAAGTTTTTCTCGCAGCTTTTCAGCCGGTTCCGCGCGTGCCAGGCGTTGGCGATCGCTTTCCGCCCGCTGCCATGCCTGTTCGGCATCCAGGTTCGCCTGTTCGACTTGCTGCTGCTCCTGCGCCAGCTGTTGCGAGTGCGTCAGCCACTGTTGTTGCTGTTGCGCTTGCTCAAGCTGCTCGCTCAGCGTTTTTTCCTGCGCCGTTAAGGCTTCAACCTGCTGCATCAGCTCTGTGCGACGCGTCTCATCCAGCAGCATCATGCCGCCAGCGCGGGCGCGCAGTGTCTCCAGATCGCTGCGTGCGGTGCGCCAGCGCTCGTAAATCTGCATCGAGATTTGGCCGTAAATTTCGGTGCCGGTGAGTTCTTCCAGCAGTTCGGCGCGTTCGCCCGGCTTGGCGTTGAGGAAGGCAGCGAACTGGCCTTGCGACAGCATCATTGAACGGGTGAAACGGTCAAAATCGAGGCCAGAAAGGGTTTCGATGAGCTTGAGTTTGTCACCCACCTTATCGGCCACAATCTGGTTATCCGCCACGCGCGCCAGCTCGACACGCGGTGCCTGCAATTTGCCATCCGCCTGGCCGCGTGCGCGGTTCTGGCTCCAGAAGGCGCGCCAGGCTTCGCCTTTGATCTCAAATTCCACTTCTGCCAGACATTCGGCGGTGTCACGGGTGATCAGTTCGTTTTGCGTCTGGGATAGCACGCCAAGGCGCGGCGTCTGGTGATAAAGCGCCAGGCAAATGGCATCCAGCAAGGTGGTTTTCCCCGCGCCGGTCGCGCCGGTTATGGCAAATAAGCCGTTGCTGGCAAAGGGTTCACGGCGGAAATCGATAAACCATTCACCGCGCAGCGCATTGAGGTTTTTAAAGCGTAACGTCAGGATTTTCATGCGGACGGGTTCTCCAGCGCGGCGAGGGTGGTGCGGAACAGTTGGGTGAGTTGCTCGGCTTGTTCGGCATCTAACTGATCTTCCTGCGCCAGACGGCGGGCGAACACTTCTTCGACTTTCAATTCGCTTAGCGTTTCATTATCCATGCGTGCCAGGCTGCGCTGACGCTGTTCGCGGCTGCGGCGTACCAGTAGCACTTCCACCGGCAGGGCTTCGGTCAGTTGCTCAACACGGCGCTGTAAATCGCTGAGATATTCTTGCGTGGTGATTTCAATATCAAGCCAGACGGGCTGCTCGCGATCTCCCTCGCTAAATTCGCTCAGCTGTTGTTCGATCTCCGCCATTGAGCCTTTTAGCATCTGCATTGGCTGGAACTGCGGGATCGGGAGGGGAGTGACGCTTTCCAGCTGAGCGCTGAACTCCAGCAGGAACACGCTTTTCTCGCGACCTAATTCATCAAAGCTCAGCGGAATCGGTGAACCGCTGTAGCGAATATGATCGCTATCAGCAATGCGCTGGGCACGGTGAATATGGCCAAGGGCAATGTAATCCGCGGCGGGAAACGCCTGCGCCGGGAAGGCATCCAGCGTGCCGATATAGATATCGCGCACCGAGTCGCTTTTGGTCACGCCAACGGTGGTGAGATGACCGGTGGCAATGATGGGAAGTGCGCGATCTGCCCGCTCGGCCAGCGCTGCGGCATAACACTGTTGATAATGCTGCTCAATCGCTTCCAGCAGTGAGATCTGCTTCTCGCGCCCGGATTGTCCCGCCTGGCTGCGCAAAATATCGCGCGGACGTAAATAGGGAATCGCGCACAGCAGTGCGCCCGGCGTGCCATCGCGTTGATGCAGCGTCAGCACCTGCTGTTCGCCCTGTGGTGTGGCGCTGGTGATCACTCGCGTATTTAAACAGGCGAGTAACTCGCGTGATTCATTCAGGGTAGCGACAGAATCATGGTTGCCCGCCAGCACAATCAATTCACAGTGCGTTGGCTGTAGCGCCACCACGAAGCGGTTAAACATTTCACGCGCATAGCTCGGTGGCGAACCGGTATCAAACAGGTCTCCCGCGATGATTAAGGCATCCACCTGATGCTGCGTAATCTGTGCCAGCAGCCAGTCGAGGAAGGCTTGATGCTCGGCCGCCCGGCTTTTGCTGTAAAAGAACTGACCAAGATGCCAATCCGCGGTGTGAATGATGCGCATGAATACTCCCTGCTTCGTTAAGCGAAGGCGAATTATAACCTCTTCAGATCGCAAAGAAAAAAAAGCGATAGTCGTTGTCACATTTCTGTTTTATCACTATCTATCATAGGGAGGGTTTTTCATAAAAGTGTCATAAAACTGACGCATAATGGCGCCGCAAATCCCAGTGACCTATTGTCACAAAAGCAGGAGTTATAATGGCTAAGCGCATTTTGGTTGTGGAAGACGAAGCTCCCATCCGTGAAATGTTATGTTTCGTGCTGGAACAGAATGATTACCAGCCTATTGAGGCAGAAGACTATGACAGCGCGATTGGTAAGCTGATCGAACCCTGGCCTGATTTAATTCTGCTGGATTGGATGTTGCCTGGCGGCAGCGGTATTCAGTTTATTAAACATTTGAAACGTGAAGCCATGACGCGCGACATCCCGGTGATGATGCTGACGGCACGCGGTGAAGAAGAAGATCGCGTACGCGGTCTGGAAGTCGGCGCCGATGACTACATCACCAAGCCTTTCTCACCGAAAGAGCTGATGGCACGTATCAAAGCGGTGATGCGCCGTATTTCACCGATGGCGGTGGAAGAGGTGATTGAGATGCAGGGTCTGAGCCTCGATCCTTCCTCGCATCGCGTGATGTCGGAAAGTACCCCGCTGGAAATGGGACCCACCGAATATAAATTGCTGCACTTCTTTATGACGCATCCGGAGCGTGTTTACAGCCGTGAACAACTGCTGAACCACGTATGGGGCACCAACGTCTACGTTGAAGATCGTACCGTTGATGTGCATATCCGTCGTTTACGTAAAGCACTGGAAGTATCTGGCCACGATCGCATGGTTCAAACCGTACGCGGAACAGGGTATCGTTTCTCTGCCCGCTACTAAACGGAGTCTTTTACCGTGCTGGAACGACTCTCCTGGAAGAGATTATTGACTGAGCTGGCGCTGGTCTGTTTGCCCGCGCTGGTGCTTGGTCTGTTGTTCGGTTATCTGCCCTGGCTACTGCTGATCGCGGTGTCAGGTGTGATGTTTTGGCACTTTAGAAATCTGATGCGTCTGTCGCACTGGCTGTGGGTCGATCGTTCTATGACGCCGCCCGCCGGTCGCGGTAGCTGGGAGCCCTTGTTCTACGGCTTGTACCAGATGCAACTGCGTAACCGCCGTCGACGTCGCGAGCTGGGTAACCTGATTAAGCGCTTTCGTAGCGGCGCGGAATCCCTGCCGGATGCAGTGATCCTGACCACCGAAGAGGGCACCATTTTCTGGTGCAACGGGCTGGCACAACAGCATCTCGGGCTGCGCTGGCCAGAAGATAATGGCCAGAACATCCTCAACTTGCTGCGCTATCCTGAGTTTTCCCGCTATATCCGCCAACGCGATTTTGACAAGCCGCTGACGCTGGTGCTGAACAATCAACATCATATGGAATTCCGTGTGATGCCCTACAGCGAAGGGCAGTGGTTGATGGTGGCGCGCGATGTCACCCAAATGCACCAGCTGGAAGGGGCGCGGCGTAACTTCTTTGCCAACGTCAGTCATGAACTGCGTACGCCGTTAACGGTGCTACAGGGCTATCTGGAGATGATGGACGATGCGACGATGAACGAGCGCACGCGCGGCAAGGCGTTGCATACCATGCAGGAGCAAACGCGTCGCATGGATAGCCTGGTGAAACAGTTGCTGACCTTGTCGCGTATCGAGGCCGCACCGGCTATCGATCTCAAAGAGACGGTGGATGTTCCGGGCATGCTGCAACTGTTGCAGCGCGAGGCGGAAACGCTGAGCCAGGGGCGACACAGCATCCATTTCCGCACCGATCCGCACCTCAAAGTCTTCGGTAATGATGAACAGCTGCGCAGCGCCATTTCTAATCTGGTGTACAACGCGGTGAATCACACGCCGGAAGGGACGCGCCTGGATATCAGCTGGCTGCGCACCAAAGAGGGCGCGGAGTTCAAAGTGTGCGATAACGGACCGGGGATCAGCGAGGAGCATTTACCGCGCCTCACCGAGCGTTTCTATCGGGTGGATAAAGCCCGATCGCGCGCCACCGGCGGCAGTGGCTTAGGGCTGGCGATCGTTAAGCATGCATTGAGTCACCATAATGCACGGCTGGAAATCACCAGTATTCCGCATCAGGAAACCTGTTTTAGGTTCGTGCTGCCGCCACGTTTGATTGTGGCGAAGAGCGTGCACAGTAAGGTCAGTTAAGCACGATGAAGTGGCGCAATTGATTGCGTGATGAATCGCGGCGCGACAGAATGTGCAGTTCAATGTTCCTGACCTGATTTGCGGAAGACCTGATGAGATCGCTGTTGCTGTTCACGTTGCTGCTGTGCTCTACGCTGGCACAAAGCCAACAAACCATGCTCACCGGCAATTTGAGCAGCGTCGGTTCCGACACCCTCGGCTATCTGATGACCTTATGGGGCGAGGATTTCAGCCGCCAGTCACCGGGCGTTAACGTTCAGGTACAGGCGGCTGGATCCTCAACCGCACCCACCGCGCTGGCGGCAGGCGCTGCCCAGCTCGGGGCGATGAGCCGCCCGATGCAAATTGATGAACGCCAACTGTTTACCACGCGCTACGGCTATCCCCCGCTGGCGGTGCCGGTGGCGATGGATGCGCTAGTGGTGGTGGTCAATCAGGACAACCCGCTAACGCGTATCGATCAACCGCAACTCGATGCCCTTTTCTCTGTCACTCGTCTGTGTGGTGCGCACTCGGTGCCGCAGCACTGGGGCGATCTTGGCCTCAACCAGGGAGATTGGGCGCGACGCAGTATTCAGCGTTTTGGCCGTAATTCGGCATCAGGTACCTGGGGCTTCTTCAAACAGCAGGCGCTGTGTAAAGGGGATTTCCGCTCAGACGTCGCGGAGTTTCCCGGCTCGGCGGCGGTGGTGCAGGCCGTCGCGGCAACACCCAACAGCATTGGTTATGCCAGTTTTGGTTTTCACTTAAGCGGCGTGAAGATGGTGCCCATCGTCACTGCCAGCGGCGATAGCGTGATGCCGGACGCCGAAACCATTCGCAGCGGCCGCTATCCGTGGTCGCGTCCGCTCTATATTTACGTCAATAAAGCGCCGGGCAAACCGCTGCCGCCGCTGGTGAATGCGTTTCTGCATCAGGTGTTATCACCTGAAGGGCAGCGCCGGGTAACTGAAGCCGGTTATTTGCCACTTTCCGAAAGCCAGATGGCCCAGGCACGTGCCGCCATTGAGTAAAATGGAAGAACGAGCACCCGATCATGAATTTTATTCACGTCACCTGAATTTTCTTCCATTGCCCAATTTGTTTCAGCATGTCACTCTTTATGGACATTTAGCCATCCAGATGGCTATAAATAACCGGGTGAAATTATACCCTGACGCAATTATGCGTTTAGCCAGGAGTGAACATGCCACAACAACAACCGTTCCGTGCCGATACCGTCGGCAGTTTTCTGCGTCCTGCGGCGATCAAGCAAGCGCGCGTGCAGTTTGCCAATGGCGAGATCACGGCTGAGCAGCTGCGTCAGGTAGAAGATAAAGAAATCCGCCACGTGGTCGAGCAGCAGCGCGCCAACGGCCTGCAAGTGGTCACCGACGGCGAGTTCCGTCGCGCCTGGTGGCACTTTGACTTCTTTGGCGATCTGCAAGGCGTTGAGCTATTTGAAGCGGAGCAGGGCATCCAGTTCAACGGCGTGCAAACCAAAGCGCACGGCGTGAAAGTCACCGGCAAGGTGGCCTTTAATTCACATCACCCGATGCTGGATCACTTCCGCTTCCTGAAAAGCATTGCGGGCGACGCCGTGGCGAAAATGACCATCCCAAGCCCAAGCGTGCTGCACTTCCGTGGTGGCCGTAAAGTGATCGATGCCACCGTCTATCCCGATCTGAAAGCGTACTTTGCTGACCTGGCGCAGACATACAAAGATGCGATCGCGGCTTTCTACGCGGCGGGCTGCCGTTTTCTGCAGCTGGATGACACTGTTTGGGCTTACCTGTGCTCTTCGGATCAGCAGCAGCAGATCCGTGAGCGCGGTGAAGATCCGCAGGAACTGGCGCGTATTTACGCTGAGGTGCTGAACAAAGCGCTGGAAGATAAACCAGCTGACCTGACCATTGGTCTGCATGTGTGCCGCGGCAACTTCCGCTCAACCTGGATTTCCGAAGGTGGCTATGAGCCGGTGGCCGAGATTCTGTTTGGTCAGGTGAATATCGATGCTTACTTCCTCGAATATGACAACGAGCGTTCCGGTGGTTTTGAGCCGCTGCGCTTTATCAAACCCGGCCATCAGCAAGTGGTATTGGGTCTGATCACGACTAAGAACGGTGAACTGGAAGATCCGGAGCAGGTGAAAGCGCGCCTGCAGGAAGCTTCTCAGTTTGTGAGTCTGAACCAGATTTGCCTCAGCCCACAATGTGGCTTTGCCTCGACAGAAGAGGGCAACAGCCTGACGGAAGCGCAGCAGTGGCAGAAGATTCGTCTGGTGGTCGATATCGCCAATCAGGTGTGGTGATGCTGTAAACTTGTGCAAACAGGCGCGTAAATCGCGCCTTTTGTGCATTTAAGAGCCCGGTTTTGCGAGGAGATCTCCCGTGATGCGGAAACTTTAAGCAAATCATCTGAGGTGTTTTCACGCTATTCCCCGCTGATAAACTGCTTTGCGTCACTTTCTTGTTATATCCTTCTGGTTTTCCGATCCCGTATTGCCTTTCTTCGCTATAAACGTTTTAATTTGCGCCGTTGTCGATTTATCCCTCTGCGAACAGAAGAAAAGTAGATTAAATCACCTGCGCTTTAACGATTAGGCCCGCATAACGCTCTGAACTCATCAGATAAGCCTTTGTTTTTGTGCATGCAGAGGACAACACGCACTCAACTTCCACCGCAACATCAGCTACAGGCAGTACAGAAGTTTATGACACATCGTTTAACCTCCAAGGATATCCTGGCGCTGGGCTTCATGACGTTTGCCCTGTTCGTAGGCGCAGGAAACATTATCTTTCCACCGATGGTGGGGATTCAGTCTGGCGAACACGTCTGGGTTGCCGCTTTCGGCTTTCTGATTACGGCCGTTGGCTTGCCGGTGATGACCGTTATCGCCCTGGCGCGCGTGGGCGGCGGCATTGATGCCCTCAGCTCGCCAATTGGTAAAGCCGCAGGTCTGTTGCTGGCAACGGTTTGCTACCTGGCGGTCGGTCCGCTGTTTGCTACGCCGCGTACGGCGACCGTGTCGTTTGAAGTGGGGATTGCTCCGCTGACTGGTGATGGCGCGCTGCCGCTGTTTATCTACAGCCTGATTTATTTTGCGCTGGTGATTGGCATTTCCCTGTATCCTGGCAAATTGCTGGACACTGTCGGCCACTTCCTCGCTCCGCTGAAAATCGTGGCGCTGACCATTCTCGGTCTGGCAGCACTGCTGTGGCCGGCCGGTGGTATCGCGCCTGCTACGGCTGATTACCAGCGTGCGGCCTTCTCCAGCGGCTTCGTTAACGGCTATCTGACCATGGATACGCTGGGTGCGCTGGTGTTTGGTATTGTTATCGTCAATGCGGCACGTTCTCGCGGCGTTGAAGATGCGAAATTGCTGACCCGTTACACCATGCTGGCGGGCGTGATTGCCGGTGTTGGCTTGACGCTGGTGTACCTGAGCCTGTTCAAACTCGGTTCTGGCAGTGCTGGCCTGGTTGATCAGAATGCCAATGGTGCAGCGATTCTGCATGCGTATGTGCAGCAGACCTTTGGCGGCATGGGCAGCTTCTTCCTGGCAGCACTGATCTTCGTGGCCTGCATGGTGACGGCGGTTGGCCTGACCTGCGCCTGTGCGGAATTCTTTGCGCAATACCTGCCGTTGTCGTATAAGACGCTGGTGTTTATTCTGGGTCTGTTCTCGATGGTGGTGTCGAATCTCGGCCTGAGCCACCTGATTCAGATCTCGATTCCGGTGCTGACGGCGATTTATCCACCGTGCATCGTGCTGGTGGTGCTGAGCTTCACCCTGAAATGGTGGAATAAGAGCACGCGTATTATCGCGCCAACCATGCTGGTGAGCCTGCTGTTTGGCATCGTTGATGCCATCAAAACCACCAATTTTAAAGATGTGCTGCCGCTGTTTAGCCAGCATCTGCCACTGGCCGATCAGGGACTCTCCTGGTTGCCGCCATCGCTGGTGATGCTGGTGATTGCCGCGGTGGTCGATCGGGCAAAAGGACGCGAACAGGTCGCTGCCCACTCGTAATCGACATTGCTGTTAATTTCAACCACGGGCTTGCCCGTGGTTTTTTCATTTACAAGGTATTGGTGTTATGCAAGAAACCAACAAGCTCAAACGCGGACTGAGCACGCGCCACATCCGTTTTATGGCGCTGGGATCGGCAATCGGTACCGGGCTGTTTTACGGCTCGGCGGATGCGATCAAAATGGCAGGCCCCAGCGTGCTGCTGGCGTACATCATCGGCGGTGCGGTGGCGTACATCATCATGCGTGCCTTGGGTGAGATGTCAGTGAATAACCCGCAGGCCAGCTCGTTTTCGCGCTACGCGCAGGACTATCTGGGGCCGTTAGCAGGTTACATCACCGGCTGGACCTACTGTTTTGAAATCCTGATTGTGGCGATTGCCGACGTGACGGCTTTTGGTATCTACATGGGCGTGTGGTTCCCGGAAGTACCGCACTGGATTTGGGTGCTGTCGGTGGTGCTGATTATCGGTGCCATTAACCTGATGAGCGTGAAGGTGTTTGGTGAAGTCGAGTTCTGGTTCTCCTTCTTCAAAGTCGCCACCATTATCATCATGATCATCGCCGGTTTTGGCATGATTTTCTGGGGCATCGGCAACGGCGGTCAGCCTACGGGTATCCATAACCTGTGGACCAACGGTGGCTTCTTCGCTCACGGCATTGTCGGTATGCTGCTGTCACTGCAGATGGTGATGTTTGCCTATGGCGGCATTGAAATTATCGGTATCACCGCCGGTGAAGCGGAAGAGCCTGAGAAGTCGATTCCACGCGCCATTAACTCCGTTCCGCTGCGTATTCTGGTGTTCTATGTCGGCACGCTGTTTGTCATCATGTCGATCTATCCGTGGAACCAGGTCGGCACCTCCGGCAGTCCCTTTGTGCTGACTTTCCAGCATCTGGGCATCGCGGCGGCGGCATCGATTCTTAACTTCGTGGTGCTGACGGCGTCACTGTCGGCGATCAACAGCGATGTGTTTGGCGTCGGGCGTATGCTGCACGGCATGGCGCAGCAGGGCCATGCGCCGAAGATGTTCCAGAAGGTCTCGGATCGCGGGATTCCTTGGGTCACCGTGCTGGTGATGATGGTGGCGATGCTGATCGCCGTGTATCTCAACTACCTGATGCCGGAAAAAGTGTTCCTGGTGATCGCGTCGCTGGCGACCTTCGCCACGGTGTGGGTGTGGATCATGATTCTGCTGTCGCAAATCGCGTTTCGCCGCAAAATTGGCAAAGAGCAGGCGGGTAAACTGCAATTCGCCCTGCCTGGCGGCAGCAAAACCGCCTGGTTTGGCGTGGCTTTCCTGGTGTTCATCATTGCCTTGATCGGTTATTTCCCTGACACGCGCGTGTCGCTGTATGTTGGCTTCGCGTGGATTGTGCTGCTGTTGCTGGCCTGGCCGCTGGCGAAAAAGCGGAAAGCCTGATCATTCTGATGCGCATAACGGGTGGGATGTTTGCCCGTTAAGCGTGGAAGGATAGGTAGTGTTCAGGGCGGGAGAGATTCTCGCCCTGAGCTTTTAAGTATGATGAAAAGCGCAGGGCGAAGCACGACTACCAGTTGCTACCCAACGCAATCTCTCCGCCCGCCGGGCTCAGGTGATTGTCATCATAATAGAGCGGCAATCCTCCGCTGGTGATCAAACAACCCTGCTCATTACACAGATTCTCTCGCAGCGATAACACGCGTACGCCTTGTTGCTTATAGCGCTGCAATAATTTCTCCAAGGCCTCTTCCGGGAACTGGAACAATCTGGTGCGCTCAGAGAGCAGCGGCGGGGCTTCCCACTTGCTCAGCCAGGCGCTCAGTTCGCGACGAATCGGGATATTACGGTTATTGCTGTAGCGCAGCGGGTCAACGTCCACTGAAGGCGCATCCTCTATTACCGTGACCTTTTTGCCCGCCTGAGTCAGCTGAGCCACCACGCGATCCATACCCGCTTGCAGCGCCTCAAGATTACTCTTTTCAGGATGATCGGTTTCGCGGAAACCGGCACCGGGCAACAGGCTCATACCCGATGCCCAATAGGCGCTGATCACCACTTCGTCCACCTTGTCGCTCAGCACCATCTTCAGCACTTCCTGATTAAAAGTGATGCATTGCTGCGCATGATGTGGCATTTGGCTCACCACGCGCGTGGCACCAATCAGAAACGGGCAGGAGGCTTTGGTGAGTTGATACAGCGGTTTATGCTGACGTTGTGCATAGCCCGACACCGAAGCACGTAGTGCGGCAGCGTGACTGTCGCCAATTAAGGCGATACCGGGGCGATCGGTGTTTGGATGACACTCCTCATGCCCGGAGGGCAGGTTAGCCCCGTAATCAAGCAAGCACGGATTACGCTGCGCCGAGATTTTCCAGCTGTCCGCATTCACGACGAGTTCACTAACCCGCGATTTCATGCCCCCGGTTTGCCACAACAGCAGCATCGCACCCGCCGCAATCAGGGATGAGGCACAGTAGCCGGGGATTACCCAACGCGTGCCCATGCGCGTCTGGCGGAAGGGCTGCTCGACAAAGCGCCACGAAAACCAGGCCAGACCCAGCGCTGCACCGCAGATCATCAAACCTTGCCAGACGGTAAGGGGGTGATCGCTACAGATGCGCGCCAGACTTAGCAGCGGCCAGTGCCACAGGTACCAGGAATAAGAGATCTTGCCGATAAAGCGCATCAGCGGATATTCTAACAGTAACTGGTTAAGCTCGCTGCGCGCACCGATCATCAGGCAACCCGCCAGCACGGGAATGATCGCCAACCAGCCCGGAAATTGGCTATGGCTACTAAGCAACAGGCTGGCGGCGATAATCATCACCCAGCCCAGCAGATTGAGCAGGCTGGCCGCTCGGCCGGTGAGGGGTTGTGGTTTCCACAGCGCCAGCAGCACACCGGCACCGAGTTCCCAGGCGCGGGTTGGCAACAGATAAAAGGCGTGGGTGGTGGCAAACGGTGTGATCCCGATACAGGCCACCAAAGAGATCACACTCAGTATCAGTACCACAGAGCGCATCGAACGTTTGAGTCGTACGGCCAAAAGCAGAATGAATGGCAGCACAATATAGAACTGTTCTTCTATTCCCAATGACCAGGTCATGAGCAGGGGATTTAAATCGGAATCGGTACTGAAATAGTCACCGCTCTTGAGTAGCAGCATATTGGGTACGGCGATAAATACCGCCAGGCTGTATTTGGCCAGCTGGCTGAACTCTAGCGGTGAGAGCAGGATGAAGCCCAGTAGCAGCAATATCGTCATCATGAAAAATAACGCGGGAGCGATACGTTTAATGCGGCGTAAATAAAATTGATAAAATGAGAAGTGACCCTCGGATATTTCCTTGCTGATAATACCGCCGATCAGAAAGCCGGAAATAACAAAGAAGAGGTCGACACCAATAAAGCCACCCTGCAGCGAGGTGACGCCGGAGTGAAAGAGTACCACCAGAATGATGGCGACGGCGCGCAGGCCGTCAATATCCGCCCGATAACGGTGAGAGGCATTCGCAGTCATAATTTAACCCAGAAGTTAGGATAAGAATGGTTATGCGTTCCAGAAAAAATAAATCGGCGCATCCTGTCGCCGATAAAAGTTACAAAGGAGAAAAATGGGTATTACAAGGGATGATTGACGCTGACAGAATACGCGCTTTTAGCCGCTAAATATCAGGGCGGAAGAAAATTAGAATAATCGCAGATTAAGGTGGTATTTGTATTTACACCGCTGAAGCATAAATAGCGAAAAGATAAGCCCGGATTATCCTTCAGGCTTATCTTTCATGATGTGGTGAATCGGCTACAGGCTGATATGCGCGGGTAACAGTGCTTTAAGCTGGGGGTAGATAACGCTATTGGCGAGCAGCACAGGATTGCCCTGCTGCAGACCGTTGTGACCAAGGTAATCATTGGTTATGCCGCCGGCCTCACGCATCAATACAATCCCAGGTAAACCGTCCCACGGATTCATATGCGCTTCGTAATAACCAATTAAACGACCAGCGGCGGCCCAGGCACTCATTAATGCGCCAGAGCCATTACGGATGAACATCCCGCCCTGTGACAGCAAGCCACCAATAAAGGCTGTCAGCGGTTCTACCGGCTGACTGTTCGAACTGCTGATGCCGAGCACGCCCTGATTGAGATGCTGAGCGCTGTGCGCCTGAATACGTTTTTCGTTAACCCATGCGCCTTTACCACGGCAGGCGTGGAAGGTTTCATGATGGTTGGGATCGCAGACCACGCCAATTACCGGTTCATTTTCGCAGACAATCGCCAGTGACACGCACCAGTTATGTAATCCATTCAGGAAGTTACTGGTGCCATCAATCGGGTCAATCACCCAGACAAAGCGCGCACCTGTAGTTTCACCACCGCTCTCTTCACCCAGCACGGCGTCATCGGGAAAGCGTTCGTAAATCAGGTGCTTGACCAATTCTTCCACGTTGCGGTCGGCTTCGCTAACCACATCCTGTAAATCCTTTTTATGCTCAATCACCAGTTGATGACGCTGCTGATACCAGGATAAAGCGCGGCTGGCTGCAGTTTTAGCGACATCACAGGCAAAGTGATAACGCGCGTCAAGTTCGGTTAGCGTAGCTGATGACATCTTTCCCTCTTATCATTTTCTGACAAACGAAGTGACAAAAAACGCCGAAACAGGCGACCTGGCGGTGTGACCTACTTAACAAAAGTTAAGAAAGGTTTCATTAAGCCGCAGATGAGTGCGGCTGGCAAGAGGCGTAAATGCTGGGATTGTGAAAAAAAAGCGGGTTTAGAGTTGCTGGTGGCGCGCAGCGTCCATCAGGCGCGGATAGAACTGGAAGAACAGCGGTTCAAGTTGCTGATAATGATCGACAAAATCCTGATAGGAGTCGCGCAGTGCTGCCAGACGCGGGCGGCGATGTGCCATACCGCTCAATACGCGGGCCAGCCGCGTTGGTTCGGCATAGTGCTCAAACCAGCGCTCGCGCCACATCACCGAATTGAGTTCGATGAATCCTTCTGGCGTGCCGGGCAGTTGCGGCATGATTTCACGCTCGGCTGCCGCCGTGAACGCGACCAGCGATTGGGAAGGGTGCAGCTGGTCCCAGTGCAGCGCGAGGAAATGATCCCAGATGACATCCAACGTGATGGGCGCAACGCGACGAGTTTCAGCGCGAAAGAATTGCCGCGCTTCACGCACTTCCGGCAGGTTATCCGTCAAAACATCCAGTCGGCGATGCATAGCGATGCCCGCCACAACCGGTTCCGGCCATTGCGATTGCACATTGCCGCGCACGAAGTCGGCCATCAGATTGCCCAGCAGGGAGCTGTCTGCCAGCTGTGCGAGGTGAAGGTGAGCGAGAAAGTTCATGGCGCATTATAGGCAGAATCACAGATATGCAGCCAGTTGTTCAGAATTTGCCGCTTTTCCGCTAAACTATGCCGCCTGTTTTTTGAGTCCTGAAAGAAGTGATGCATGCGTGTAGCCGATTTTGCTTTTGAGTTGCCAGAATCTTTGATCGCCCACTATCCGCAGGCGCAGCGCAGCGGTTGCCGCTTGCTGGCGCTGGATGGCCCAAGTGGGGCGTTAAGCCATGAAGTGTTTACCAACGTACTGGATAAACTCAATCCGGGCGACCTGCTGGTGTTTAACAATACCCGCGTTATTCCGGCGCGTGTCTTCGGCCGAAAAGCCAGTGGCGGCAAAATCGAGATGCTGGTGGAGCGCATGCTGGATGACAAACGCGTGCTGGCGCATGTGCGTGCCTCGAAAGCGCCGAAGCCGGGTGCAGAGCTGCTGCTGGGCGATGACGAAAGCGTCAAAGCCACCATGGTCGCGCGCCACGATACGCTGTTTGAAATCGAATTTGCCGATGACCGCGCAGTGCTGGATATCCTTAACAGCGTCGGTCATATGCCGCTGCCGCCGTATATTGATCGTCCGGACGAAGAAGCGGATCGCGAACTTTATCAAACCGTTTACAGTGCGCGTCCGGGTGCGGTAGCCGCACCGACCGCCGGTTTGCATTTTGATGAACCGTTGCTGGACGCGCTGCGCGCGAAAGGCATCGAAATGGCATTTGTCACGCTGCACGTTGGCGCAGGTACCTTCCAGCCGGTGCGCGTCGAGAACATCAATGACCACATCATGCACTCTGAGTATGCCGAAGTGCCGCAGGATGTGGTGGATGCGGTGCTGGCGTGTAAAGCGCGTGGCAACAAAGTGGTCGCGGTGGGCACCACCTCCGTGCGTTCTCTGGAGAGCGCGGCGCAGGCGGCTCAGGATGCGCTGATTGCACCCTTCTTCGACGACACGCAGATCTTCATCTATCCCGGCTATCACTATCAGGTGATTGATGCGCTGATCACCAACTTCCATCTGCCGGAATCGACGCTGATTATGCTGGTGTCAGCATTTGCCGGTTACAAAAATACCATGGCGGCTTACCAAAGCGCGGTGGCAGAGCAGTACCGTTTCTTTAGCTACGGGGATGCCATGTACATCACCCGTAATCCACAGGCTCCTGACGAAGTGGTTGGAGCTTAATAATCAGACTGTTTCTCTGATTATCTAATGAGGTCAATGTGAAATTTGAATTAGATACCACCGACGGGCGCGCGCGCCGTGGCCGTTTGGTGTTCGATCGTGGTGTGGTGGAAACCCCGGCATTCATGCCTGTGGGCACCTACGGCACCGTGAAGGGCATGACGCCGGAAGAAGTGAAAGACACCGGCGCGCAGATCCTGCTCGGTAATACCTTCCACCTGTGGCTGCGCCCGGGCCAGGAGATTATGAAACTGCACGGTGACCTGCATGATTTCATGAACTGGCAGGGACCGATCCTCACTGACTCCGGCGGCTTCCAGGTGTTCAGCCTCGGTGACATTCGTAAGATCACCGAAGCGGGCGTGCATTTCCGTAATCCGATCAACGGCGACCCGATTTTCCTCGATCCGGAAAAATCGATGGAAATTCAGTACGACCTCGGTTCAGACGTGGTGATGATTTTCGACGAGTGTACGCCGTATCCAGCAGACTGGGATTACGCCAAACGTTCGATGGAGATGTCACTGCGTTGGGCGCAGCGTAGCCGCGATCGCTTTGATTCACTCGGGAATAAAAATGCGCTGTTCGGCATTATTCAGGGCGGTGTTTACGAAGATTTACGAGATGTCTCGGTTAAAGGTCTGGTAGATATCGGCTTTGATGGGTACGCTGTGGGCGGCCTGGCGGTGGGTGAACCTAAAGAGGACATGCACCGTATCCTGGAACACGTCTGTCCGCAAATTCCGCAAGATAAACCGCGTTATTTGATGGGCGTCGGCAAGCCAGAAGATCTGGTGGAAGGCGTTCGCCGCGGTATCGATATGTTTGACTGCGTCATGCCAACGCGTAATGCGCGTAATGGTCACCTGTTTGTGACCGATGGCGTGGTGAAAATCCGTAACGCCAGGTATAAAGATGACACGGCAACGCTGGATGCGGATTGTGATTGTTACACCTGTCGCAATTATAGCCGCGCCTACTTGTATCATCTTGATCGTTGTAACGAAATACTGGGCGCACGTCTGAATACGATTCACAATCTGCGCTATTACCAGCGTCTGATGGCGGGTTTACGTAAGGCCATCGAAGAGGGTAAATTAGAGCACTTTGTTAGCGAGTTCTACCAACGGACGGGTAAAGCGGTTCCACCGTTAAACGTCTGATAATTCTATCAATGAGGGAAATTTAATGAGCTTTTTCATTTCTGACGCCGTTGCCGCAGCAGGCGCTCCGTCTCAGGGAAGTCCTTATTCTCTGGTGATCATGCTGGTGGTGTTTGGTCTGATCTTCTATTTCATGATTCTGCGCCCGCAGCAGAAACGTTCTAAAGATCACAAGAAGCTGATGGATTCCATCTCTAAAGGTGATGAAGTGTTAACCAGCGGTGGCCTGGTAGGTCGTGTGACCAAAGTGGCTGACAACGGCTACGTTTCTATCGCCCTGAACGACACCACTGAAGTAGTTGTAAAACGTGATTTCGTGGCCGCCGTTCTGCCGAAAGGTACTATGAAGGCGCTGTAATTTTTTCTTCCCGAAGGGAACTGCCGTGTTAAACCGTTATCCTTTGTGGAAGTACATCATGCTGGTCGTCGTGATTCTCGTCGGCCTGCTCTATGCGCTTCCTAACCTTTATGGAGAGGATCCGGCCGTTCAGATCACTGGTGCGCGCGGTGGCGCCGCCAGTGAACAGACGTTGGATCAGGTCCAGACTTTATTAAAACAAGATAATATCCAGAGCAAATCCCTCGCTCTGGAAAATGGCGCCATTCTGGCCCGTTTTGACAATCAGGATGCGCAGCTGCGCGCGCGTGATGCCATCACTACCGCGTTGGGCGACAACTATGTTGTGGCACTCAACCTCGCGCCGGCTACTCCGCGCTGGCTGACCATGCTGGCTGCACAGCCGATGAAACTCGGTCTTGATCTGCGTGGCGGCGTACACTTCCTGATGGAAGTGGATATGGATACCGCTCTGGGCAAGCTGCAAGAGCAGAATGCCGATGGCCTGCGCAGTGACCTGCGCGACAAAAGCATCCCGTATACCAACGTCAATAAAATCGCTAACTACGGTGTAGAAGTGCGTTTCCGCGACGGTGCCAGCCGTGATGCGGCGATCAGCTACCTGTCACCGCGTCATCGCGATCTGGTGATCTCCAGCGTCGGCAGCGATACGCTGCGTGCGGTGATGACCGATGCGCGTCTGAGCGAAGCCCGTGAGTATGCGGTTCAGCAGAACATCAATATCCTGCGTAACCGTGTGAACCAGCTTGGCGTTGCCGAGCCTCTGGTGCAGCGTCAGGGTTCTGACCGCATCGTGGTGGAACTGCCGGGTATTCAGGATACGGCGCGTGCCAAAGAGATTCTGGGTGCCACTGCAACCCTGGAATTCCGTCTGGTAAACACCACCGTTGATCCAACTGCCGCGGCGAGTGGCCGTGTGCCGGGTGATTCGGAAGTGAAAGAGACGCGTGAAGGCCAGCCAGTGGTGCTGTACAAGCGTGTGATTCTGACCGGTGACCATATTACCGATTCGACGTCCAGTATGGACGAGTACAACCAGCCGCAGGTGAACATTTCACTGGATGGCGCGGGCGGTAACATGATGTCGAACTTCACCAAGGACAACATCGGTAAAGCGATGGCGACCCTGTTTGTGGAGTACAAGGACAGCGGTAAGAGAGACGCCAACGGTCGTGCAATCCTGGTGAAACAGGAGCAAGTGATTAACGTGGCGAACATTCAGTCGCGCCTCGGTAACAGCTTCCGCATCACCGGTATCAACAACCCGAACGAAGCGCGTCAGCTGTCGCTGCTGCTGCGTGCCGGTGCGTTGATCGCGCCAATTCAGATTGTGGAAGAGCGTACCATTGGTCCAACAATGGGCCAGCAGAACATCACTCAGGGTCTCGAAGCCTGCTTGTGGGGTCTGATCGCGTCCATTCTGTTTATGGTGGTGTTCTATAAGAAATTTGGTTTGATTGCGACCAGCGCGCTGCTGTGCAACCTGGTGCTGATTGTCGGCATCATGTCACTGCTGCCGGGTGCGACACTCACCATGCCGGGGATTGCCGGTATCGTGTTGACGCTGGCGGTTGCTGTCGATGCCAACGTGTTGATTAACGAACGTATTAAAGAAGAACTGCGTAACGGACGCTCGGTACAGCAGGCGATTCACGAAGGCTACAAAGGCGCCTTCTCCAGTATCGTCGATGCCAACGTCACTACGCTGATCAAAGTTATCATTCTTTATGCGGTCGGTACCGGCTCCATTAAAGGCTTTGCGATCACCACCGCTATCGGTATCGCGACCTCAATGTTCACCGCTATCGTCGGCACCCGTGCCATCGTTAACCTGGTTTACGGCGGCAAACGCATCAACAAGCTGTCCATCTGAGGAGTGCGTTGTGGCACAGGAATATAGTATTGAGCAGCTAAACCACGGGCGTAAGGTCGTCGACTTTATGCGCTGGGATACGCTGGCATTCATCATCTCCGGTCTGCTGATTGTGGCGTCTATCGCCATTATCGGTGTGCGAGGCTTCAACTGGGGCCTCGACTTTACCGGCGGAACGGTGATTGAGATTAACCTGGAAAAACCGGCCGATCTGGACGCACTGCGTGAAGGTTTGGTGAAAGCGGGCTTCCAGGAGCCGCTGGTGCAGAACTTTGGCAGCAGCCGTGACGTGATGGTGCGTATGCCGCCAGCCACCGGTGCAGCAGGTCAGGAGCTCGGCAACAAAGTCGTGACCTCCATCAATGAGACGACGCAGCAGAACGCGACCGTGAAGCGCATTGAGTTCGTCGGCCCAAGCGTGGGTAGCGATCTGGCGCAAGCCGGTGCGATGGCGCTGCTGTCGGCACTGATTGCGATTCTGATCTATATCGGCTTCCGCTTTGAGTGGCGTCTGGCGCTGGGTACCGTGCTGGCACTGGCGCATGACGTCATTATCACCTGCGGCATTCTGGCGTTGTCACACATCGAGATCGACCTGACGATTGTCGCGTCACTGATGTCGGTGATTGGTTACTCGCTTAACGATAAAATCGTGGTTTCCGACCGTATTCGTGAGAACTTCCGCAAAATTCGTCGCGGTTCTTCCTACGATATTACTAACGTGTCGCTGACCCAGACGTTGAGCCGTACCCTGATCACCTCGCTGACCACGCTGGCGATGATTCTGATTCTGTTCATCTTTGGTGGTGCGCTGCTGAAAGGCTTCTCGCTGACCATGCTGATCGGTGTCACCATCGGTACCGTTTCATCGATCTATGTTTCTTCTGCTCTGGCATTGAAACTGGGTATGAAGCGTGAACACATGCTGGTGCAGAAAGTGGAGAAAGAGGGCGCAGATCAGCCTTCTATCCTGCCTTAATTCTGCTGATGAAATGAAACGGGCTGCCTAAGGGCAGCCCGTTTTTTTATGCCTGCTGATCAGGGCGCGGTTTTGGTGGCTGCTGTGCTCTGCACATCATGCACGCGCACAAAGCCGAGTTGCTCCGGCGTCAGTCCGCTCAGGCGCAGCGGCACTGTTACCGAACTGCGTGGCATCAGACTCGCCTCAACCTGAATGGTCTGGCTCAGACTCTCCGCATTCAGCGGTTTGCCACTGGCTGGATCCAGCTCACCCCACACCACCGTGGCGCTCAGCGCGGGGATCGGCTGGTCATCGGTGGAACGGATATTCAGGTTGGCGCGACTACCACTGGCTTCCCCCTCGACGCGAGACAGTGACAGGCGCAATTTGCCCACCTGCGTCTGTAACTCGACGGGAGTGTTGGCTTGCGGCAACAGCCATGCCCCCTGGGTTGATTGCCCATTGAGTTGACCCTGAATTTCCAGCGCCGTTGCCTGATTGGTGAGCTTGCGCATCTGCTGGTTAAGCTGGCTGACTTCCTGATGTAACTCTTTGACCTGCGGTGAAGTCGGCGTTGAACTACAACCACTGAGCACCAGCAGCGAAAGTGCGGCGGGCGCCCAAAACGTCCTGATCGTCATGCATTGTCCTTTCTGTTATTTCGGAATACGTAATACCTGGCCGGGGTAGATCTTATCAGGATGCGTCAGCATTGGCTTGTTTGCTGCGAAAATCTTGTTGTATTCATTGGGATTCCCGTAGACCTGTTTGGAAATCGCACTCAGGGTGTCGCCTTTTTTCACCGTATAGAAATCGGCTTCTGGCGCACTGTCGGTGACGGTGACCTTGTCATCGACCTTGGTAATCCCTGCCACGTTACCGGCGGCCACCAGGATTTTCTCCTTCAGCTCCTGTGAAATGCCATCACCGCTCACGGTAACGGTGTCGCCTTGCACATCGACTTTGACTTTATCGCTGTCAGGTAAGCCGAGTTGATTAATATGATCCTGTAGTTTTTTGCTGGGATCGTCAGCGCCAGTGACGGCATCCCATAACTTTTCACCTGCTTCTTTCACGAAATTGAACAGACCCATGTGACCTCCTGCAAATGTGCCGGATTGGCTGTTTAAGCTTAGTGGCTTTTCTTGTTTACAGAGCGTGACATCCTGCATCTGTGAGCCAGGCGGTGATTCGGTCGCGTGTATTCAGTTGCTTTGAAGATCGCGCTACACTGTGTGGCCTATTTATCTCGCGACAGGAAACGTCATGCATTGCCCCTTCTGCTCCGCTGTGGATACCAAAGTGATTGATTCTCGCCTGGTCAGTGAAGGTTCATCGGTGCGTCGCCGCCGCCAGTGTCTGGTGTGCCATGAGCGTTTTACCACCTTTGAAGTGGCTGAGCTGGTGATGCCGCGCGTGGTGAAAAGCAACGATGTGCGTGAACCCTTTAACGAAGATAAGCTCGCCAGCGGCATGATGAAGGCGCTGGAGAAGCGCCCGGTGAGCGCCGATGCGGTGGATAACGCCGTCAACCACATTAAAACGCAACTGCGTGCCACTGGCGAGCGCGAAATTCCCAGCAAGCTGGTCGGTAATCTGGTGATGGAAGAGCTGAAGAAACTCGATAAGGTCGCTTACATCCGCTTTGCTTCGGTGTACCGCAGCTTCGAAGATATCCGTGATTTTGGCGAAGAGATCGCCCGCTTACAGGACTAAGCCATGACTGACGAACGCTACATGGCGCGTGCGCTGGAACTGGCGCGTCGCGGACGTTTTACCACCACACCTAATCCTAATGTTGGCTGCGTGATTGTACGCGACGGCGAGATTGTCGGCGAAGGCTGGCATCACCGTGCGGGCGAGCCGCATGCTGAAGTGCACGCGCTGCGCATGGCGGGTGAAAAAGCTAAAGGTGCGACCGCTTATGTCACGCTGGAGCCCTGCAGCCATCATGGCCGCACGCCGCCGTGTTGCGATGCGTTGATCGCTGCGGGCGTCAGTCGCGTGGTGGCGGCAATGCAGGATCCCAATCCGCAAGTGGCGGGACGCGGCTTGTATCGTTTGCAGCAGGCCGGGATTGAAGTCAGCCACGGCTTAATGATGAGCGAAGCTGAAGCATTGAATCGTGGTTTTCTGAAACGTATGCGCACTGGCTTCCCGTGGATTCAGCTCAAACTCGGCGCATCCCTTGATGGGCGCACCGCGATGGCCAGTGGCGAAAGTCAATGGATCACCTCGGCGGCGGCAAGGCGCGATGTGCAACAATTACGTGCCCAGAGTTCGGCTATTCTTACCTCCAGCGCCACCGTGTTGGCAGACGATCCGTCATTAACCGTGCGCTGGGGCGAACTGAATGAAGATGCACGCCAGCAGCTGGATGAAGCCACGCTGCGTCAGCCGATTCGCGTGGTGATTGATAGCCAGCAGCGTGTGACGCCGCAACATCGACTGATGAGTCAGCCGGGCGAAACCTGGCTGATGCGCAGTGAAATCGATCAGCAAACCTGGCCAGACAGCGTCAGCCAGATTGCGGTGCCGCTGCGCGGAGAGCAACTGGATCTGGTGGCGATGATGATGATACTCGGCCAGCGTCAGATTAACTCGGTGTGGGTTGAAGCTGGCGCCAGTCTGGCGGGGGCACTGTTACAGGTTGGACTGGTCGATGAACTGATTGTCTATGTGGCACCGAAACTACTGGGCAATGCGGCACGCGGTCTGTGTGAGCTGCCTGGACTGGAACAATTGGCTGATGCGCCAGAGCTGAAGTTCAGCGATGTGCGCAGGGTTGGCGCGGACCTGCGGCTGACCCTGACGCCCGCTTAAGCACCGACTGAAAAGCCTGAGCGCGTCGCCAAAGAGTATGATAGAATCCGCCCCCTTCTGCGGGGCCATAAATCAAACACCCAAAGGATATGTATGAAAGTTATCGAAGCTCCTGTTGCCACGCCTGATGCTCACATTGCCATCGTTATTGCGCGTTTTAACAACTTCATTAATGACAGCCTGCTGGATGGCGCGGTGGATGCGCTGAAGCGTATTGGCCAGGTCAAAGCAGAAAACATCACTGTGGTTTGGGTTCCAGGCGCTTACGAACTGCCTCTGGCAGCGCGCGCACTGGCAAAAGCCGGTAAGCACGATGCAATCGTGGCTCTGGGAACCGTGATCCGTGGCGGCACCGCCCACTTCGAGTATGTGGCAGGTGAAGCCAGCTCTGGCATTGCCAACGTGGCGATGACCAGCGAAATTCCGGTGACTTTCGGCGTGTTAACCACCGAAAACATCGAGCAGGCGATTGAACGCGCCGGCACCAAAGCAGGTAATAAAGGCGCCGAAGCGGCCCTGACTGCACTCGAAATGATTAACGTATTGAAAGCCATCAAAGCCTGATTTTTGGAAGGGGAATTTTGTGAAACCTGCTGCTCGTCGTCGCGCCCGTGAGTGCGCTGTCCAGGCGCTTTACTCCTGGCAGCTGTCGAACAACGACATTGCCGATGTGGAATACCAGTTTCTGGCGGAACAAGACGTCAAAGACGTCGATATTAGCTATTTCCGCGAATTGCTGGCCGGTGTGGCGACTAACAGCGCGTACCTGGACGGTCTGATGAAGCCTTACCTGTCACGTCAGCTGGAAGAGCTGGGTCAGGTGGAAAAAGCCATTCTGCGTCTTTCGCTGTATGAGCTGAGCAAACGTTCTGATGTGCCTTATAAAGTGGCCATCAACGAAGGCATCGAACTGGCCAAAGTGTTTGGCGCCGAAGACAGCCACAAGTTTGTCAACGGCGTGCTGGATAAAGCAGCCCCACAAATTCGACCCAATAAAAAATAAATGCGAAAGGCCGGTTTACCGGCCTTTTTCTCATTGAGACCTGACTTATGTCCTGTGGTGAATTCGAACTGATCGCACGTTATTTTAACCGCGTTACCAGCTCCCGCCGCGATGTGGAGAAGGGAATTGGTGACGACTGTGCGTTACTGAACGTGCCCGAAAAACAGACGCTGGCCATTAGCACCGATACGTTGGTGGCGGGCGTGCACTTCCTGCGTGATATCCATCCTGCCGATCTGGGTTACAAAGCGCTGGCCGTGAATCTCAGTGATTTGGCGGCAATGGGTGCCGATCCGGCGTGGTTGACGCTGGCGATTACCTTGCCTGAAGTGAATGAAAGCTGGCTGGCCGCATTTAGCGACAGCCTGTTTGAGCTGCTGGATTACTATGATATGCAGCTGATTGGCGGTGATACCACGCGCGGACCGCTGAGCCTGACGTTGGGGATTCACGGTCTGGTGCCGACAGGACGCGCATTAAAGCGTTCGGGTGCCAAACCTGGCGACTGGATCTTTGTCACCGGTACGCTGGGTGACAGCGCGGCTGGCCTGTCGCTGCTACAACATCGTCATCGCCTGAACGATCCGGCTGTCCATGAAGTGTTGATCAAGCGCCATCTGCGCCCCATGCCACGCGTGTTGCAGGGCCAGGCACTGCGCAATCTGGCGACCTCGGCGATTGATATCTCCGATGGTTTGATTGCCGATCTCGGCCATATTCTCACGGCGAGCCGCGTCGGTGCGCGTCTCAATCTGGAAGCGTTGCCGCTGTCCGCTGCGTTGCGCGATCATTTTGAGCCGGAACAGGTGCTGACCTGGGCGTTAAGCGGCGGCGAAGATTACGAGCTGTGCTTTACCGTGCCGGAAGTCAATCGTGGTGCGCTGGACGTGGCGCTGGGTCATCTTGGTGTGCCTTATACCTGCATCGGGCAGATTGCGCCTGAAGCCGACGGGTTGACGCTGCTGGAAAATGGCAAGCCACGTCGTTTTAATCACAAGGGATTTAATCACTTTAATGCGAAGTAAAGATGTAGCGAAAAGCCGCCTGCGCCTGAGCAATCCCTGGCATCTGTTGGCAACCGGTTTTGGCAGTGGCCTGAGCCCGATCATGCCGGGTACTGCCGGTTCGATTGCCGCTATTCCCTTTTGGTGGTTGATGACCTTTCTGCCGTTGCAGATTTACTCTCTGCTGGTGCTGATTGGCATTAGCGTGGGCGTTTATCTGTGCCATCGCACGGCGAAAGACATGGGTGTGCACGACCACGGCAGCATTGTTTGGGATGAGTTTATCGGCATGTGGATTACGCTGATGGCGATTCCGGCGATGAGCTGGCAGTGGGTGCTGGCCGGGTTTGTTATCTTCCGCATCTTTGATATGTGGAAACCCTGGCCGATTCGCTGGTTCGATCAGAACGTGCATGGCGGCATGGGCATTATGGTCGATGACATTATCGCGGGCGTGATATCAGCGGCGATTTTGTATGGATTGGGGCTGGTGCTTTAATTCGGCAGATGCGCCTAACTCACGTGTCTTCTGTCATAATGCGCACCAAAGCTTCAGAGCAAGCTGGTGCCGTTCAGGGGCTGGCAATCCGCAGCGCTGAACGGAACGAGTCTGCCAGGATAGCCCGCAGGACGCGGGCTATTAAATCATTACTCGAATCCTACAACCGGATGTGGTTGATATACCGTCTCCAGCTCGGCGATATCCGTTGAACTCAGCTCCACATCCACTGCTTTAACCAACTCTGCAAACTGCTGCTCGCGCGATGCACCGATAATCGGGGCTGTGACCACCGGTTTATGCAGCAGCCACGCCAGCGCCACCTGTGCACGCGTCACGCCTTTATCAGCGGCAATGGTCGCCAGACGCTCTGCAATCGCCGCATCGTTCTCTTCGGTGCCGGTATAGAGTTTTTCCATCACGTTATCCGATACCGAACGTGCGGTGGTTTCGCCCCATGGACGTGTCAATTTGCCGCGTGCCAGCGGGCTCCACGGCAGCACCGCGATGCCTTCACGTTCACACAGCGGGTGCATTTCGTTCTCTTCCTCGCGCTGAATCAGGTTGTACTGATCCTGCATGCTGACAAAACGTGCCCAGCCATTCTGCTTTTGCAGATCCAGTGCCTGAGCGAACTGTGCAGCATGCATCGAAGAAGCGCCGATGTAGCGCGCTTTACCCGATTTCACCACCTCATTCAGCGCCTCAAGCGTCTCTTCGATCGGCGTGTCGTAATCCCAGCGGTGAATCTGCAGCAGGTCGACATACTCCATGCCGAGACGCGTCAGGCTATCGTCGATGGATTGCAGAATGTTCTTGCGTGACAGCCCCTGAGAAAGGTTGCTGAGCGGGAAATAGACTTTGGTGGCGACAACAACCTGGTCGCGCTGGGCGAAATCTTTCAGCGCACGCCCGACAATCTCTTCACTGCTGCCATCGGAGTAGCTGTTGGCGGTGTCGAAAAAGTTGATGCCCGCGTCCAGCGCCTGCTTGATCAGCGGTCGACTGCTCTCTTCGGGCAGGGTCCATGCGTGATTACCGCGCATCGGATCGCCGTAAGTCATGCAGCCTAAACAGAGACGCGAAACCTGTAAGTCGGTTTGGCCTAAACGAATGGTTTTCATGGGAGCTCCTGCTCTTATGCGTTAGGAATGCCCTAAGCATAGCAGCAGGAGCGGGGAGGGGATTACTGTGCCAGCCAGTCAGTGATTTGCTGCTGAATACCGGCGGCATCCAGCTGATAATCCTGACGAACTTCTTCCTGCGTGCCCTGTGGAATAAATTCATCTGGCAGGCCGAGGTTCAGCACGTGCACACGCAGGCGTTTAGCCATCACGTATTCGTTGACGCCGCTACCGGCTCCGCCTTTGATCGCGCCTTCTTCCAGCGTCACCAGTGAATCATGGCTGGTGGACAGTTCGGCAATCAAGGCTTCATCCAGGGGCTTCACAAAACGCATATCTACCAGCGTGGCGTTCAGCGCTTCAGCGGCAGCCTGTGCTTCAGGCAACAGCGTGCCGAAGCTGAGGATCGCCAGCTTTTCACCACGGCGCTTCACAATGCCTTTGCCCAGCGGCAGGCTGGCCAACGGCTCCAGCGTGGCACCGGTGCCCGTGCCGCGCGGATAGCGCACTGCACTTGGCCCCGCCTGATAGTGATAGCCGGTGTAAAGCATCTGGCGACATTCGTTCTCATCGCTTGGCGTCATGATCACCATTTCGGGCACACAGCGCAGGAAGGCGATATCGAATGCGCCCTGATGCGTTTGCCCATCGGCGCCAACGATGCCGCCGCGATCGATAGCGAACAGCACCGGCAGTTTCTGGATCGCCACATCGTGAATCAGCTGATCGTAAGCGCGCTGCAGGAAGGTGGAGTAAATCGCCACCACCGGCTTGTAACCGCCAATCGCCATACCTGCAGCAAAGGTCACCGCATGCTGTTCAGCAATCGCCACGTCAAAGTACTGTTGCGGATAGTCACGAGAGTAGCTGACCATGCCAGAACCTTCACGCATCGCCGGCGTCACCGCCATTAAACGCGGATCGTCCGCCGCCATTTCGCTCAGCCAGCTACCGAAAATTTTCGAGTAGCTCGGCAGGCCTGGCGCGCTTTTCGGCAGAGAACCGCTGGCCGGATCGAACTTCGGTACCGCATGCCAGGCGATAGGGTCTTGCTCGGCAGGCGCGTAGCCTTTGCCCTTTTTGGTCATGATGTGCAGGAACTGCGGGCCTTTCAGGTCACGCATATTCTTCAGCGTGCTCACCAGCGTCAGCACATCGTGGCCATCAACCGGACCGATGTAATTAAAGCCCAGCTCTTCAAACAGCGTGCCCGGCACCACCATGCCTTTCAGGTGCTCTTCGGTGCGCTTCACCAGCTCTTTGATCGGAGGTAGGCCGCCCAACACACGCTTGCCGCCTTCGCGCAGACGTGAGTATGTTTTACCGGAGAGAATCTGGGCCAGACGATTGTTGAGTGCGCCAACGTTTTCCGAGATCGACATCTCGTTGTCGTTAAGGATCACCAGCATGTCAGGTTTGATGTCGCCAGCGTGGTTCATGGCTTCGAACGCCATACCTGCGGTGATGGCGCCATCGCCAATAATACAGGCAGTACGACGTCCTTTGCCTTCGCGCTCAGCGGCAACCGCCATGCCCAATCCGGCACTGATCGAGGTCGATGAATGACCGACGCTCAATACGTCGTATTCACTTTCGCCGCGCCACGGGAACGGATGCAGGCCATTTTTCTGGCGGATAGTGCCGATACGATCGCGGCGTCCGGTCAGAATTTTGTGCGGATAGGCCTGATGACCAACGTCCCACACCAGATGGTCAAACGGGGTGTTGTAAACATAATGCAGCGCGACTGTTAGTTCGACGACGCCCAGACCCGAAGCAAAGTGGCCGGAAGACCGGCTCACGCTATCCAGCAGATACTGACGCAGCTCGTCACACAGTACCGGAAGTTTTTCTTTCGGTAGTAAACGTAATTCCTGAACCGTGCTCGCTAATGCCAGTGTCGGGTATTTTGCAATATCAAAACTCATCAGAGACTCATTATGAAAGTTATTTATCGCGTTCAATTATGAAGCTTGCCAGTGCTTGTAATGCGGTGGTGTTGTAGGACTGCGCCGCCAGAATCTCTAACGCGCCCAGTGCTTCCTGATAAAGATCCCACGCTTTACTGCGGGCATTATCCAGTCCCATCAGCGCCGGATAAGTGCTCTTACCCAATGCCTGATCCGCGCCCTGAGTTTTGCCCAGCACCGCGGTATCGCCCACCACATCAAGAATGTCATCCTGCACCTGGAACGCCAGTCCGATGGCGTTGGCGTAGGTATCCAGGACCGGAAGTGCCGCACGGCCACGTTCACCCGCCGTCAATGCGCCAAGACGCACTGCAGCGCGAATCAAAGCGCCAGTTTTATGACGATGAATCTGCTCGAGCTGGGCGAGGTCAATGTGCTTGCCTTCTGCGGCGAGATCCAGCGCCTGGCCACCGCACATGCCTGCCACACCGCTGGCCTGAGCCAGTTCGGAGATCATCGCAATGCGATCTTGCGGGCTGACGCCGGGCATCGGCTCATCGGCCAGAATCGAAAACGCCAGGGTTTGCAACGCATCACCAGCGAGAATTGCTGTATCTTCACCATATTTTATATGGCAGGTTGGCTGTCCGCGACGTAACGCATCGTCATCCATCGCGGGCAGATCATCATGAATCAGAGAGTAAGCATGAATGCACTCAACGGCAGCGGCCGGGGCATCCAGGCTGGCCGCATCGGCCTTTAACATCTCGCCCGTGGCGTAAACCAAAAATGGACGCAGACGCTTACCGCCTAATAGTGCCCCATATTGCATGGATTGCACCAGAGGAGAACTCTGAAAAGGAAGTGGATCTATTAAGCGTGTCAACGCCAGATTGACGCGTTCGTGATACGCGTTGAGTAATTTGGCGAAATCCATCAGTCATTTTCCGGCGTGAACGGCGCGAGCGCGGCATCTTTGTCATCGCTGAGCAGGATCTGCACGCGCTGTTCAGCCTGCTGCAGGGTTTGCTGACCGGTGCGTGCCAGCTGTACGCCGCGTTCAAATTCGTTCAGTGCTTCTTCCAGCGGCAGTTCACCACTTTCCAGACGGCTGACGATTTGTTCCAGCTGCTGTAATGCGCTTTCAAAACTGGCTGGCGCTTCGGCTTTTTTCGGCATAATCAGTGTCGACTCACAGGTTAGGAATCATCTTGCAATCGGTCATGGTAGCCGACGAGGATTAATTAGCAAAATAATGAATGTGATTGCGGTTGCAGAAGCGGTCATCTGACAAAGGTGGTATACTTTTGCGCCTCGGATGCGGGCGCCTCTGCGTTACCCGTAATTATATGATTTTACCAGTTAAGTGCCGATGGTTTTAGCACTTATTTGCCCAACGAAGCTGTGTCGCCATGAAGTTTATCATTAAGCTCTTCCCTGAAATCACCATCAAAAGTCAGTCGGTGCGTTTGCGCTTTATCAAGATCCTGACCGGTAACATCCGCAATACCCTGCGTACTGTCGACGACGAAATCGCCGTGGTGCGCCACTGGGACCATATTGAAGTGCGCGCTAAGAAAGAAGCGCTGCGTACCGTCGTTATTGATGAACTGACGCGCATCCCCGGTATTCACCATGTACTGGAGGTTGAGGATCAGCCTTACACCGATATGCACGATATCTTCGAGCAGACGCTGGCACTGAATCGCGAACGTCTGGAAGGGAAAAGTTTCTGCGTGCGCGTGAAGCGTCGTGGCAAACACAGCTTCAGCTCGATTGAGGTTGAGCGTTACGTGGGTGGCGGTCTCAATCAGCACATTGAGACTGCACGCGTGCAGTTGAAAAATCCCGATGTGACGGTCAATCTCGAGATCGAAGACGATCGTCTGCTGCTGATCACCGGCCGTTATGAAGGGCTGGGTGGTTTCCCGATCGGGACGCAAGAAGATGTGCTGTCACTGATTTCAGGTGGCTTCGACTCCGGCGTTTCCAGCTATATGCTGATGCGTCGTGGTTGCCGCGTGCACTACTGCTTCTTCAATCTCGGCGGTGCCGCGCATGAAATCGGCGTGCGTCAGGTCGCGCATTATCTGTGGCAGCGTTATGGTCGTTCGCATCGCGTGCGCTTCGTGGCGATCAACTTCGAGCCGGTGGTAGGCGAGATTCTTGAGAAAGTGGATGACGGCCAGATGGGCGTGGTGCTGAAACGCATGATGGTGCGTGCGGCATCGATGGTCGCTGAGCGTTACGGCGTGCAGGCGCTGGTGACCGGTGAAGCGCTGGGCCAGGTATCGAGCCAGACACTGACCAACCTGCGTCTGATTGATAACGCCTCGGATACCCTGATCCTGCGTCCGCTAATCTCGCATGATAAAGAGCACATCATCGATTTGGCGCGCCATATCGGCACCGAAGATTTCGCCAAAACCATGCCGGAATACTGCGGTGTGATTTCGAAAAGCCCAACGGTAAAAGCGGTGAAGGCGAAGATCGAAGCAGAAGAGCAAAACTTCGATTTCGAGATCCTCAATCGCATGGTGCAGGAAGCCAGCAACGTCGATATCCGCGAGATTGCGGAGAAGGCACAGGAAGAAGTGGTGGAAGTGGAGACGGTGGTCTCGTTCACCGCAGATGATGTGGTGCTGGATATCCGTTCTGTGGATGAGCAAGAGGCATCACCGCTGGCGCTGGAAGGCGTGGATGTGAAATCTCTGCCGTTCTACAAATTGAGCACACAGTTTGGCGATTTGGATCAGAACAAAACCTGGCTGCTGTATTGCGATCGCGGCGTGATGAGCCGTTTACAGGCGTTGTATCTGCATGAGCAAGGCTTTAAAAACGTGAAGGTCTATCGTCCGTAACGGTGATAACCTGGTAACGGCGTGATTCATCGCGCGTGTCACACTCGGCACCTTGCCACTGTGACATGCGCAATACATTGCGCCGCTACCGTTAAGTGCTTTTTACTGCATTACAATGCGGTTATTCACGCTCTTCAAATTCCTGATAGTTATAAATCCCCGCCGCTAATACCAACTGTGACGCCACTTCACGCGCTTTCTCTTTATCCACCAGCAGATCAATCAGCTTCAGTGCAAAATCAATCGAAGTGCCTGGACCCTGGCTGGATAGCAGGTTGACGCGCGGATCCCATACCACACGGCGATCCATCCAGTGTTTGTCAGGGATGGTGTCGCGCAAGCCAGGAAAGCCGGTCATATTGCCTACCGGGAACAGATCGTGCGGAATCAGCACCGTGCCAGGTGCGGCACAAATCGCGGCAACGATTTTCCCTGCCAGATGAAACTGGCGTACGGTTTCCACCAGCAGTGGGCTGTCACGGAAGGTCTCTGCGCCCTTGAGGCCGCCGGGCAGCACCACGGCGTCATAATCGTTATCCGCCACCTCAACCAGTGGCGCATCGGCCAGCAGGCGCACGCCGCGTGAGCAGACGATCTCGCGCGTGCCATCGCTTTCGACACTGGCGGTGGTGACGCTTAAGCCCGCGCGGACCAGCAGGTCGATAGTGGTGACAGCTTCAATCTCTTCACTGCCATGTGCCAGGCAAACCAGAACCGATGCGGTCGCGCTCATATTGGGACTCCTTGCGTTTAATCAGATCGTACAAACGGGTGTTCTCCGGCAGCGCAATGCCCTGCGCGCGAGCGCGGCGCAGCAGGTAGCCGGTGATGTAGTCAATTTCTGTCAGGCGCTGGGCGCGCACATCCTGCAACATTGAGGAGGTATTCGCTGCGGTGCTGTCGATGACGTCATAAATGATGTCGCGCAGGTTATCGACCGCAATGTGCTGGCCTTCACGCTCCATCACCCAGGCAATCTCTTCACACAGCGTGGCAATCTGCTGCGGCCAGGCACGCAGGGCACCGTTCTGGCAATCGTGTTCAACGGTAAGCGGATTAATCACGCAGTTCACCGCCAGTTTGCGCCAGCTGGCAGAAGCAATGTTGTCATGCCAGGCCACGTCCGGCAGCGCCTGATGCAGGATATCGGCGATATCGCTCATCGCGGCACTTTCACGTCCGGTGGGACCGATATGTGTGATGCCCTGCGCAACGTGTTTGATCACCGTGCCATCGCGCATCGCCGCGTGGGTGGTAATGCCGCGCAGCAGCGGTTGCTGCAACTCCTTCAGCTCTTCCAGCGTGCCCATGCCATTGTGCAATAACAAAATGGCAGCATGAGCAGGCAGGATGCTTTGCAGGTTTTTGACCGCCGGGGAAACCTGTGGCGCTTTAAGTGTCACCAGCAACAGCTGGCTTTCGGCAAGAAACAGCGGATCGTTGGCGATAAACGTGTGATTGCTGACTTGTCCTTGCGGATCAATGACGTTCACCGAGCAATAGGGCTGCGGCACGCGCAACCAGCCCTGAACCTCATGTCCCTGACGTGCGAGCGCGGCGAGCCAAATTTGACCCAGGGCGCCACAACCCAACACGGTAATTTTCATTTTGCCTCCCGCTGACGGGTTCTCAATTTCACGACATCGTTAAGTATAGCTTTCCGCGTATCGTGTTTAATTAGCGCCATAAGACGCGTATTATGCATGTCACTTTAGTATCAGGAGAAGAAAAGATGCCATCTTTCGATATCGTTTCCGAAGTCGAACTGCCGGAAGTGCGTAATGCGGTGGAGAATGCCAGCCGTGAAATCTCAACCCGTTTCGATTTCCGCAACGTGAGCGCCAGCATTGAGCTTAACGAAAAGAATGAGACCATCAAAATCACCAGCGAATCTGATTTCCAGGTTAAACAGCTGGTGGATATTTTGCGTGAAAAGCTGCTGAAACGCGGCATTGAAGGCGCAGCGATTGAAGTGCCAGAAGAGATCATTCACAGCGGTAAAAGCTGGAGCGTAGAAGCCAAGCTGAAAAAGGGTATCGAAAGCGATATCGCTAAAAAGCTGGTGAAGCTGATTAAAGACAGCAAGCTGAAAGTGCAAACGCAGATTCAGGGTGAAGAGCTGCGCGTGACCGGTAAATCACGCGACGATTTGCAGGGTGCAATGGCGCTGGTGCGCGGTGGCAACCTTGGTCAGCCCTTCCAGTTCAAGAACTTCCGCGACTAATCGCGTTTGTCGCGTGCGGCACGACGATAGAGCGTGCTGCGCGCGACACCTAATGCCTCCGCCGTTTTACTGATATTGCCATTGAAGCGTTGGAGCGTTTCGCTAATCAGCCGCTCATCATGGCTCTGCTTATCTTCCGCTGGCACCGCCGCTGCTCGGCGATATTCGGCTGGCAAATGCACATCAGTGACTTCTTCCCCTTCGTCCGCCAACGCCAGCAGCACGCGCAACAGACTGCGCAATTGCCGCACGTTGCCCGGCCATGGCAATTGTGCCAGCGATGCCAGCAAGGCGGGAGAAAGCTGGATATCGCGATCTGCGCCGCCCAGCTCAATCCACAACCGACCAATAAAGTCTTCGATATCTGGCCAGGCACGCAACGGCGGGATGGTCATGGAAAATTCCTGCAAGCGATAGAGAAGATCCTCGCGGAACTCGCCCTCGGCCACACGCTGCGCCAAATCACGGTGCGTGGCGCAGATCACGGCAAAATTCACCGGCCAGCTGCGACTGGAACCGAGCGGCGCGACCTCTTTTTCTTGCAGCACGCGCAGCAAACGGGTTTGTAGCGCCAGCGGCATATCTCCAATTTCATCAAGAAACAGCACGCCACCATCCGCCTCGCGGATTTTACCGATGTAGCCATTTTTGCTGGCTCCGGTAAAGGCACCAGGCTGATAACCAAATAGCTCGGATTCAATCAACGCTTCCGGAATGGCAGCACAGTTGATGGCGACAAACTTCCCATCACGCCAGCGACTCTGCTGATGCAGCGCACGGCTGACATACTCTTTACCGCTGCCGGTTTCACCGTGAATGCACAACGACACACCGGCATTCATCAGACGCACCATTTTCTCGCCATCGCGACCCAGTGAGAAGGGAAGATCCACGCTGGGTTCACTTGGCGTAGCAAAGTGGGTGCGGTGCGGAGCGCGCAGGCGGAAGTAGTAGCGCTGTTGTGCAAAATGAATCGGTAAAGGAATGGTGTTGGCCTGCTGTTCGAGCTGATCAAACAGCTGCTGGAATGTCAGGGTGCCCAACTGCCCGGTGGTGAGATTGAGTTCACGCATCGCCAGGCGGTTTGCGGCGGTGAGCACATTATCGGAGAACACCAGCAGCAACTCATCACTGGTATCAATGCCGTGCGGCTCAACGTGCAGGCTCATCAACCATTGTTGGGGATGCAGGCTTTGCTTAACCCACAAATACTCGATCTGTTTAGCGGCGGCTTTGACCCATTGAAACGTTTGCGGATGCGGGAAGTGCGCTGGGCCAGAGATATCCAGCACGCCCGCAATCTGACCGTTGGGCATTTGCAACGGCATGGCGGCGCAGTACAGCCCCTGATTCAAGGTGAGAAAATGTTGCTGGCCTTCAATTTCACAGCCATCGTCAATCGCTAGCGCGGTGCCAATCGCATTGGTGCCGCGCCCGCATTCGCTCCACAAATTGCCAGGGGCGAGGGCGAATCGCTGCGCTTTCTCCATCGATTGCATGTCGCCAAAGGTGTTCAGTACCAGTCCGGTGGCATCAGAAAGAATCACTACGGATTGTTTTTCCGCCAGTTTCTGCGCCAGCTGTTTGATCACCGGTTGGGCAAATTGTTGCAGCCCGGCATTACTGGCCAGCACATCAGCCAGCTCACCCTGGCGGACGCGAGGAAAATCATCGGCGGTGCGGTCGAGACCATACAGCTGGCTACGAAACCAGGAGTCGCTCAAAAGCGGGTTGGTATTAACGGCAGACGCGGCTGAATTTCCCTGCATTGGTAACCTCATGCCTAAGCGAAAGTGTTGCAGCATTGTAGCGGGTTGGTTTCTGCGGTGTTGCGATACGCAACACAGATGAGGATTTTGGTGGCAGAAACCGTGCGTTTAAAAGGGCTATTGGTTTTATAAATTGATGATAGATAAAACGATTTTTCGAAAATTCGCAAGCTGAAAAAAACTGGCACGCCCGCTGCAGTAGATATGTACGGCAGCGGGCTGTTCAATCTGTTGACCCACAGGTTGCCGCTGCCAGCTAACAATAAACGACCCTACACGAAGGAGTTTGCGATGCGTTATGCACATCCCGGCACGCCCGGCGCTTTGGTCACTTTTAAAGCGACCTACGGCAATTTTATTGCGGGCAAATTCACAGAGCCGCTCAGCGGCCAGTATTTTACGAACACCTCGCCTGTTGATGGCAGCGATATTGCGCAGTTTCCGCGTTCTGACGCGCGGGATATCGATTTAGCACTGGACGCTGCTCATCAGGCCGCTGACGCCTGGGGAAAAACCAGCGTGCAACATCGGGCCAATCTGCTGCTGCAGGTGGCCGACTGCATTGAACAAAACCTCGAAATGTTGTCTGTGGCGGAGAGCTGGGACAACGGCAAGCCGATCCGTGAAACCCTCAACGCCGATCTACCGCTGGCGGTGGATCACTTCCGCTACTTCGCCGGTTGTCTGCGTGCGCAGGAAGGCAGCACCGCTGAGATTGATGAAACCACCGTTGCCTATCACTTCCATGAACCGCTGGGCGTGGTCGGGCAGATCATCCCGTGGAACTTCCCGCTGTTAATGGCGGCATGGAAACTGGCTCCGGCGCTGGCGGCGGGTAACTGCGTGGTGCTGAAACCGGCTGAGCAAACCCCGCTGGCAATCACCTTGCTGATGGAGCTGATCGGCGATCTGTTCCCGGCCGGCGTGCTTAACGTGGTGCAGGGCTTTGGCCGTGAAGCCGGTGAAGCGCTGGCCACCAGCAAACGTATCGCCAAAATCGCGTTCACCGGTTCTACGCCAGTGGGCCGTCATATTATGGCGTGCGCGGCTGAAAACATCATTCCGTGTACCGTTGAGCTGGGCGGCAAGTCGCCGAACATCTACTTTGCCGATGTGATGGACGGTGAATCGGACTTTATCGAAAAAGCGGTGGAAGGGCTGGTGCTCGGTTTCTTCAACCAGGGCGAGGTCTGCACTTGTCCGTCGCGTGCGTTGATCCATGAATCGATCTATGAGCCGTTTATGGCGCGGGTGATGGAGAAAGTGGCAAACATCCGTCGGGGCGATCCGCTGGATACCGACACCATGATCGGTGCTCAGGCTTCCCGTCAGCAATTCGACAAAATCCTGTCTTACATCAACATCGCGCGCGACGAAGGGGGGCAAATTCTTACCGGAGGCGATCGCGCCAGCGTCGCTGCCGAACTGGATAACGGATTCTATATCCAGCCAACCCTGATTAAAGGCACCAACCAGATGCGGTGTTTCCAGGAAGAGATTTTTGGGCCGGTTATCGGCATCACCACCTTTAAAGACGAAGCGGAAGCCTTGTCGATTGCCAACGAAACCCAGTTTGGCCTCGGGGCGGGCGTATGGACGCGTGATACCAATCTGGCGTATCGCATGGGACGTGGCATCAAAGCCGGTCGTGTCTGGACCAACTGCTATCACATCTATCCCGCACACGCGGCTTTCGGTGGCTACAAGCAATCGGGCGTGGGACGCGAGACGCACAAGATGGCGCTTAGCGCCTACCAACAAACCAAAAATCTGCTGGTCAGCTATGGCACCGCGCCTTTGGGCCTGTTCTGAGTCTGCATCCGATCAAATGGAGAGTGAAAGATGAATATGCAAATCAAAACCACCATGAAAGCCGCCGTTGTTAAAGCCTTTGGTGAACCGTTAGTGATTGAGCAGGTGCCAGTACCGCAAGTGGGACCGGGTCAGATTCTGGTGAAAATCGCGGCGACTGGGGTGTGCCATACCGACTTACATGCCGCCGAAGGCGACTGGCCGATTAAACCCAATCCCCCGTTTATTCCTGGCCACGAAGGCGTAGGGCAGGTAGTGGCGCTCGGTGAAGGTGTGAAGCATTTAAAACTGGGCGATCGTGTGGGCGTGCCGTGGCTCTATTCCGCATGTGGCCACTGCGAGCACTGTCTGGATAGTTGGGAAACCCTGTGCCTGTCACAGCAGAATGCCGGTTATTCGGTGAACGGCAGTTTCGCAGAATATTGCCTCGCGGATGCGAATTATGTCGGCATCATTCCGGAAAACATCGATTACAACGAAATCGCACCAATTCTGTGTGCCGGCGTGACGGTGTACAAAGGCCTGAAAATGACCGATACCAAGCCAGGCGATTGGGTAGTGGTGTCCGGTATTGGAGGTTTAGGTCATATGGCGGTGCAGTACGCGGTGGCGATGGGACTGAATGTGGCTGCGGTTGATATCGACGATGAGAAGCTGGCGTTTGCTAAGCGGCTTGGTGCCAGTGTGGTAGCGAATGCGAAGAACGTCGATCCCGCAAAAGTGTTCCAGGAAAGTTTTGGCGGCGCGCATGGTGTGCTGGTTACGGCCGTATCACCTAAAGCGTTTGAGCAGGCGATTGGCACCATGCGCCGTGGCGGCACCATGGTGCTGAACGGTCTGCCACCGGGCAAATTTGATTTGTCGATTTTCGATATGGTGCTGGACGGGATTACGGTGCGCGGTTCAATTGTGGGCACGCGTAAAGATCTCCAGGAAGCGTTGGATTTCGCCGGTCGTCACAAAGTGAAAGCCAACGTGGCGGTAGAACCGCTGACCAACATTAACGACATTTTTGCGCGTATGCATGCGGGAAAAATTGAAGGGCGTATCGTGGTGGATATGTCGCTTTAATTAGCGTGATGGTTTGTGGCGGAGCGGTTAATCGCGCCGCCACAGAGTGTGTGACTACTAACTAACAGCTGGCGAGCAGCGCTTCGATTTCGACGCGGCTCGTCACTTTACTGTCGATCTTGATGTAAGCACTTTTCTCTTCCGGCACGATAAATACTGAAGAGACACCCGGCTGCGCTTTTAAACGCTTCTCAAGGTTAGGCACCGCTAATACGGCATCACTGAGTACCATGCGCAGGCTGCTGACGTAAGGCGGCTCCTGCATCGACATAGCCACAAACAGCCAGGCTGCCGCGACAATCGCACCCACCAGAAACACCGTCTGCGCATCAAAGTGACCGAAGATCCAACCGCCCATGCTGCCGCCAATCGCCACGCCAATGAACTGGCTGGTGGAGTAAATGCCCATCGCTGTACCTTTGTAGCCCGGCGGTGATTCTTTACTGATCAGCGAAGGCAGAATGGCTTCCATGAGGTTGAAGGCGAGGAAGAATAGCTGCACGCCAATCACCAGCGTCCAGAAATGACCAGCCGCACCCCACAGTACGATTTCCGCGATAATGATCAGTGCCACGCAGGTAACAAAAACGCGCTTCATGCGGCGTTTCACTTCGGCATAGATGATGAAAGGCACCACCAGAACGAAAGCGACCAGCATGGTGAACAGATAGACTTTCCAGTGTTCAGATGCCGGGAAGCCCGCTTGTTCAAACTGGCCTGGCAAAGCCACAAAACTCGACATCAGCAGGATATGCAGGCAAAGAATACCGATGTTTAATTTCAGGAGTTTAGGGTTGGCTAACACTTCACGAATGCTGGCTTTTACCATGCCGGATTCACGATTCAGCACGTGATTCGGTGCGCTCGGCACCACCAATAGCGTGATAACAATGCCCAGCGAGGCCAGAATAGCGATCATCCAGAACAGTGCATGCAAACCCAGAGCATGGGTGACAATTGGGCCTACCACCATCGCAATAGCAAAGGTCACACCGAAACTGATGCCAATAAACGCCATTGCTTTAGTGCGGTTTTGTTCGCGAGTGAGATCTGAGAGTAGCGCCATGACGGCAGCGGCAATTGCGCCAGAGCCTTGCAAAGCACGACCCAGGATCACGCCCCAGATTGAGGTGGTCATCGCCGCGATAATACTGCCCAGCACGAACACTAACAGCCCGCCAACAATGAGCGGTTTGCGACCGACGCGATCGGACAGCAGACCAAACGGAATCTGGAATACGGCTTGCGCCAGACCATAGATGCCAATTGCCAGACCAATTAAGGTTTCACTGGCTCCCTGCAACGCCATACCGTACGTGGTGAGTACCGGCAGGACCATAAACATTCCCAGCATGCGCAGGGAAAAAACTGTGCCTAAACCCCATGTAGCCCGAAGCTCTACTGGCGTCATTTTATTGTCGTTCATTCCAACCTCTGTAAGTTTATGCCCTTTATACTTCAAGCCGCAGATGCGTTGGCTGCGCACGTTCACCCAGGTCACTTACTTTAGTCAGCTCCCAGGGATTCATGCACTTGCCGCCTTCCTGCATCTCGAATTATTCCGGGCATTTAGCTCTCATTTTAGGGAGCAGGGCAGGGCGGGTAAAACAATTGTTGTTAAGCAGTGGTAACAAAAAGAAAGGGCGCGAAATTCGCGCCCTTTCTGGTGTTGCGGAGCTGTATTACCAGACGTAAGTCAGCAGGTCTTTAGAGGCCGGCGTCATAAAATCAACCGACATCATCACGCTCAATGCTGTGATAGCGACAATCGAGAACACAAACAGTTTACGCGCCCAAACTTTATCGTTTGAGGTTTTGTAACCTGAAAGCGCCATGCCCAACCACCACACACTCACTGCCGCGGCGACCACCAGATACTTGTAACCCGCGTAACCGCCGAGTGTCAGCATCAGCGTAGCAATCATGAACGCCAGGATGTATAGCGTAATATGATTTTTGGCTACCGAGATACCTTTCACGACAGGCAGAACCGGGATGTTAGCCGCCTGATAATCTTTGAAGCGGAAAATCGCAATCGCGTACGAGTGCGGCATCTGCCACAGGCTAAAGATAGCCAATAAGATCAGGGCGCCAGCATCAAACTGGTTGGTCACTGCGCAGTAGCCAATCACTGGCGGTGCTGCACCAGAGAGGCTACCGATCAGCGTGCCATACACGGAGTTGCGTTTCATATACAGGCTATAAATGCCCACATAGACAACGAAGCCCATCACCGCCAGCCACATGGCCAGCGGGTTAGCGCCGAAATACAGCAACGCAAAGCCAGCAATACCCAATGCGGTTGCATAAACCAGGCTTACTTTCGCCGAGATCAGGCCTTTGACCAGAACACGGTTCCGCGTTCTCTCCATTTTGATATCGATATCGCGGTCAATCACATTGTTGAATACACAACCCGATGCGACAACCAGCGAAACGCCCACCAGTGAATAGAGAAACAGGGGGTAATCAATGCTGCCTTTCGAAGCCAGCAAGAATCCACCGATCACAGAAATTAAGTTGCCGAAAATAATTCCTGGTTTTGTTACTTGCAGGTATTGCTTAATCATTACGTGTGACTCTTTAGTCGGCCATCATGTTGTAGTTGAGGTTCCACATGATCCACAGTGAGCCGACAACAACAATCAGAATGATGAGTGCTGAGAAGACTATCGCCACCATGTTCCAGCCACCCTCTGACTTGCTGTCTAAGTGCAGGAAGTAGACCAGGTGCACTAACACCTGAACCACCGCACACACCAGAACCACACCCAGAATCGTGCCGTGTGATGCGCCGCCATCCATTACCATCCAGAACGGAATACCGGTCAGGATGATAGAGAGGATGAAGCCGATCATGTAAGACTTCACGCTACCGTGAGAAGCGCCATGTTCGTTAACTGAATGACTCATTACATGGCTCCCATCAGATAGACAACGGTGAATACGCAGATCCAAACCACATCCAGGAAGTGCCAGAACAAGCTCAGGCACATGATGCGGGTGCGGTTGGTTGCAGTCAGACCACGTTTAGAAATCTGGAACATCATCACTGCCATCCAGATCAGGCCAGAGGTCACGTGCAGACCGTGGGTACCGACCAGCGTAAAGAACGCGGACAGGAAACCACTGCGGTCAGGACCGAAGCCTTCCAGGATCAGGTGATGGAATTCATAGATTTCCATGCCGATGAATCCAGCACCAAACAGGAAGGTCAGAGCCAACCAGCTGATGACTGAACCTTTGTTCTGGTTGTTCATCGCGATCACTGCCATTCCATAAGTAATGGAGCTGAGCAGCAGCAGCGCGGTTTCAACCAGCACAAACGGCAGTTCAAAGATGTCTTTACCTGCCGGACCACCGGCAGTGTTATTGACCATAACTGCATAGGTCGCAAACAGGGTTGCGAAGATAATGCAGTCACTCATCAGGTAGATCCAGAAGCCAAAGACTTTATTGGCTCCTGCATCGTGATGCCCATGCTCCGCATGGGCGTCGTGGTGGTGTTTTGCAGTTTCAGTTGACATTATTTCAGACCTGCTTTGCTGATTTCGTCAAAGTGCTTCTTCTCGATCTGCTCGACTTCAGCAACCGGAACGTAGTAATCCACGTCTTCATCGAAGCTCTTCACAATCCAGGTCACAATTGTGGCCAGGAAGGTAAGGCCAGCCAGCCACCAGATGTGCCAGATCATCGCGAAACCAAACACAGTCATGAAGGCTGCGATAATCAGGGCTGCGCCGCTGTTTTTCGGCATATGAATTTCTTCATATTTTTCTGGTTGCTTATAGGCTTCGCCTTTCTCTTTCATTTCCCAGAACGCATCGCGCTCGTGGATTTCAGGGATAACAGCAAAGTTATAGAACGGAGGCGGTGAAGAGGTTGCCCACTCCAGCGTACGACCACCCCACGGGTCACCGGTCAGATCGCGGTTCTGGTCGCGGTCACGCACAGAAACGTAGAACTGAGTCAGCTGGCACAGGATACCGCATGCAATCAGTGCCGCACCGCCTGCTGCAACAACCAGCAGTGAGTGGAACTGAGGATCGATGTCCTGGCTGATACGACGGGTCATACCCATGAAGCCCAGTGCGTACAGCGGCATGAAGGCAACGAAGAAACCAATGATCCAGAACCAGAATGCACGGATACCCCATTTTTCGTTCAGGGTGAAGCCGAATGCTTTCGGGAACCAGTAGGTCACGCCAGCCATACAACCGAACACCACACCACCGATAATCACGTTATGGAAGTGTGCAATCAGGAACAAGCTGTTGTGCAGAATGAAGTCCGCACCTGGAACGGCCAGCAGAACACCGGTCATACCACCAATAGAGAAGGTGACCAGGAAGCCGATTGTCCACAGCATCGCTGAGTGGAACTCAACGCGACCCTGATACATGGTGAACAGCCAGTTGAAGATTTTCACGCCGGTCGGAATGGCGATAATCATCGTCATAATACCGAAGAAGGCGTTAACGTTGGCGCCGGCACCCATGGTGAAGAAGTGGTGCAGCCAAACGATGAACGACAGAACGGTAATTGCGATGGTCGCCCACACCAGAGAGGTATAACCGAACAGACGCTTTTTGGAGAAGGTTGCAGTGACTTCCGCGAACACACCGAATACCGGCAGAACGAGGATGTATACTTCCGGGTGACCCCAGACCCAAATCAGGTTGACGTACATCATCATGTTACCGCCCATTTCATTGGTGAAGAAATGGAAGCCGAGGTAACGGTCAAGCGTCAACAGTGCCAGCGTGACGGTCAGAACCGGGAACGCAGCGATGATCAGGACGTTGGTACACAGTGATGCCCAGGTGAATACAGGCATCTTGAACAGGTCCATACCCGGTGCACGCATCTTCAGAATGGTCACGAAGAAGTTGATACCGGTCAGTGTCGTACCGATACCGGATAGCTGGAGACTCCAGATCCAATAATCGACCCCGACGCCAGGACTGTATTCCGCGCCCGAAAGCGGTGGATAAGCCAACCAGCCAGTCTGTGCGAACTCGCCCACACCCAGAGAAATGTTCACCAGGATCACACCGATCGCAGTAAACCAGAAGCTCAGGTTGTTCAGGAACGGGAAGGCAACGTCACGTGCACCGATTTGCAGCGGTACCGCGATGTTCATCAGACCTACCACGAAAGGCATCGCCACGAAGAAGATCATGATCACGCCGTGCGCGGTGAAGATCTGGTCGTAGTGGTGCGGTGGTAATATGCCGGCTTCGCCTGCGGAAGCCATCACTTGTTGGGTACGCATCATTACTGCATCGGCAAAGCCGCGCAGCAGCATGACGAAAGCCATGATGATGTACATGATACCCAGTTTTTTGTGGTCAATGGAGGTGAACCATTCTGACCACAGGTATTGCCACTTACCAAAATAAGTAATCGCGGCAACCAGTGCCAGACCACCTAAGATGATTGCGGCTACCGTTACCACGATAATGGGTTCGTGGTATGGCACTGCATCCAGTGTTAATTTTCCGAACATCGTATTATTCCTCGGCTCCCGCAGCAGCGGCGTGATTCATGTCCATGCCTTTGTGCTCTGGCATGTCCATCTTCCCGTGGCTCATCATGAACTTATCAATAACCTGCTTGAACAGTTCTGGATTCGCAGTTGAGAAATATTCCACCGGGTGATTTTCGCTTGGCGCAGCCAGTTTCTCGAAATCATCCATGGTGGTCAGCGCGTTAGGTGCTGCTTTAACTTTAGCCACCCACTGCTGGAATTCCGCATCGTCTTTGGTTGCAATAGCTTTAAACTTCATGCCAGAGAAACCGCGACCACTGAAGTTCGCAGAGATACCGTCGAATGTTCCTGGCTCATTGGCGATCAGGTGCAGTTTAGTCTGCATGCCCGCCATGGCGTAGATCTGGCTACCGAGCGTAGGAATAAAGAAGGAGTTCATTACGGAGTTGGAGGTGATCTTGAAGTTCACCGGAGTATTTGCCGGGAAGGCAATCTGGTTCACGGTTGCAATACCCTGTTCCGGGTAGATAAACAGCCATTTCCAGTCCAGCGCAACCACATCGATCTCAACCGGCTTCACATCAGAGACCAGCGGTTTGCTTGGCTCAAGTGCGTGGGTTGATTTCCAGGTCAGCACGCCGAGGAAGATAATGATCAGGATTGGAATCGTCCAGACCACGGCTTCCACTTTGTTAGAGTGTGACCAGTTAGGGCTATAAGTCGCATTAGTATTGGTTGCCCGATATTTCCAGGCAAAGAATACTGCCATGAAGACTGCCGGGATAACCACGATCATCATCAAGCCAAAAGCTGTCAGAATCAGCGAACGTTGCTCCAGTGCAATCTGTCCTTTGGGATTTAACAACGCACTATCGCAGCCACTGAGTAATACAGCGCCTGCAATTAATGACAAAATCCCCAAACTTTTATTGTATTTCCTGAGTCTCATTTAACGACCTCAATGACAAAGGGCTCTATTGTCGTTTAAGTGTGCGCGCATTTTACGGGAAGGTTTATGCAGTGTAAACCAGCTTAAGGATGTGTCAGAAGGCTGTTGACACCTTTTGCTAAGGGTGTCACAGATGTTGCGCAGGGTGACAAATTATTAATTGCGACAAGCAGTTGGCGTCAATATAACAAAAAACAATGATAGAAACCGCAGAAAAATCAGGGAAAGCATAAACCGTACTATTAATGCCCATTTATTTAACAATTATGTAGCATTTGGGTGATGAGTTTTCTACAAAGTAATTGCGCACCGGATTTAAATATAATCCAGGGTTGTTAATTTAATGTTTCTTTTTCGCGATGAAAAAAATGCTATTCGTTAAAATGAGTTCGTTGTTATTTTTTTAGCCAAATATTTAGCCGCTGGCAAATTATCATTACTTAACTCAGATTTTTTCCCGGCATTTTTCTTAACGCCAGACAATCCAGAATCATACCTAGCGCCACGGCCACCAGCGCTAGTGCCATGCCCCACTCAAAAAGCGGAGTCAGCAAGGCATTGACATGCCAGACGTCAGCCGCATTTAGTGCCAGCAGCACTAACCAGAGCGCCAGCAGGCCACAGCCGGCGCTAAACAGGCGCACTGTCCAGCGATAGCCTTGCGGCCACAGGCTTCGCATGACAAAACGTCCGTCTTGCTGAATGGCTTGCAGAGTGCCGCGGCTGATCCACAACAGCAATAAGCCAGGCACGCCAGCGAACACAGTGAAAGCGTAGAAGGTCGGCCAGCCCCACAGCTCAACCAGCCATCCCGCTGCCGGTCCGACATAGACACGCCCGACGGCAGAAAGCGCCGAGAGCAGCGCGAACTGCGTTGCGGAAAACGACTTATTGCACAATGTCATCAGCAGCGCCACAAACGCGGCGGTGCCCATCCCGCCGCAAAGATTTTCTATGAACACCGCGCTCGCCATGCTCCATAAATGAGGTGGCGTCACGGCCAATAGCCAGTAAGCGAAGTTGGAAACGGCCTGAAGAATGCCGAAAATCATCAGGGCACGGAACAGGCTCAGGCGTTGCATCAGCACACCGCCGTACAGCGCACCAATGATGGTTGCCAGCAATCCCAGCGTTTTATTCACCAGTCCGACATCGCCGGCGCTGAAACCTACACCGCGAATCAGGAAGGTGGTGGTGAGCGACGCAGCAAAAGCATCACCCAGCTTATAAAGGATAATTAAGGTGATCAGCAGCCAGGCATTGTTACGCAGGAAGAAGTCTTTGAGCGGGAACGAAACGGCCTGACGCAGGGTGTGCGGCTCGCGCGCGGGTACTGCGGGCTCTTTGGCCAGCAATGTCGCAATCAAACCTGGCAACATCAACAGTGCCATTAACCAGTAAGTCGCCTGCCATCCCAGATAGCGATCGGCCAGCCACAGCGCCAGTCCGCCTGAAATCAGCATCGCCAGGCGATAACCCAGCACGGTAATTGCCGCGCCGCTGCCCCGTTCTTCTGGCGGTAGCACATCGGTTTTCCAGGCATCAAACACGATATCCTGCGATGCAGAACAGAAGGCAACCAGCACGGCCAGGGCAGCCAGCAGCGTCAGATCGCGCGAAGGCTGCATAAAGCCCATGGCGATAATACCGGCGATCAGTGCGAGTTGAGTGACCAGTAGCCAGCCACGGCGACGGCCAAGAAACGGCGGGGTATAGCGATCCATCATCGGCGACCACAGGAACTTAAACACGTATGCCTGGCCGACAAGGGAGAAGAAACCGATGGTTTTCAGGTCGACATTCTCTACGGTCATCCACGCCTGTAGGGTCCCGGCCGTGAGTGCTAAAGGCAGTCCGGAAGCAAAACCGAGCAGCAGTAATACGGCTGCATTACGTTGGGTGAAAATGCGCAGATAGTGAGAAGTCATAACCAACCTGAAATGATGCCCGTCCAAAGATGACCGGGCAGAATAGCTGAGGAATTAGCGGGCGTTCTGTTTAATAAATTCGTGAACGCTGGTGTCCTGCGCCATATCAGCAATCACGTCGCTCAGGGTAGAGTTGACCGCGTTGGTGATCTTCGCGTTAGTGGCGGTGAATGCGCCTTCTACGCTGTAAGTCTGACGATAGTTTTTAACCTGCTTGTTACCGTTTTTCGCGGTTGCAATGATGGAAATGTCAGCTTTGGTGGTAATGCTGTAACGCACGTTACCTTGTGTCACATCAGCGTAAAGACCATTGACGACAATCTGCAGGTCAACCGCACCGTTTGGTCCGATCATATAACCGCGTGCTGTCATCTGCTTCTCCAGCACTTCCTGTAACAGGAAACGCAGATCGCGCGATGGTGTTAAGGTGACTAACTGACCGTCACGATTCACTTTTGCCAGTGCCTGATCGGAACGCTGATCGGCACCGTTAACGCTGATGGTGGCACCCATCAGACCGGGATCTTGCTGTGGCAGCTGGATCTTAGGCTGAATGTTCAGGGTGGTGTTATTGCTGGCACAGCCGGCTAAAATAAACGCAGCCAGCAGAGGGAATAACAGTTTTTTCAACATACTCATTCTCGTTAGCATATGGGTTGGTTTGCAAAACTGCGGCCATCATAGCATTGCGCGACGGCGAAAAAAGCCCCGTGCCAGTGGAAATTGATTGTAAAGGCTTTTTTCGGACAGGCGCTCATGCAACAGCATTGACCTGACGCATGAGCCCGTTAAGATGCGCAGCAGATCAGGAATTATTTCCGGCGCGCCTGCGGGTTGGGCAAAAAACCTACTAATATTTAAACAGATGGGCACAGCGCTCGCCGTTGAGGAGTGTTAACAATGATTCGCGAACAAATAGAAGAAAAGCTGCGTAAGGCGTTCGAACCTGCACATCTCGAAGTGCATGATGAAAGCTATCGTCATAACGTGCCCGCTGGTTCTGAAAGTCACTTTAAAGTGGTGATTGTCAGCGATGTGTTTACCGGCCAGCGATTCCTGCAGCGTCATCGCGCCATTTATGGCGAATTGACCGAAGAGTTAGCAGGGAGCGTGCACGCACTGGCACTACACACTTACACGCAAAAAGAGTGGGATGGCTTGCAAGATACCGTGCTGGCGTCACCGAACTGTCGTGGAGCGGGTACCCTCGCCTGAGTTCACACTTCATCCTCTCTCAAAACGGCCTGCGGGCCGTTTTCTTTTCATCTATTACCCTCAAACGCGATCCATGGCGCAAAAAAGCAGCAAAACCGCTAAAAAGTGGTGAGTTTGCAGCCTCGACTCATTCCAGCGATGCCGCTATAATGCGGCGTCTATTTTTCCGGAATGTCTTCGGGACGCTTCTGGTGACAGGGATTAGGTTCTGCCTGCAGAGGCCGTCCCGATTGTTGGATACGGCGCATTTAATGTGTGGTGTCTGAAGTTGACCGAGCACGTGATTTTTTGAGGTAACAAGATGACAGTTTCAGTAGAAACCACTCAGGGTCTGGGCCGTCGCATTTCGATTACTGTTGCAGCTGACAGCATCGAAAGCGCAGTGAAGAAAGAACTGGTGGAAGTGGCTAAGAAAGTCCGTATCGACGGTTTCCGTAAAGGCAAAGTGCCGGCAAACATCATTTCTCAGCGCTACGGTGCTTCTGTTCGCCAGGACGTGCTGGGCGAGCTGATGACGCGCAACTTCGTTGACGCCATCATCAAAGAGAAAATCAACCCAGCTGGCGCACCAAACTACGTGCCAGGTGAGTACAAAGAAGGTGAAGATTTCACCTACGCGGTTGAGTTCGAAGTGTATCCTGAAGTTGAGCTGAAAGGCCTGGATGCTATCGAAGTCGAGAAGCCAGTGGTTGAAGTCACCGATGCTGACGTTGATACCATGCTGGAAACCCTGCAGAAGCAGCAGGCGACCTGGAAAGAGAGCGATGCAGCAGCGACTGCTGAAGATCGCGCAACCATCGACTTCTCCGGTTCAGTAGACGGCGAAGAGTTCGAAGGCGGCAAAGCGTCTGACTTCGTACTGGCGATGGGCCAGGGTCGTATGATCCCAGGCTTCGAAGAAGGTGTTGTTGGCCACAAAGCGGGCGAAACCTTCACTATCGACGTGAAATTCCCGGACGATTACCACGCTGAAACCCTTAAAGGGAAAGACGCGAAGTTCGAAATCGTGCTGAAAAAAGTGGAAACTCGCGAGCTGCCAGAACTGACTGAAGAGTTCATCAAGCGCTTTGGCGTTGAAGATGGTTCCGTTGCCGGTCTGCGTGCAGAAGTGCGTAAGAACATGGATCGTGAGCTGAAAGGCGCTATTCGTAACCGCGTAAAATCTCAGGCGATTGATGGTCTGGTTGAAGCCAACGACATCGACGTGCCAGTGGCACTGATCGACAGCGAAATCGACGTTCTGCGTCGTCAGGCTGCTCAGCGTTTTGGTGGCAACGAGAAGCAAGCTTTCGAACTGCCACGTGAGTTGTTCGAAGAGCAGGCTAAACGTCGCGTTGTTGTCGGTCTGCTGCTGGGCGAAGTAATTCGCATCAACGAGCTGAAAGCTGACGAAGACCGCGTTAAAGCGCTGATCGAAGAGATGGCTTCTGCATACGAAGATCCGCAGGAAGTGATCGAGTTCTACAGCAAGAACAACGAGCTGATGAACAACATGCGCAACGTTGCACTGGAAGAGCAGGCTGTTGAAGCGGTTCTGGCGAAAGCCAAAGTGACCGATAAAGCAACCAACTTCCAGGAACTGATGAACCAGACCTCAGCGGCCTGATTCGTTAGTTAACCGAAAGTGCGAAGCCCGCGACTGAAAAGTCGCGGGCTTTTTCGTTTTAAGGCGCTAATCGCACAGATTTGTCCTCTATTTGCCTAATTAATCGGCAAATTGTTCGCTAAGCTCTTTTTCCGTGTTAGCGAATGGGCAAAAGGTTGTTATGCTTGAAACAACTGGGCAGCATCCCCAGATACAGGGAGAATGCATGAAAACAGTGAGACTGGCTGATTAACCGTCCTGTTATGTCGGAGTGAGAAGGCAGCGCATAGTTTTCCCGACGCGCCTCACGTAATATCGGTACAGAATGTTGCCAATGAAATTTATCAGGAGACGGTAATGTCATACAGTGGCGATCGTGAATTTACTGCACCGCACATGGCGCTGGTGCCAATGGTGGTCGAACAAACCTCGCGCGGCGAGCGTTCATACGACATTTACTCCCGCCTGCTCAAAGAGCGTGTGATCTTCCTGACTGGCCAGGTTGAAGATCATATGGCCAACCTGATCGTGGCGCAGATGCTGTTTCTGGAAGCTGAGAATCCTGAAAAAGACATTTATCTCTACATTAACTCGCCAGGCGGCGTGATTACTGCCGGGATGTCGATTTATGACACTATGAAATTTATCAAGCCGGACGTCAGCACCATTTGTATGGGTCAGGCTTGTTCGATGGGTGCGTTCCTGCTGACTGCAGGTACCAAAGGTAAGCGCTTCTGCCTGCCGAATTCCCGCGTCATGATTCACCAGCCGCTGGGCGGTTATCAGGGCCAGGCGACGGATATCGAAATCCATGCGCGTGAAATTCTGAAAGTGAAGCAGCGTATGAATGAGTTGATGGCTGAACATACCGGCAAATCACTGGAAGAGATCGAACGCGACACTGAGCGCGATCGTTTCCTCTCTGCCAGCGAAGCGGTAGAGTATGGCTTGGTCGATTCCATCCTGACGCATCGCCAATAAGACACATCTGGCTGCCCCTTACGCTATAGTTAACGGGGCAGCACGATGAGTTGCATGAATATCGGCCGTTGATGTGCGGCCAGTGCCGTACACCAAATTGGGTCTGAGAACGAAAAGAGGTTAGCTGATGACAGATAAGCGCAAAGACGGTTCAGGTAAGTTGCTGTACTGCTCTTTCTGCGGCAAAAGCCAGCATGAAGTCCGTAAGCTGATTGCCGGGCCGTCAGTGTATATTTGCGACGAATGTGTTGATTTATGCAACGACATCATTCGCGAAGAGATTAAAGAAGTGGCTCCGCACCGTGAGCGCAGTGCACTGCCGACACCGCATGAAATCCGTCATCATTTAGATGATTACGTCATCGGTCAGGAAAGGGCGAAAAAAGTGCTGGCGGTAGCGGTCTATAACCACTACAAACGTCTGCGCAACGGCGATACCAGTAATGGAATCGAACTGGGCAAAAGTAACATTCTGCTGATCGGTCCAACCGGTAGCGGTAAAACCTTGCTGGCTGAAACCCTGGCGCGTTTGCTGGATGTTCCGTTCACCATGGCGGATGCCACTACCCTGACCGAAGCCGGTTATGTGGGTGAGGATGTGGAAAACATCATCCAGAAATTGCTGCAGAAGTGTGATTACGATGTGCAGAAAGCACAGCGCGGTATCGTTTATATCGATGAAATCGATAAGATTTCTCGTAAGTCAGATAACCCGTCAATCACGCGTGACGTATCCGGTGAAGGCGTACAGCAGGCGTTGCTGAAGCTTATCGAAGGTACCGTTGCCGCGGTTCCGCCGCAGGGTGGACGTAAGCATCCACAGCAGGAGTTCCTGCAGGTTGATACGTCTAAGATCCTGTTCATTTGTGGTGGTGCTTTTGCTGGCCTCGACAAAGTGATTTCCCAGCGCGTGGAAACCGGATCCGGTATCGGCTTCGGCGCTACGGTGAAAGGTAAATCGCAAAAAGCCAGCGAAGGCGAGTTGCTGTCGCAGGTTGAGCCAGAAGATCTGATCAAATTTGGTCTGATTCCAGAATTCATTGGTCGTCTGCCGGTGGTGGCGACGCTGAGTGAATTGAGTGAAGAAGCCCTGATTCAGATTCTGCGCGAACCGAAGAATGCGTTGACCAAACAGTACCAGGCTCTGTTTAACCTTGAAGGTGTGGAGCTGGAGTTCCGTGATGAAGCGCTGACGGCGATCGCTAAGAAAGCGATGTCACGCAAAACCGGCGCGCGTGGTCTGCGTTCTATCGTAGAAGGTGCGCTGCTGGAAACCATGTACGATCTGCCATCGATGGATGACGTGGAAAAAGTGGTGATTGATGAGTCAGTGATTGACGGTCAATCCGAGCCGATGTTGATTTATGGTAAGCACGAAGCTCAGGCTTCTGGCGAATAAATAAACAATCTAACCATGTTGTTATCTTAAAAAAGGGGAAAATGTTTCCCCTTTTGTTTTTCTCTCTCCCCTGACATTGAATGTCGACCAAGCATCCCCATATACTCAATATCCTGTGGGTTGAACTGCAAACTTCTTTTACGCGGTACCCATCACCTGGCGGACATTAAACTAAGAGAGAGCTCTATGAATCCTGAGCGTTCTGAACGCATTGAAATCCCCGTGTTGCCTTTGCGCGACGTGGTGGTTTATCCGCACATGGTAATTCCGTTGTTTGTTGGTCGGGAAAAATCGATTCGTTGCCTCGAAGCGGCAATGGATCATGACAAGAAGATCATGCTGGTTGCCCAGAAAGAGGCTTCAACGGATGAACCTGGTATTAACGATCTCTTCTCTGTAGGGACCGTCGCTTCCGTATTGCAGATGCTCAAGCTGCCCGATGGCACGGTGAAAGTGCTGGTTGAAGGCTTGCAGCGTGCGCACATCACAACACTGGCTGATAATGGTGACCATTTTGTTGCCCAGGCCGAATACCTGATCTCGCCAGAAATTGAAGAGCGCGAGCAGGAAGTGCTGGTGCGTACGGCGATTAATCAGTTTGAAGGCTACATCAAACTGAATAAAAAAATTCCTCCTGAGGTTTTGACCTCACTGAACAGCATCGACGATGCGGCGCGTCTCGCCGACACCGTGGCAGCGCATATGCCGCTGAAGCTGGCTGATAAGCAGTCAGTGCTGGAAATGTCCGACATCAACGAACGTCTTGAATATCTGATGGCGATGATGGAATCCGAAATCGATCTGCTGCAGGTTGAGAAGCGCATTCGCAATCGCGTGAAAAAGCAGATGGAGAAAAGCCAGCGTGAGTACTATCTGAATGAGCAAATGAAAGCCATTCAGAAAGAGCTGGGCGAAATGGATGATGCGCCGGACGAATACGAAGCGCTGAAACGTAAAATTGAAGCGGCAAAAATGCCGACTGAAGCGCGCGAAAAAGCCGAAGCAGAACTGCAGAAGCTGAAAATGATGTCGCCGATGTCTGCAGAAGCCACCGTGGTACGCGGTTATATCGACTGGATGGTTCAGGTTCCGTGGGTCGCGCGCAGCAAAGTGAAAAAAGACCTGCTGAAGGCGCAGGAAACGCTGGATACCGATCATTACGGTCTGGAACGCGTGAAAGACCGCATTCTTGAGTATCTTGCGGTGCAGAGTCGCGTTAGCAAAATTAAGGGCCCAATTCTGTGCCTCGTCGGACCGCCAGGCGTGGGTAAAACCTCGCTGGGTCAGTCGATCGCGAAAGCCACCGGTCGTAAATATGTGCGTATGGCGTTGGGCGGTGTACGTGATGAAGCGGAAATCCGTGGACATCGCCGTACTTACATCGGTTCTATGCCGGGCAAACTGATCCAGAAAATGGCGAAAGTTGGCGTGAAGAACCCGCTGTTCCTGCTGGATGAGATCGATAAGATGTCGTCCGATATGCGTGGCGATCCGGCTTCGGCACTGCTTGAAGTGCTGGATCCAGAGCAGAACATTGCGTTCAACGATCACTATCTGGAAGTGGATTACGATCTCTCCGATGTGATGTTTGTGGCGACCTCCAACTCCATGAACATCCCGGCACCGCTGCTGGATCGTATGGAAGTGATTCGTCTCTCGGGTTATACCGAAGATGAAAAACTGAATATTGCCAAACAGCACTTACTGCCGAAACAGATTGAGCGTAATGCACTGAAAGAAAAAGAGATCAGTGTTGACGATAGCGCCATCATCGGCATTATTCGCTACTACACCCGTGAAGCGGGCGTGCGTAGTCTGGAACGTGAACTCTCCAAGCTGTGCCGTAAAGCAGTGAAAACGCTGCTGATGGACAAAAGTAAGAAGAGCATCAAGATTAATGGTGAAAACCTTCACGACTTCCTGGGCGTGCAGCGCTTTGATTATGGTCGAGCGGACACTGAAAACCGCGTAGGTCAGGTCACCGGTCTGGCATGGACGGAAGTGGGGGGCGATCTGCTGACCATTGAAACCGCCTGTGTACCGGGTAAAGGCAAACTGACTTACACCGGCTCACTGGGTGAAGTGATGCAGGAGTCTATCCAGGCTGCGCTGACAGTGGTTCGCGCACGTGCGGAGAAGCTCGGCATCAACGGGGATTTCCATGAGAAACGTGACATCCACGTGCACGTGCCGGAAGGGGCAACGCCGAAAGATGGTCCAAGTGCTGGTATAGCCATGTGTACGGCGCTGGTTTCTTGTCTGACCGGAAATCCGGTGCGCTCTGATGTGGCGATGACAGGTGAGATCACTCTGCGCGGTCAGGTGCTGCCAATTGGTGGTCTGAAAGAGAAGCTGCTGGCCGCGCATCGCGGTGGCATCAAAACCGTGTTAATCCCGGATGAAAATAAGCGCGATCTGGAAGAGATTCCACAGAACGTGATTGCCGATCTGACCATCCATCCTGTGAAGCGTATTGAAGAAGTGCTGAACCTGGCACTGGAAAATGCGCCTTACGGCATGCAGGTTGCGACGGCAAAATAGTGATTAACGGCAAAAACCGTTAAAAAGCGAAGCTGGCAGGCCAAATGGTGCTTGCCAGCTTTTTTTTGTGCCGCTAATTTAGGGGGCTGTTGAATCAACGATTAAGATGAATACCGTTGTTTCAGCTCCACAGGCTTGATATAACTGGCTGCGCGTTCGCACCGGGCGGGAAGCGCGGGTGCGATGTGAATAATAAAAGAGGGGATGAATAGAGTGAATAAGTCACAGTTGATCGACAAAATTGCTGCAGACGCTGACATTTCTAAAGCAGCAGCGGGACGTGTGTTAGATGCATTCATGGGCTCCGTTTCTGACGCGCTGAAAGGCGGTGATGAAGTGGCACTGGTTGGTTTCGGTACTTTCTCTGTACGTGAGCGTGCTGCTCGTACAGGCCGTAACCCGCAAACCGGTAAAGAGATCACCATCCCGGCTGGTAAAGTTCCGGGCTTCCGTGCAGGTAAAGCACTGAAAGACTCAGTCAATTAATGACCGCTGACACATCCATTGAAGCATTTTCTTCTATGGATTGAGGACGAAAAAGCCGTTCTCATGTAACATACGGGCACATCATTTTTGATGTGCCTTTTTTATTCTTGATGCGCGGCGATGGCCACAGGCTATTGTCTCCGCATGGTTGCCAACTGCCAGCCTGAACAGCAGTTGCACGATGATGACATCGTGTCAGAGCTTTACATTCACACTACAGCGGAGTGTTGTCATACCATGATGGACAATTTACGCGCGGCGTCGAATCATGTCGTGCTCAAGATCATTCTGGGGTTGATCATCCTGTCTTTCGTACTGACCGGGGTGGGCAACTACCTGATCGGCGGTGGCAGCGATTATGCCGCCAAAGTTAATGGCCATGAAATTAGCCGTGCAGAGCTTGAGCAGGGCTTTAACAACGAGCGTAATCGTCAGCAGCAGATGCTGGGCGATCAATTCTCGCAGCTGGCCAGCAACGAAGGTTACATGCAGCAGATGCGTCAGCAGGCGCTGTCTCAGCTGATTGATCAGGCGTTGCTTGATCAATACATCAAAGATCTGAAGATTGGCATTAGCGATGATCAGATCAAGCAGGCGATCTTCAATCAAAAAGCTTTCCAGACTAACGGCAAGTTTGATAACGCGAAATACAACGGCTTAATCACTCAGATGGGCTTTACGCCGGATCAGTACGCGGCGGCGCTGCGTAAGCAGTTGGCCACTCAGCAGTTGATCAATGCGATCGCTAATACCGATTTCATGCTGAAAGGTGAAACCAGCAAGCTGGTAGACCTGGTCTCGCAGCAGCGTGAAATTCGTCAGGCGGTGATTGATGTTAACGCGCTGGCAGCGAAACAAACGGCCAGTGATGATGAGATCAATCAGTATTACCAGCAGCATCAGAACAGCTTCATGGCACCTGAGCAGTTCCGCGTCAGCTACATCAAAATGGATGCTGCCAGCATGCAGGAAACCGTGAGCGAAGCGGACATTCAGAGTTGGTTCGATCAACACAAAGCTGACTACTCACAGCCGCAGCGCAATCGCTACAGCTTGATTCAGACCAAAACTGAAGCGGATGCCAATGCCGTTCTGGAAGCGCTGAAGAAGGGTGAAGACTTCGCTACGCTGGCAAAAAGCAAATCCATTGACCCAATTTCGGCACGCAAAGGCGGCGATATGGGTTGGCTGGAGCCGGGTACCACGCCGGATGAGCTGAAAAATGCCAACCTGACGCAGAAAGGCCAACTGTCTGGCGTGATCAAATCTTCAGTCGGTTTCCTGGTGGTACGTCTGGATGATATCCAGGCCGAGCAGATTAAGCCGCTGGCTGAGATCCATGACGCCGTTGCTGACAAGGTGAAGCAGGAAAAAGCAGTCGACGCCTTTTACAAGCTGCAGCAGAAAGTCAGTGAAGCGGCCAGCAATGACAACGAGTCGCTGGCGGGTGCGGCACAGGCTTCCGGTCTGAAAGTCACGGAAACCGGCTGGATCACGCGTGATAATGTTCCGGCTGAACTCGATTTCGATCAGGTCAAGCAGGCGATCTTCAACGGTGGACTGGTGGGCCAAAACGGTGCGCCGGGTAATAACTCTGACATCATCAGCGTCGATGGCGATCGTGCATTCGTGCTGCGCATCAGTGAGCACAAGCCTGAAGCCGTGAAACCGCTGGACCAGGTGAAAGCGCAGATTGCCGACACGCTGAAGCATGACAAAGCCACACAGCAGGCTAAAGCGCAGGCCGATAAGCTGCTGGTTGATCTGAAAGCCGGTAAAGAAGATGCGCTGAAAGCGGCAGGCTTGACCCTGAGCGCCAGCAAATCCTTTGATCGTAATGCACAAGATCCGGTTGCGCAGTCTGCCTTTAACTTGCCACAACCCGCGGAGAACAAACCGTCCTGGGGCGTGAGCGAAGATATGCAGGGCAACGTGGTGCTGGTCGCACTGGATAAAGTCAGCCCGGGTAATATGCCGCAGGCGCAGATTGATGAGATGGTGAAAGGCGTGACGCAGAATAACGCACAGATTGCGTTTGAAGCGCTGCTGGAAAACCTGCGCAAAGACGCGAAAATCAAATACGGCGCGGCTGTACAAAACCAGTAAGCCTCACAAAAAATGTGAATCCGCTGCAACACTCAAAGGCCGCTTCTGCGGCCTTTTCCATTTCTGAAATTGCCCTTTTGAGCCTGAAAACACGCTGTGACACTCTGCTGTGGCTGTCAAACACAAGGAGAAACACAGCATGGTGAAATCAACTTTTCGCGCTCTATGTATCACGCTGGCGCTGGGTGGCGCACTCTATACCACCGGACTGTCTGCGGCCGAAAGCCCCAGCGAAACGCAGGCGACGCAAGTATCCTCGCCGCAAGAGGGACAGGTCAGCATCAATCAAGCCAGCGCTGAACAGCTCGCAGCCGCAATGAACGGCATCGGCCTGAAGAAAGCTCAGGCGATTGTCAGTTACCGCGAGCAATATGGTCCGTTTACCGCCATCGATCAGCTTAAGGAAATACCGGGCATCGGCAATGCGCTGGTCGAACGTAACAGCGATCGCCTGAAACTGTGAGGCGGGTCGCGACTTTGAAGGATTGATAAAGCACCCAATCAGGCTGTGCTATGCTCAACAGGTCATACCAGTTAGTATTCACAGTCTGAACAGGAGCAACAATGCAAACCACCATCAAAGTACGCGGCTATCATCTGGACGTTTATCAGCATGTGAACAACGCACGCTATCTCGAATTTCTGGAAGAGGCGCGCTGGCAATGGCTGGAGGATGTCGATGCTTTTCACTGGCTGATGGATCAGAAGCTGGCGTTTGTGGTGGTCAATATCAATATTAACTATCGTCGTCCGGCGGTGCTGGGCGACGTATTACATATTGAGAGCGAAGTGTCACAGTTGAATGGCAAAAGCGGCATTATTTCGCAGCGCGTGCTGCTGGCGGGTGATAACACCGTGGTGGCAGACGCCGCGTTAACTTTCGTCTGCATCGATTTGCGTACGCAAAAAGCGGTACCGATGGAAGGGGAGCTGCGCGACCGTTTGTCGGCATTGATGGTAGAAAGCCATTAACAGCGGAGCGAGCTGGCGTCAGAAACGCCAGCCAGCTAAACCGCTTAATAAGTTCCAGCCAGCGAAGCCGCTTAATAAGTTCCAGCTAGTTAAGTAGCCCAATGAGTTGCAGCGAACGAAGACGCTCAAACAGTTCCTGCTAGCGAAGCAGCTCAATTATTTCCTGCTAGCGAATCAGCTAAACCCTCCCAACCAGCCAGGCCGCGCAATCACTGCGAGCCACCGATTTAGCGCAATCAGTTAAGGCCGCTTTTTTGTTTCATCGCTGCCATGACGGCTGAAGCATTAGCCTGATAATCCGCCAACCCGCGCGCGCGCAGATGGCAAGCCGCGCATTCACCACAGCCATCGCCTTTCACACCGTTATAACAGGTCAGGGTTTCCGCCCGCACCAGTGGCAACTGTTGCCAGTAATCGGCCAGCGCCCAGGTTTCCGCTTTATTCAGCCACATCAGTGGCGTTTCGAAGCGAACGTTGCGCGCCATACCGAGACTCACGGCATTGTTGAGCGCTTTAACGAACTCATCGCGGCAATCAGGGTAGCCGGAGAAATCTGTTTCGCAGACACCGGTAATCACCGCCTCGGCTTCCACCTGATAGGCGTAGATAGAGGCTAAGGTCAGGAACAGAATATTGCGGCCCGGCACAAAAGTGCTCGGCAACCCGCTGGCGTCAGGATCGTAAGTGGGCACTGGAATGTTATCGCGCGTCAGGCTGCTGACTGCCAGCTCATTGAGCAGCGTCACATCCAGTACTTTGTGTGCACGCGCCCCCAGTTTGTGCGCCAGTTCTGCCGCGACTTCAATCTCTTCGCGATGGCGCTGACCATAATCGAAGGTGACACAGTGCACTTCATCATACTGCTGCAGTGCCTGAATCAAGCAGGTGGTGGAATCTTGTCCGCCACTGAATACGACAACGGCTCGTTTCATCTCAATTTCCCCAAAAATCAGTGCGTCTATGGTACTGGCTCGGGCGCGGGCTGAACAGCCCCTGCGGTTGCGGGCGGTGGAATCCAGGCGCGGGTGAAATCAAACCAGCCCAATGTATTGAGCTGGATGCCTTCAACGCCGGGCGGGGCAAACACCTGATAGCGATAGTTAAACAGCGGCAACAGATGTCCGTCACCCATCAGCTGCTGGAACAATTGCTGTGTTAATGCTGCGCGTTGCTCTGGGTCGGGCTGATGGGCGATAGCGATGAGTGGCGCTTGTAGTACCGGGGCACGTAAGGGAGTCCATACGGGATCGTTCTCCAGCCAGTTCACCAGGGTAAACAGCGGCGCATCGCCAATTAACCGGTCACCCATCACCACATCGGCATCGCTCAGGTCGATATCGTCACGCCAGTTTTTCACATCATGAAAAACGCAGGTTAATTCGCAGCCCTGATGGGCCAGCAAAGGCACCAGCGCCTGCGCCATCACATGCAGTTCGATAGGAAGATGGTAGTGCAGTGTGAGTTTTTCGGGCAGCTTGACGGTGGTCATCCCGGCAGAGGGAACGGGCCAACCGGGCAGCAACTCCTTGCTCGCGGTAATCAAGCCTTCATCCAACGGTAACTGCTGAATCACGCCACTGTGTTGTATTAATGCAATCAGTGTTGTTGCCTGAGCAGCAGTGAAACTGGCGGAAATGCGCGGTGCCAGATAACAGAAGCCGAGGCTGATGCTGTGATCGACCGGGCGCAATGCGTCCAGCTCGTCAGGATCACCAATGGCGATTTGCACCGGGTGGCGGCAGCTGGTGCCGAGACCATGGGCAAACAGCTGTGGAGTAATCCAGTATTCCACCCGCTGAATCAGCGGTCGTTGCAGATGCCAGCGGGCATGACTTTCCAGGCGAACCAGCTCATCGGTGAAATGGGTCAGCTTCCAGGGGCCACTGCCTATATCCACTGCATCAGGATGTGGCAGCAGGCAGTATTGATGTGCCAGACGCTGCGGCAGCCAGTAGTCGCTCTGACGCAATTGAATACGCAGAGCCAGCGGATGTGGCGCCTCGATGCGTTCGATAGAGGCCAGCAGGCGGCTGCCGCGCACGGTTTGCATAATCTGCTGTAACTGAGCAACCAGCTGCGCAGCTTGAATTGGCTCATCGTTGTGCCAGCTGAGCTGAGGTCGTAACCAGAAATACCAGTCACAGCCGCTGCCATCATGTTGCCAGTGATGCGCAAGATCGCCTTCTACATCGTCGCCATTAAAGCGCGTCAGGCCAGAGAAAATCTGCCGTACCAGGTGCTGCTCAGCCCTTCCGGTCAGACGCAGCGGCCGCAGCGGCTCCATCGCGCGATAATAGGGAATACGCAGTACCGGTGCCTGGTTCTGCCATTGGCCGCCCATCAGCGGTCGCAGCATTTTCACCAGCCGCTCAGGATGAAGATCCAATACCTGCAACGCTTGTATCGCTTCGCCCGCTTCCAGTTGCTGGGTTAGCAGCTGTTGGCGAAGTTGTTCAGGTGAGATCAGAAATGTCAGTTCGCCTTGTTTTCCCCGGCCGGACTCGCCGCGCCAGTGCAGCCAGCCTGCATCCTGCCACTGGCGTAATAAGGTACGTACATGGCGCTCACTGCAAAAACAGTGTTGTGCCATGGAGGCTACGCTCAAACGCAGAGGCTCGCCCTGGCTGAGTTGCCATAGGCGCTGAAATTGATTAACCCGATGAAGTTGGCGCATGGCTAAACCCGGAACAGTTTCCTGAAAGTATTCACTATTAGTTCCGTAATTACCAGGCGATAGTAGATTCCTCACTCAGACAGGAGACATTGCATGGCTCGCCTCGCGGCATTTGATATGGATGGCACGTTGTTACTGCCGACGCATCGGTTAGGGAATGAAACCATCGACACCCTGCATGCCTTGCATCAGCGCGATATCACCATTGCCTTTGCCACGGGCCGCCATCTGATGGATGTGCAGGTGGTACGTGAACAGCTCACCCTGCCGGCCTGGTTGATCACCGGCAATGGCACACGCATTCACGATCTGGAAGGTCAGCAGCTGTTTGGCTGTGATCTGTCCTCTTCTGTAGCCGAAGAGGTGATCCACACGCATTGGCAAACGCTGACATCGATTCATATCTTCAACGATGAGGGCTGGTTCACCGATAAACCGTTGCTGGGAGCATTGGAAGCACACGTGATGAGCGGCTTCCATTATCAGCTGCGCGATTTGCGTCAGATGTCGGCGCATGAGGTGACCAAAATTTGCTTTATTGCGCCGCATGAGATGCTGCAGGCGTTAAAAGTAGAGTTGCAGCAAGCCCTGGGTGAGCGCGCCAATATCTGTTTTTCCGCATGGGATTGTCTGGAAGTTCTGCCGCTGGACTGCCACAAAGGCGCGGCGCTGGCGCATCTGTGCCAGCATCTGTCGCTATCAATGGCGGATTGTATGGCGTTTGGTGATGCGATGAATGATCGCGAAATGCTGGAGCGCGTTGGCAGCGGGTTCATCATGGGCAACGCCATGCATCAATTGAAATCGTCGCTGCCGCATTTGCCGATTATTGGACATTGCGAGACACAGGCGGTGTCTCATTACTTAAATCACTGGATGAGCACACCACACCTCGATTATTCCCCCGAATGCTGAGGCTTACAGTGAACCGGACAGGATGTCCGGTTTTTTATTGCATCTCACGCAGCCACGGCTGAATATCCCCGATATGCTGCGCGACCCACTCCGGGTTGTAATAGGTGTCCGGATAACGCTCACCACTGTCGCACAGTAGTGTCACCAGCGAACCTTGCTCGCCATTTTCCCGCATGCGTTTCGCCACCTGCAGCATGCCCCAGAAGTTGGTGCCGGTTGAAGCGCCAGGGCGACGACCCAGAATTTTCTCCAGATGAAGCATCGCAGCCACTGTCGCGCCATCGGGTACTTTGATCATTTCGTCGATCACATCCGGTAAAAACGACGGCTCCACGCGCGGACGTCCGATGCCTTCAATCATGCTGCCGCGATCGCTGCGCAGCGCGCTGTCACGACTATGCCAGAAATCAAAGAACACGGAGTGCTGCGGATCCACCAACAGCAGACGCGTATCGTGCCCCTGATAACGGATATAGCGGCCCAGTGTGGCCGAAGTCCCGCCGGTTCCCGCGCTCATCACCACGGTATGCGGCACCGGGAAAGGCTCATGCGCCATCTGACGGAAAATACTTTCTGCGATGTTGTTGTTGCCGCGCCAGTCAGTCGCGCGCTCGGCATAGGTGAACTGATCCATAAAATGACCGTTGAGTTCACGCGCCAGACGTTCCGATTCGCTATACAGCTGACAAGGATCGGCAACGAAATGGCACTCGCCGCCGTAAAAACGGATCATTTCAATTTTGCGTTTCGCCGTGCTGGCGGGCATCACGGCAATAAATGGCAGACCCAACAAACGCGCAAAATAGGCTTCTGACACCGCCGTGCTACCGGATGACGCCTCAATGATAGGCGTATTTTCGCGGATCCAGCCATTGGCCAACCCATACAGGAACAGCGACCGCGCCAGGCGATGCTTCAGGCTGCCACTCGGATGGGTGCTTTCATCTTTGAGGTAAAAGCGGATGCCCGGAAAATCCTCCAGCGCAAAGCGAATAAGATGCGTATCCGCAGAGCGTTGAAAATCGGCGTTAATTTCATTGATGGCGTGGCGAACCCAGGGCGTTTGCATGTGACGAATCCGTAATCATTATTGTGCACAGTGTAAGGCACTGGCAGGAAAATAAGGTTGCTTTAATCCGGGTATAATGCCCGAATAAGAGAAAATTTTTCTCCCGGAGCGCCGAATGCTAGATAAAACTGACCGCACTTTGCTGGCGATACTGCAACAGGATTGCACGTTATCACTGCAGGCCTTGGCGGATGCGGTGAATCTCACTACCACGCCGTGCTGGAAACGCCTGAAAAAGCTGGAAGATGATGGCATTATTCGTGCGCGCGTGGCTTTGCTGGATGGGGAGAAGATGGGCCTTTCTCTCACCGCTTTCATGTTTGTCAAAACACAACAGCACAGCAGCGACTGGTTTCAGCAATTTGTTGCCGTGGTACAGCAGATGCCTGAAGTGATGGCATTCTATCGCATGGCCGGAGAGTACGATTATCTGCTGCGCATCCAGGTGGCCGATATGAAAAGTTACGATGCATTTTATAAACGTCTGGTGAATGGCGTGCCAGGCCTGATTGATGTGACCTCCAGTTTCGCCATGGAAGAGATTAAATACACCACCGCGTTGCCGGTAGCGCCCTGAACGGGCACAGAAAGAGAGCGTCTTGTGCGATTATTCAGCCAATTAAGTTGGTATTTCCTGCGCGAGTGGCGGCGATATCTGGGTGCCGTCAGCTTGCTGATTGTGATTGCGTTATTGCAACTGCTGCCGCCGCATGTGGTCGGCGTGATTGTCGATGGCGTGACGCAACACACTTTAAGCAGCGGCAAAATTTTCATGTGGATCGGCGTGATGCTGGTGACGGCGGTCATCGTCTATCTGCTGCGCTATGTCTGGCGCGTGCTGCTGTTCGGTGCGTCCTACCAACTCGCGGTTGAATTACGCGAAGATTTCTATCGCCAGCTGAGTCGCCAGCATCCGGCGTTCTACTTGCGTCATCGAACTGGTGATTTGATTGCACGCGCCACCAATGATGTGGATCGCGTGGTGTTTGCCGCCGGTGAAGGCGTCCTGACGCTGGTGGATTCGCTGGTGATGGGCTTAGTGGTGCTGGTAGTGATGAGCGTGCAAATCAGCTGGGAATTGACGCTGCTGGCGCTGATCCCGATGCCGCTGATGGCGATTGCCATTCAGAAAGATGGTTCGCGTCTGCACCAGCGCTTTAAAGTGGCGCAGGCCGCCTTCTCCAGCCTGAACGATCAAACGCAGGAGAGCCTCACCAGCATCCGCATGATCAAAGCGTTTGGTCTGGAAGATCATCAATCACAGCAGTTTGCAGGCATTGCCCGCGATACGGGTAAAAAGAACCTGCATGTAGCGCGGGTTGATGCACGCTTTGATCCCATCATCTATATCGCCGTGGGTTTCTCTAACCTGTTGGCGATTGCCGGTGGTGGCTGGATGGTGTGGAACGGTAGCCTGACGCTCGGTCAGCTCACCAGCTTCGTTATGTATCTCGGGCTGATGATTTGGCCGATGCTGGCGCTGGCATGGATGATCAACATCGTTGAACGTGGGAGCGCGGCATGGAGTCGCATTCGCTCGCTGTTGGCGGAAGCGCCGGCGGTGGAGGATGGGCAGAAAGTCCTGCCCGCCGACGCTGGAGATTTACAGGTCGCCATTCGTGAATTCCATTATCCCGCCAACGCAGGCGCGGCGCTGAGCCATGTTAATTTTCAACTGAAACCGGGGCAAATGTTGGGGCTGTGCGGTCCAACCGGCTGTGGTAAAAGCACGCTGTTAAGTCTGATTCAACGTCATTTCGACATCGACCAGGGTGACATTCGCTACCATAACCTGCCGCTAACGCAGCTGCGACTTGATAGCTGGCGCAGTCGGCTGGCGGTGGTGAGCCAGACGCCATTTTTGTTCTCCGATACCGTGGCCAATAACCTGGCACTGGGGCGTCCGAATGCGTCTCAGGAAGAAATTGAGCGTGTGGCGCGCATGGCCTGTGTACACGATGATATTCTGCGTCTGCCGCAGGGCTATGACACCGAAGTGGGTGAGCGCGGTGTGATGCTTTCCGGCGGTCAAAAACAGCGTATAGCCATTGCCCGCGCGCTGTTGCTGAATGCGGAAATCCTGATCCTCGACGATGCACTATCCGCGGTGGACGGTCGCACAGAGCATGAAATCCTGCACAACCTGCGGCAGTGGGGCAAAGGCCGCACATTGATCATCAGTGCGCATCGTTTATCGGCGTTGACCGAGGCCAGTGAAATTCTGGTGCTGCAACAAGGTGCGGTGACTCAGCGCGGCGATCATGACAGCCTGCTAGCGAAAGAGGGATGGTATCGCGATATGTACCGCTATCAGCAACTCGAAGCGGCGCTGGATGAAGACGAAGCCACAGAGGAGGCGAATCATGGCTAAATCGCAACGTTTGTGGCCAACCCTGAAACGCCTGCTGTCATACGGCAAACCCTGGCGCAAATCGCTGTGGCTGGCGGTTGGCATGCTCTGGATTGCGGCGGCGGCAGAAGTCACCGGTCCGGTGCTGGTGAGCTACTTCATTGATAATCTGGTGGCGAAACACCAGATGCCTTGGGGCATCGCCATCGGGCTGCTGGTGTGCTTTATTTTGCTGCAACTGCTGGCTGCGGGTTTGCACTATTTCCAGGCGCTGCTGTTTAATCGCGCGGCGATTGGTGTGGTGCAGCAGTTGCGCGTGGACGTGATGAACGCGGCACTGCGTCAGCCGCTTAGCGCCTTTGATACCCAGCCGGTGGGGCAGATTATCTCGCGCGTCACCAACGATACTGAAGTGATTAAAGATCTCTACGTCACGGTGGTAGCCACCGTGCTGCGCAGTGCGGCACTGATTGGCGCAATGCTGGTGGCGATGTTCTCGCTCGACTGGCGCATGGCGCTGGTGGCGATTGTCATCTTCCCTCTGGTACTCACGGTGATGCTGATTTATCAGCGTTACAGCACGCCGATTGCACGTCGTGTGCGTAGCTATCTGGCGGATATCAATAATGGTTTCAATGAAGTGATCAACGGCATGAGCGTGATCCAGCAGTTTCGCCAGCAGGCGCGCTTTGGTGAACGCATGGGCGAGGCCAGCCGCTCACACTATCTGGCGCGCATGGAAACTCTGCGACTGGACGGTTTCTTGTTGCGTCCGCTGTTGAGTCTGTTTTCGGCGATGATCCTCTGTGGGCTGCTGATGCTGTTCAGCTTTGCCACGCCCGGGGTGTTTGAGGTCGGCGTGCTGTACGCCTTTATCACCTATCTGGGACGCCTGAATGAACCGTTGATAGAGCTCACCACGCAGCAATCGATGCTGCAACAGGCGGTGGTTTCCGGCGAGCGTATTTTTGAACTGATGGATGCCACACAGCAGGGCTACGGTGGCGATAACCAGCCGTTGGCTTCTGGGCGCATTGCCTTGCACGATGTCAGTTTTGCCTACCGCGATGATCGGGATGTGCTGAGCCACATTAGTCTGGAGGTTCCGGCGCGTGGGTTTGTGGCGCTGGTGGGGCATACAGGCAGTGGCAAAAGTACGCTGGCGAATTTACTGATGGGATATTACCCGGTGACACGCGGTAGCATCGAGCTGGATGGTCGTCCCTTACCGCAGTTGTCGCATGAAGCGTTACGCCAAAGTGTCGCGATGGTGCAGCAAGATCCGGTGGTGCTGGCAGATACCTTGTTAGCCAACGTGCGGCTCGGGCGTGATATCCCGGAAGAGCAGGTGTGGCAGGCACTGGAAAAGGTGCAGCTCGCGCCGCTGGCTCGCTCGATGTCGGAGGGCATCCACACGCGATTGGGCGAGCAGGGCAACAATTTGTCGGTCGGGCAAAAACAGTTACTGGCGCTGGCGCGGGTGCTGGTTTCGCTGCCACAGATTTTGATTCTTGACGAAGCGACCGCCAATATCGATTCCGGCACCGAGCAGGCGATTCAGCATGCGCTGCGTGCACTACGCCAGCACAGCACGCTGGTGGTGATTGCACACCGCCTTTCTACCATCACCGAAGCGGATCAGATTCTGGTATTGCACCGTGGTCAGGTTGCCGAGCGTGGCACGCATGCACAGTTGCTGGCTCAACAGGGTCGTTACTGGCAGATGTATCAGCTACAGCAGGCGGGTGATGAACTCGCGGCGAGCATCCCCGCACAAGCAGAAGGGTGAATTGCACCTTTTTTGCGCAGATTTATCGGATTGTTCTGTATTGATGCACTCCTTTGAGGCTGAAAGCACCAAAGGGGTGCAATATTGCAACACCTTTCTTTTGTCCTGTTTCCAAACTGAGCCACCCATCACATAACGAAGCGCGATACAGCGCGTCCAGGCCACTGACTGCTCACCTTTTTTCATTTATGGCACAGCGTTTGCTTATATCTCCTCGTGTCCGCGAGACTCACTCAATTTATTATCTGGAGGGGAACGTATGAAGCTGGTTACCGTGGTAATCAAACCATTTAAGCTGGAGGACGTGCGTGAAGCTTTATCCTCCATTGGCATTCAGGGACTGACTGTTACCGAAGTGAAGGGGTTTGGTCGCCAGAAAGGTCACGCAGAGCTTTATCGCGGTGCCGAGTACAGCGTGAACTTCCTGCCAAAAGTTAAAATTGATATCGCGATTGCGGACGATCAACTCGATGAAGTGGTGGATGTCATCAGCAAAGCCGCTTACACCGGCAAAATTGGCGACGGCAAAATCTTCGTCGCAGAACTGCAGCGCGTTATTCGTATTCGTACCGGCGAGACCGACGAAGCAGCACTGTAACTGGGGCTCTGAATTGTGATGGGATGGAAAGAAATGAATAAAATGATGACTAAGTTGGGCCTCACCAGCCTGGCACTGTTACCGTCTCTGGCCATGGCGGCAGCACCTGCCGTTGCGGACAAAGCGGATAACGCCTTTATGATGATCTGTACCGCTCTGGTACTGTTTATGACGATTCCGGGCATCGCCCTGTTTTACGGCGGTTTGATTCGCGGTAAAAACGTCCTGTCGATGCTGACCCAGGTTGCCGTGACCTTCGCATTAGTCTGCGTGCTGTGGGTGATTTACGGTTATTCACTGGCCTTCAGCGAGGGCAACGCCTTCTTCGGTAACTTCCAGTGGGCGATGCTGAAAAATATCGAGCTGAAAGCAGTGATGGGCAGCTTCTATCAGTATATTCACGTCGCGTTCCAGGCTTCCTTCGCCTGTATCACCGTGGGCCTGATTGTGGGCGCGATTGCTGAACGTATTCGCTTCTCAGCAGTACTGATTTTTGTGGTGGTCTGGTTGACGCTCTCTTATCTGCCAATCGCACACATGGTGTGGGCTGGCGGTCTGCTGGCGCAAGACGGCGCGCTGGACTTCGCTGGCGGTACCGTTGTTCATATCAACGCAGCCGTTGCGGGTCTGGTGGGTGCTTATCTGGTGGGCAAACGTGCTGGCTTCGGTAAAGAAGCGTTCAAGCCGCACAACCTGCCAATGGTCTTCACCGGTACTGCGATTCTGTATGTGGGCTGGTTCGGTTTCAACGCCGGTTCTGCTTCTTCAGCTAACGAAATCGCAGCATTGGCTTTCCTGAATACTGTTGTGGCGACTGCAGGTGCGGTGCTGTCATGGGTGTTCGGTGAGTGGGCAATGCGTGGCAAACCTTCTCTGCTGGGTGCGTGTTCTGGCTTTATCGCCGGTTTGGTTGCTATCACCCCGGCTTGTGGTTATGTCGGTGTCGGCGGTGCGCTGATTATCGGTCTGGCCGGTGGCCTGGCAGGTATCTGGGGTGTGACCACCCTGAAGAAATGGCTGCGTGTGGATGACCCGTGTGATGTGTTCGGTGTGCACGGCGTGTGCGGTATCCTGGGTTGTATTCTTACCGGTGTGTTCGCCTCCTCTTCACTGGGCGGCGTGGGCTACGCAGAAGGCGTGACCATGGGCCATCAGGTTTGGGTTCAGCTGTTCAGCTGCGGCGTGACCATTGTCTGGTCAGGTGTTGTCGCCTTCATCGGCTTCAAACTGGCGGATATGATCGTTGGCCTGCGTGTTCCAGAAGATCAGGAACGTGAAGGTCTGGATGTGAACAGCCACGGCGAGAACGCTTACAACCAGTAAGAAATGCGCGGTAAAAGAGCAGTGCGCTAAAACTATAAAAAGACGAGGGGGCGATAATATCGCCCCCTTTTATTATGCGTCGCGTTGGCGCATGACTCCTTCCTGAACGGTAGTCGCGACCAGTGTCCCATCCTGCGTGTAGAACTCCCCACGTACAAACCCACGTGCACCTGAAGCTGAGGTGCTCACCACGCTGTACAGCAACCACTCTGAAAGGTCGAACGGGCGGTGGAACCACATGGAGTGGTCAATCGTCGCCACCTGCATGTCAGGCTCTAAAAATCCTTTACCGTGCGGCTGTAGTGCCACAGGCAGGAAGTTGAGATCCGAGGCGTAACCCAGCAGGTATTGATGAATGCGGCGATCGTCCGGCAGCTTGCCGTTGGCACGAATCCACACCTGGCGCATCGGCTCATCAACACGGCCCTTGAGCGGGTTATGGATTTGCACCGGCCGGATATCCAGTGGACGTTCAGCGAGAAACTTTTCTTTGAGTTTGAGAGGTAAATGGGCCGCCAGTTTTTGCGCCAGATCCTGCTCCGAGGGGAGATTGTCCGGGCCTGGCACCGACGGCATACGGTTCTGGTGCTCAAATCCGCTTTCCGGCGCCTGGAAAGAGGCAGTCATATAGAAGATCGGCTGTCCGTTTTGCACCGCGCTGACGCGACGCGCGCTGAAGCTTTTGCCATCGCGCAGGGTTTCGACATCGTAAATGATGGCTTTTTCGCTATCACCAGGACGCAGGAAGTAGCTGTGGAACGAGTGGATGATGCGCTCTTCCGGCACGGTTTGTTTTGCTGCGTATAACGCCTGACCGACGACCTGGCCGCCAAACACCTGGCGCAGGCCGAGATCTTCACTTTGGCCGCGAAACAGGCCTTCTTCGAGTTTTTCGAGATCGAGTAAATTAAGCAGGTTTTGCAGTGCCTGGCTCATAGCAGATTCCTCTGGGGGGCAATCGCGTCAGTGTGAAAGATCCGACCAGTTTCCGTCAATGATTTTGCCGTGATTTCAGCGAGCTGGCAGTGCTTTTGGGCGCAATCCGGTTTTTTGTGCCAGAATTAAGGGCATTCGGCGGTTGAAAAGCTACCCAACAATTTGTCCGCCGACAATCATAGTGTTCATAAGGAGACGACATCGATGAAACTCTGGCATGTTATTAGCGGTGTGACGCTGGCGGCAGCATTGGCTGGCTGTGCCGATCACAGTAAGCCGGTAGCCACCCCAACGCTGGGCTCCGCCGTTGCGGGGCAGCAGGCTGCGATTACGCAGCCTAATGTTAGTGGTTCGGTGTACATTCGCCAGCGCATTGCGTTGCCGCCGGATGCGGTGCTGACCGTTACGCTGTCCGACGCTTCACTGGCCGATGCACCATCGAAAGTGCTGGCGCAGCATGTGGTGCGCACTGAAGGGAAGCAGGCGCCGTTCCAGTTTGTGCTGCCGTTTAACCCGGCTGATATTCAGCCGAATGCGCGGATTCTGTTGAGTGCGGCTATCGCTATTGATGGCAAACTGGCGTTCATTACCGATACTGTGAAGCCGGTGATCAATCAGGGCGGTACGAAAGCGGAACTGCTGTTGGTACCTGTGACCAATATGGCGATGCAGACCACGCCAGGCGCGGCGACAACGGTGCCGTCAACGTCGCCAACGCAGGTGGTGCCTTCTGCTTCGGTGCCTGCGCCGACGAGTATGTGATAAAAGCAGGGGCGGGGAGTTTACGCTTAAAAACAGGGCGGGGGAGTGTGCGGATAGGCAACACTGTTGCGTAAAGTCGCTGCCTCGTCCCTGATCGCTCGGCACACGCCATCCCTGGCGTGTGACGCTTTACTCCACAGTGTTGCCTACCCGCACCTCAGCATGGGTGCGAATTTGTGGAATGACATCGGCGGATTGTTACAGATTGCTCGTCGCTTTCATCTTTGGCGGGGATGTTTTACTTCACAGTGTTGACTGCCCGTACCTCAGCATGGGCGCGAATTTGTGGAGTGGCATCGGCGGACTGCCTCTGATTACTCGTCACTTTCATCTTTGGCGGGGATGCTTTACTCCACAGTGTTGCCTGCCCGCACCTCAGCAGGGGGGCGCTTAGTACTCCCAGCGATACTTCTCTAATTCAATCTCACCGGCATCACTGACTTCGATGCCTTCGGCTTCCAGCGCATCGCGCTGGCGGAAGAGATCATCGCCCTGCAGAGAAATGCGGCCATGGCGATTGATGACGCGGAACCACGGTAATTTGCTGCCCTCGGGCAAGCGACGTAATACGCCGCCGACTTGTCGGGCTGCGCGCGGTGAACCGGCAAGCAGGGCGATATCGCCGTAGGTGGTGACTTTGCCTCTGGGGATCGCGGCAATGATTTGCCAGACGCGCTCGGAGAAATTGCTTGTGTCATTCATACACGCACCGGATTCAGCGAATAAAGGGCGACTTTAACATGCCGGGAGGGCGAGAATCAGGGTTTTACTGGCGAGCTGTTCAAGAAAACAACGGTCACCCGGCCTGCGCTTGCAATTGCCAGGGGGTTACTTGATAATGCCTGCGCTTTCGAAAGAGAGCTCGTCAATGGGGGCCCTGTTGGTTCTCCCGCAACGCTAACTTGTGAACTCGGTCAGGTCCGGAAGGAAGCAGCCGCAGCAGGCGACGCGTGTGCCGGGATGTAGCTGGCAGGGCCTCCACCATTTCTACTCCCCGAAAAAATCCTCAAGAAATCAGTACACAGCGAAACGCTGGCACTCCTTTGCCTGTGAATCATTCCCTGAAGGGAAAAGATGGCGTAACGAACAGCGGGTAAAAATAGTTAGCGGACGAACTTCCAGACAGAAACCGGTACTTTGTCGTAAAGCTTATTCATCGTCAGTTCAGCGAGACGATGATCGGCCGCAGAATAAAATACCGCGAGTTCGTTGTCAGATAATTCGTACTTGTTTTTTTCAATCACCCGTTCAAGGGTGTCAATTGAGCGACAACGACGCAGTCGCATCAAATAGTCTGTTTTGGTTAAGGCTTGGTTGCTCATAAATAAACCGGTCTCACTGTGATGCTAAAAGGAATGGCTGGGTTGTTGGAGAAAAGCGCACTCTTCGGCAAACAGATTAAATAAGCGTCTTGCTGAACGTTGCCACCGTTGAAGATCCTGAGTATTGATTCCATAACTGCTAAACAGCATAAAGGTATCGTCAAGATATTCATCGATTTGCGTAATCAGCGCTTCATCTTCAACGTGCTTAATTTTGTAATTCATCGTGAAAGACGCGATATGCTCAATCAAATCGTTGAGCTGTAAATTGCTTTCCGCAGTAGGGTCATTCACCCAGCCGTGATGGCTGTCAGTCAGTGTCGCCATACTTTCGTCAAACAGGTTCTCACACAGGAATTTAAGCTGGGCAATATCATGCCGTTTTGGTGAGTATTCGTCCATCTTTTTCCCCTCCAGAGCTTGCACAGTGACCGCAGCGCGGCGAGATTTGGAAAAGCTATCAGGAAGCGATCACGAATATTAAGAATTCAGCGACTTTTTAAATATAATCCACATTCATTAGCTTTGCTCACCTCGATTACTAAATATTACAATTCGTCGGCTGGCGAGGGGCGGGTATTGTCTATCACTGAAAACACCAGTGCGCCCGGTACTATCTGGAACAAAATCTCTTCATGCTGAGTAGATGTTTCGTTTAAATCCAGGCAAGGATTAAATAAATCCCACTTAAAATCGTAAAGCATTTTAAATCGATTGTTATCGTGCGGTTGAATGGAAATAATCTTAAAACTGTCGGGAACTAATTGCGCGTTTTGAGAATACCACTGTAAATCACCTGCCAGGGCTTCGGCTATTTTGAGAATATTCCCCTGGATAATAGCCTGCAACTTCTCGCAATCGTCCTCATCCATAGCAATATCACAATGAATAATAGACTGCATTTCGCTTCCGGTAAAAAAGGAGGATGAATCTATCATTGGGGTTCTGGCCAAATATTGCAAGTTAACTCTGTGCAGAATACGTAATCGTTGCGATGGGATTTATCGCTCAATCGATTCAGATCCAGTGATAGCCACAGAGTAAGCGCCAAATGGTTAACTTTTGAAACACTTTCTCTCGGGTATCGCGCGGGGAAAATCAGGTAGTATAATTGTTATGTTATAACGTTTTTGGTCTCCCTCCATGAATCACAGTGGTTTACTCCTCTCACTTAGCGGCCGTCTGCTGGTCGCGCTGCTGCTTATCGCGTTCCTGGCGCTGGCTATCTATTGGGGAATGCAGAAATGATGCATTTCAACCGCTTGCAGGGCGGCTATCAGGGACAAGCGGTGACGCCGATAGTGACCGGAGAACTGGCGGCAGGCAGCATGACGGCATTAATCGGCGCGAACGGCACCGGAAAATCCACGCTACTGAAAACCATCGCCGGTCTGTTGCCGCCGATTGCAGGGACTTGCGAATTAAAAATTTCGCCTAAGGCGCTTGGCTGGTTACCGCAGCGTAGTGAGTTAGAAACCCGTTTCCCGCTTACCGTTTATGAGCTGGTTGCGATGGGATGCTGGCCGCGCTGCGGCTGGTTTGGTGGCATCAATCGTGCGATGCGACAGGAGATCGATGCCGCACTGGATGCCGTGCAGATGCGTGATTTCGCCGATGCGCAGCCTTCAATGCTTTCCGGCGGCCAGTTGCAGCGGGTGCTGTTTGCGCGCCTGATGCTGCAGCAAAGTAAAGTCTGGCTGCTGGATGAACCCTTTAATGGCATCGATACGCAAACCGTCACGCTGTTGATGTCAATCCTCGAGCAGCAGCAGCAGGCGGGCACCACCTTATTAGTCGTGTTGCACGATCGACCACTGGTCGCGCGTTACTTCAAAGATGTGTTGTCACTTGATGATGCTGACTCCGCTCAAACTCCACTGCTGCGCAGGGTGGCTTCGTGACATTGATTCAACCGTTTATCGAATTTGGTTTTATGCGCCGTGCATTAGTGGCTTGTGTGGCATTAGCGCTGAGCGCCACGCCGCTGGGTGTATTCCTTTCACTGCGCCGTATGAGTCTGGTGGGCGATGCGCTCTCCCACGCGGTGCTACCTGGCGCGGCGATTGGCTATCTGGTTTCCGGCTTATCGCTGGTGGCGATGGGCATCGGCGGGTTGATTGCGGGGTTAGCCGTTGCGCTGCTTTCTGGTGCCGTCAGTCGGTACACCCCCTTAAAAGAGGACGCCAGTTTCTCTGGCTTTTATCTCGGCTCGCTGGCGCTGGGCGTGACGCTGGTGTCATTGCGTGGATCGAGCGTCGATCTGCTGCACGTGCTGTTCGGTTCACTGCTGGCCGTCGATAACGCGGCCATCCTGCTGGTGGGCGGCATTGCGGCGTTCACTTTAATGATGCTGGCAGTGATTTTTCGTCCGCTGGTGATCGATGCGTTCGATCCGGATTTCCTGCGTGCGCAAGGCAAGTGGAGCGCGCCGATCGTCCACGGCATCTTCCTGATGCTGGTGGTGCTGAATCTGGTTGCGGGTTTTCAGGTGCTCGGCACGTTGATGTCGGTGGGATTGATGATGTTACCGGCGACCAGCGCGCGTTTCTGGAGTCGCCATCTCGCCTGCATGCTCGGCATCGCCATGCTGCTGGCGATGATCGCCGCGCTGGTAGGTTTAATTCTTTCCTGGCACTTCTCACTGCCAGCCGGACCTGCGGTAGTGCTGAGTGCGGCCGTACTGTTTTTGCTTTCTGTTTTAACAGGACCGTGTGGCGGCCTGCTGCGCCGTCGATAACTATACAATTAGGGGATACGAATGAAGAAGTTACCGTTGAGTCTGGCGATTGGCGCCATGTTGATTAGCCCACTGACCATGGCGAAAACCGTGGATGTGGTAGCGAGTTTCACCGTGCTGGCGGATATCGTTAAGCAGGTGGGCGGCGATCACGTTAACGTGAAGTCGCTGGTGCAGCCTAACGGCGATCCTCATACCTTCGAACCAACGCCACAGGATAGCCAGGCATTGGCTAAAGCCAATGTGGTATTTGTGAGTGGTTTGGGGATGGAAGGGTGGATGGATCGCCTGATCAGCGCCTCCGGGTATAAAGGCACGATTGTGGTCGCCTCCAACGGCGTCAACACACGAAAAATGGAAGAAGACGGCAAAACCGTGACTGACCCACACGCGTGGAATAGCATGCACAATGGCGTGATTTATGCCACCAACGTGATGAATGCGCTGATTAAAGCCGACCCGCAAGATGCGGCGGATATCCGCAAGAGCGGTGAAAGCTACATTCAGCAGTTGGAAAAACTGGATAGCTGGGCAAAAACGGAGTTTGCTGCAGTGCCGAAAAGCAAGCGTAAAGTGCTGACCAGCCATGATGCCTTTGGTTACTTTGGCCAGCGTTACGGTGTGAGTTTCCTGGCGCCAGTCGGTTTCTCCACGGAAGCCGAAGCCAGTGCCAGCGATGTGGCATCGATTATCAAGCAGCTGAAGGCTGAGCACATCAAGACTTACTTCATGGAGAATCAGACCGATCCGCGTTTGGTGAAACAGATTGCCAGCGAAACTGGCGCACAGCCAGGTGGTGAACTCTATCCTGAAGCGTTGTCCGAGGCGAACGGTCCTGCTGCGACCTATGTTGCTGCCTTCAAGCACAACGTCGATATCATGTTGCAGAGCATGAAGTAAAAAAAAGGCCGGGGAGCATCCCGGCCAATTATCACGACACTTTCCTACCTTTTCTTTTTTCTTCCCTGAACCGCCTTAAAGCGCGGATTTGTTTTGCAGATCACGTAAATGCGACCTTTACGACGCACGACTTTGCAATCCTTGTGACGGGTCTTGGCAGACCGTAATGAACTTAAAACCTGCATGCGTTAACTCCTGATTAATTGCCGCGCGTCAGGAAGCTGCCGAAACGCTTGTTGAAGCGTGCGGCGCTGCCTTCTTTGGTGAGATCTTTTTGCTTGCCGGTGTAGTGGACGTGGGATTTAGACGAGACATCCAGCGTCACGTACGGCAGCACTTCGCCTTCGAACTCAATGGTGCGTTCGGTTTTAATGGTGGAACCGATTTTGAAATACTCATCGACAGAGGTGTCGTGGAACACCACGGGACGGTAATGAGGATGGATATTGGCTTTCATAACTGCACTCTCATGTTATGTTATAATATAACAATAGTATGAACCTGCAGAGAATTGATTGCAACCGCGATCGCAGTAAGGGTATTGAACGGTCGGGTGAAGGGCGGTGTTCAGGCAATAAAAAAGGCCGCTTGCGCGGCCTTTTCAACAGGTGACAACTTAGTGTTTGTGCTCGACCGGATGGCCTTGCTCAATCTCCGCTTTGTTTTTACCAAAGCGGCGACGTACCACCACAAAGAACACGGGCACGAAGAAGATCGCCAACGCGGTTGCGGTTACCATGCCGCCCATTACGCCAGTACCCACGGCGTTCTGTGCGCCGGAACCAGCACCGGTACTGATGGCCAGCGGCAGAACACCGAGGATAAAGGCCAGTGAGGTCATCAGAATTGGACGCAGACGCATACGTGCTGCTTCCAGAGTTGATTCCACCAAACCTTTCCCTTCCTTCTCCATCAAATCCTTGGCGAATTCAACGATCAGGATGGCGTTCTTCGCCGACAAGCCAATGGTTGTCAGCAGTCCCACCACGAAGTAGACGTCGTTACTGAGTCCGCGCAGGGTGGTGAAGATCAATGCACCGACCACACCCAGCGGCACCACCAGCATAACGGAGAACGGAATCGACCAGCTCTCATACAATGCCGCCAGACACAGGAACACCACAATCAGCGAGATGGCGTACAGGGCAGGGGCCTGGTTACCGGACAGACGTTCCTGGTAAGACATACCGGTCCAGTCATAGCCGATACCCGCAGGCAGTTTGCCCGCCAGCTCTTCCATCAGGTTCATGGCATCGCCGGAGCTCTTGCCTGGTGCAGCCTGACCCAGAATCTCCATTGATGGTAAGCCGTTGTAACGTTCCAGACGTGGTGAACCGTACTGCCACTTCGCCGAAGAGAAGGCTGAGAACGGAACCATAGTGCCGGAGCTGTTACGCACAAACCATTTGCTGATGTCATCTGGCAACATACGCGAGTCAGCCTGGCCCATGACGTACACTTTCTTCACACGACCACGGTCGATGAAGTCATTGACGTACGAACCACCCCAGCCCGCGCCCAGCGTGGTGTTGATGTCAGACAGCGACACACCCAACGCCTGCGCTTTTTCCTGATCGATGATCAGTTTGTACTGTGGCGTATCTTCCATACCGTTTGGACGCACGCCCACCAGCGTATCCGGATGCTGGGCAATCATGCCAAACAGCTGGTTACGCGCGGCGGTTAACTTCTCGTGACCCAGGTTACCCTGGTCCGTCAGCATGAAGTCGAAGCCGGTGGCGTTACCCAGCTCGATAATCGCTGGCAGGTTGAACGGGAAGACCATCGCATCTTTGATCTGACCCAACGCCTGCATGGCGCGTCCGGCAATCGCTGGCACTTTCAGGCTGGCATCGCCACGCTCATCCCACGGTTTCAGGCTGACGAAGGCAATACCGGTGTTCTGACCACGACCCGCAAAGCCAAAGCCGTTAACGGTAAATACCGAGTTAACGCTGTCTTTCTCTTTGTTCAGGAAGTAATCAGTCACCTGATCCAGCACTTTCTGTGTACGTTCCTGGGTTGCACCGGCTGGCAACTGCGCCTGCGCCAGTAACAGACCCTGATCCTCTTCCGGCAGGAAGGAGGTAGGCAGTTTCAGGAACAGATACGCCATGCCGACCACGATCACCAGGTAAATCACCAGATAACGACCGGTGCTACGCACGATGTGACCTACGCTATCGACGTAGTGGTTGGTGCTCTTATCGAACAAGCGGTTGAACCAGCCGAAGAAGCCAGTGGTTTTACCGTGATCGCCTTTGTTGATCGGTTTCAGCATGGTGGCACAGAGTGCCGGCGTCAGAATCAACGCCACCAGTACTGACAGTGCCATCGCGGAAACGATGGTGATCGAGAACTGACGATAAATAACCCCGGTCGAGCCGCCGAAGAAGGCCATCGGGATGAATACTGCGGACAGCACCAGGGCAATACCCACCAGCGCACCCTGAATCTGCTCCATCGAACGTTTCGTCGCTTCTTTCGGCGGTAAACCTTCTTCCGCCATCACACGCTCAACGTTCTCTACCACCACGATGGCGTCATCCACCAACAGGCCGATGGCGAGTACCATCCCGAACATCGTCAGAGTGTTTATCGAGTAACCAAAGGCACTGATAATCGCAAACGTACCCAACAGCACCACCGGCACCGCAATGGTCGGAATCAGCGTGGCGCGGAAGTTCTGCAGGAACAGGTACATCACCAGGAACACCAGCACGATCGCTTCAAACAGCGTTTTCACCACTTCGAAGATCGAGATCTTCACGAACGGCGTGGTGTCGTACGGGTAAACGGTTTTCATGCCAGCCGGGAAGAACGGCTGCAGTTTGGCCAGCTCATCTTTCACCGCTTTGGCGGTATCCAATGCATTCGCACCGGTTGCCAGTTTCACACCGATACCCGAAGCCGGTTTGCCGTTGTAGCGGGCGATGATCTCGTAGTTTTCACCACCGAGTTCAATCTTCGCCACGTCACGCAAGCGCACCTGTGAGCCATCCTGGTTCACTTTCAGCATGATGTTGCCGAACTCTTCGGTATTGGTCAGACGGGTCTGCGCAATGATCGAGGCGTTCAACTGCTGGCCAGGCACGGGCGGTGTACCCCCTAACTGACCGGCGGCGACCTGGGTGTTCTGGGTGCCCAACGCACTGATGACATCGACCGGCGTCAGCTGGTAGTTGTTCAGTTTGTGCGGGTCGAGCCAGATGCGCATCGCGTACTGCGCACCAAACACCTGCGTATCACCGACGCCAGGCGTACGGCTGATCGGGTCTTTGATGTTTGAAGCAACATAGTCAGAGATATCATTCTGCGTCATGCTGCCGTCATCACTGACAAAGCCCGCTACCATCAGGAAGCTGCTGGAGGATTTTTTAACCTGAATACCTTGCTGCTGTACTTCCTGCGGCAGCAGTGGCATCGCCAGCTGCAGCTTGTTCTGTACCTGTACCTGCGCGATATCGGCGTTGGTACCGGACTGGAAGGTCAGCGTCAGGGTTAAAGTACCGGACGAGTCACTGCTCGAGGCCATATACATCAGGCCATCGATGCCGTTCATGTTTTGTTCGATAACCTGGGTTACCGAATCCTGCAGCGTTTTCGCATCAGCACCCGGGTAGGTTGCCTGGATTTCAACGGCCGGCGGCGCAACATTGGGATATTGCTCAATCGGCAAGCTGATAATTGCAAGAGTACCTGCCAGCATAATGATGATGGCAAGCACCCAGGCAAAAATGGGGCGATCGATAAAGAACTTAGCCATGTATCAGTGGCTCCTGTTTAGGACGATGATTTAGCAGACTGTGATTCCGGTGCTGCTTTGGCATCATCTTTGACTTCTTGTGGTGTCACCTGCGCACCTGGCTTGGCACGCTGAAGACCGACGGTGATCACGCGATCGCCTTCTTTCAGGCCATCCGTTACCAGCCATTTGTCACCAAATGCCTGATTAGCGGTGATATTACGGACTTCCACTTTATTATCTGCGCCCACCACCATCGCAGTTGCCTGACCGGTTGGGGTACGGGTTACGCCCTGTTGCGGTACCAGCAGTGCGGTTGGGTTGGTGCCTTCATCCAGACGCGCACGCACAAACATCCCTGGCAGCAGGCGATGGTCCGGGTTCGGGAAGATGGCGCGCAGCGTGATGGAGCCGGTGGTTTCATCCACGGTCACATCAGAGAATTCCAATGTGCCTGTCTGCGTGTATGCGTTACCGTTTTGCATCAAGAGCGTGACGTTGGCTTTGCCGTCATTCTGTTTCAGCTGACCGGATTCCAGTTCTGCGCGCAAACGCAGGAAATCATCACTGGATTGGGTCACATCGACATACATTGGATCGAGCTGCTGCACGGTTGCCAGCGCAGTGGTTTGACCGCTGGAAACCAGAGCGCCCTCAGTGACTGACGATTTACCAATGCGACCGCTGATCGGCGACGTCACTTTGGTGTAAGCCAGATTGATGCGGGCGGTTTCCACATTGGCCTGGGCTGCCTGAACGGCTGCAGCCGTCTGTGCAGCGGTGGCCGCCGCGGTGTCATAGTCCTGCTGACTGATGTACTTAGTACCCAGCAGCGGCTTATAACGTTTGATGGTTAACTGCGCGACGTGTGCATTGGCTTGCGCCTGTGCTAAATCGCCTTTGGCGCTGTCATAAGCCGCCTGGTAAGTTGCCGGATCGATCTGATACAGGGACACGCCTGCTTTGATATCCGTTCCTTCCTCAAAATTACGCTTCAGAATAATGCCTGACACCTGAGGGCGTACTTCTGCCACGCGGAATGCCGAAGTACGTCCTGGAAGTTCGGTGGTAATTTTCAAAGGCTCGTTTTTTAACGTCACAACACCCACTTCTGGGGGCTGCTGCTGGGCGGCTTGCTGGGATTTATTATCATCACATCCTGTTAACACAAAGCTGCCTGAAAGCATCAGGACGGCCGCCAGAGGCGCTAATCCTCTGTTTTTATTCATAAATAAACCTCTAGTGTCCGATATCAAATGATCAATGGATCACAAACCGATAAACCCATTGCTGCGTTAAAACACGGGTCGTGCTATGGTACATACATTCACAAATGTATGTAAACTTGCCAGTTTGTAAAAAAAGTCCTCTATGGCACGAAAAACCAAAGCGCAAGCACTTGAAACGCGGAACCAAATTCTGGATGCCGCTTTAGCACACTTCTCTGAACACGGTGTGGCTGCCACATCCCTGGCAGATATCGCAACAGCGGCCGGCGTCACGCGCGGTGCTATCTACTGGCATTTCAAAAATAAAGCCGATGTTCTGCATGAAATCTGGCTTCGGTGTGACGCTGGGCTTGACGATGTGGAACTTGAGTATCAGACAAAATACCCGGACGATCCACTTTCTGTTATCCGTTCAATGTTGATCTATATCCTTGACGCCACAGCAAAGGATCCACAAAGACGCGCATTAATGGAGATTATCTTCCATAAATGTGAATTCGTTGGCGAAATGTCGACATTACAGGATATGCGTCAAAGTTTACTGCTTGAGTGTTACGACCGAATTGAATTGGTGCTACGTGAGTGTATCGAAGTGGGCCAGTTGCCTGCGGGATTGAACACGTTGCAATCGGCGCGTCTGATGTGCGGTTATATCAACGGTATGATGGAAAACTGGCTGTTTAACCCGCAGGCGTTTGATCTGGCGGCAGATGCGCCGCAGTTGGTGGATGCCTTTATTGATATGCTGCGGCTCAGTCCCACTCTCTCTTCGGCGCGTTAATTAACGCCCTCTGCCGCCTGTTTCTGCTGATAATCGCGTTGGACAATCGCCAGCGCGGCTAACACGGTTGCGGTCGGCACCTGGTTCTCTTCCAGCAGTTGTATCAAATCCACTGCCAGTTTGATCTCATCGGATGCAGTTTCCAGTGACATGATCTCTCCTTGTTAAATACGTAATTTTGCCGCCACCAGCAGCATCAAAATGGAACCCAGCAGTGCCACCCCAAAGCCAGCGGGGTGCAACGTCGCTAAATCACCCGTTGTAAAATAAGTCGCGATGTAACCCCCAATTAACGCACCAATCACGGCCAGCACCAGCGTCGGAACAAACCCACCCGGCCGACCGGGAAAAACCATGCGCTTGATGCAGCCAGCCACCACGCCAATCGCTATCCACATAATTAGGGTCATGATTTTCCTCCTTCATTCATAGGGGGAGTATATATCCTAAATAATTTCAGGTGCAGGCAAGTGGCAAAGGAATGAACCCGCAAGCGCTTACTCAGGTAAGAGATGGGGGGAATGAGCGTAGCCAACACACCTGCCGTGTGAAGTATGACGGGTATAGAGGAAAGTGGGCGGTGATTACCGTGCCGGGCCTGACATTTCCAGTTTGTGCATCGCATGGCGACAGCGTGCCAGCCGCTCGTGCAGCACTTCGATATCGCGGATCAACTGCTGCTGCACGCTGAGGGTTTCGGTGCGCGCCAGATGTTGCTCACGTTGTTCGATCATTGCCAGCAGGCGCGTTTCATAGCCCTGATATTCTTCGCGCTTCGACTGGCGCGGATCAACGCGAGGACGCTCACGCGGGGGGCGCAGTTGCTGGCTCTGGCATTCGCGTTGCAGGGCGGCAATCTGGTCCAGCACTTTCTCCGCCAGCCACTGGCGGCGCATCACATCAGTATCGGCTGTGCCAAGCTGGGTTAAATTTTGCTCCAGCTCAGCGAGATAATCAGCGAGCCGCGTGCCTTTGCAATGGAACAGTTGGGCGTCAAAACGGGGCTGTCGGCAGGCACCATCGCGTTGCTGCGCGATTTGCTGTCGTAGCTGATCGACAATGGCGAGCAGACGTTGATGTGCGGGCGGTTGGGGCATCACTCTGATTCCGACTGTGTTAACGTAGCGCAGTTCCGATTTTATCAGGCATCAGGCATGCAACGAATTTTTCTTCTGTGTCTTGGCTGGCTGGCGATTGTGCTGGGCACGCTGGGCATTGTATTACCTTTGTTACCGACCACGCCATTTGTGTTGCTGGCCGCCTGGTGCTTTGCCCGTTCGTCACCGCGTTTTCACCACTGGCTGCTGTGGCGCTCGCCGTTTGGTCGCTACATCCGCCACTGGCAACAGCATCGCGCCATGCCGCCCGGCGCCAAAGGCCGCGCCATGTTGCTGATTGTCATCACCTTTGCCGCTTCTATTTATCTGGTTAACATGCTGTGGGTGCGGATTATGCTGGGCATCATGTTGTGCGCGCTGCTTTTGTTTATGTGGCGTATCCCGGTAGTGGCAGAAAATGCTGACAGCGGCGATTAAGTGCGCCAGGGTTGCATTTAGACAGGTATTTGCATAGATTTGGGCATCTTCGTGCGTGGCTTCCCTTTTTAAACGTCTTCGCTTAACCCGGTTTCCGGGTATTGGCGCTGTCGGATGCTGCGCGTATTAGATATTTTTCCAGGCGTAACACTTATGACCGCAACTGCTCAGCAGCTTGAACTCATCAAAAACAGCATCAAAAGCATCCCTGACTACCCTAAGCCGGGCATCCTGTTCCGTGACGTCACCAGTTTGATGGAAGATCCGCAGGCCTATGCCGCGTCGATTGCCATTCTGGTTGAACGCTATCGTAACAAAGGTATCACCAAAGTGGTGGGCACCGAAGCACGTGGCTTCCTGTTTGGTGCACCGGTGGCACTGGGTCTGGGTGTCGGTTTTGTGCCGGTGCGTAAGCCGGGCAAGCTGCCGCGTGAAACCTACAGCGAGAGCTATGAGCTGGAGTACGGTTCTGATGCGCTGGAGCTGCACAAAGATGCCATTAAGCCAGGTGATGTGGTGCTGGTTGTGGACGATCTGCTGGCCACCGGCGGTACGCTGGAAGCCACAGTGAAACTGATCCGCCGTGCCGGTGGTGAAGTGAAAGATGCTGCGTTCGTGATCAACCTGTTTGATCTGAGCGGTGAAGCGCGCCTTAACGCGATCGGCATTGATTGCTACAGCCTCGTGAATTTCCCCGGCCACTAAGGCCCTGTGCGCCGCTGGCCTTGGCCATCGCGGCGCATTTCATTGCGCGTTCCTGCCGTCGTACCTTGGTATCAATATCTGATAAATCGTACCGCTCAAGCGGATGCGCGATGAAATTCAGCGCCTGCAGCGCGGGTATAGGCATATCCTGTTGTGGCTGTTAGACTACTGCCCATATAAACAGGGGTTGCGAAGCTGCATTTTTCCTCTTTGTCTTGTGGCGGAACCCGGTTCATTTAGCCGCACCGCTGTGCCAACTCAATAAATTCCAGTGATTGAATCCACATGAGCTATCAGGTACTTGCGCGAAAATGGCGTCCCCAGGCTTTCGCTGACGTAGTCGGTCAGGAACATGTGCTGACTGCGCTGGCCAACGGATTGTCACTGGGACGAATCCATCATGCTTATCTCTTCTCCGGTACACGCGGCGTGGGGAAAACCTCGATCGCCCGTTTGCTGGCGAAAGGTCTTAACTGCGAAACCGGTATCACCTCCACGCCATGTGGTCAGTGTGATAACTGCCGTGAAATCGAGCAGGGGCGCTTTGTCGATCTTATTGAGATCGATGCCGCGTCACGCACCAAAGTCGAAGACACGCGCGATTTGCTGGATAACGTGCAGTACGCCCCGGCGCGCGGTCGCTTCAAGGTTTATCTGATCGATGAAGTGCACATGCTCTCGCGTCACAGCTTTAATGCGCTGTTGAAAACGCTGGAAGAGCCGCCGTCGCACGTCAAATTCCTGCTGGCGACTACCGATCCGCAAAAACTGCCGGTCACTATTCTGTCGCGTTGCCTGCAGTTCCATCTTAAGGCGCTCGACGTCGAGCAAATTCAGCAGCAGTTAGTGCATATATTGCAGCAGGAGCAGATTGCCGCCGAGCCGCGTGCACTACATCTGCTGGCGCGCGCCGCAGACGGCAGTATGCGTGATGCCCTGAGTCTCACCGATCAGGCAATTGCCATGGGGCAGGGTAGCGTGACGCGTGAAACCGTGGCGCAAATGCTGGGCACGCTGGACGACGAACAGCCGCTGGCGCTGATTGAAGCGCTGGTGGAGGGCCAGGGTGAACAGGTGATGGCACTGCTGAATCAGGCGGCATCCCGTGGTGTCGAGTGGGAAGCGTTGCTGGTCGAGATGCTGCGATTGCTGCATCGTGTGGCGATGGTGCAACTGCTGCCGGCTTCGCTGGGTGAGGATGATGTAAATCAGGCACATCGCTTGCGCGATTTAGCGCGCGTCTTACCGCCCGCCGATGTGCAGCTCTACTACCAAACTTTGTTGATGGGACGTAAAGATCTGCCGCTGGCACCGGATCGTCGCCTCGGCGTCGAGATGACGCTGCTGCGCGCGCTGGCGTTCCATCCGCAGGCGACCATTGCCGAGCCGGTTGCGCGACCCAGTCTGATCCCGCAGGCGGCACCGCAAGCGTCTGCTGCATCCGCAGGCGTTGCTGCGCCGGCCTCTTCCGCTCAGGTTACTGCTCCAGCTTCGTCAGCCAACACTGCAGCGTCAGCAACGCCAGCGGCTTCCGCTCCCGGACCTGCAGCCACTTCTTCGGCACCTCGCACCGCCTCTGCCGCGCAGCCGCAGATGGCGCCGCCAATGCAGGACGCGCCGCCGATGGCTGATGACTACGCCGATATGCAACCGGCGCCAGAACATATGTCCGACTCCACCAGCCAACTGTTACAGGCGCGAACGCAGTTGCTGCGTCAGGGAGCCGGCAAAGCAAAAAAGAGTGAGCCGGCAGCGCGTCCCGCGCGGCCGGCGAACCCGGCGCTGGAACGTCTTGCCAGTGTCACCGAACGCGTGCAGCAGCGTGCGTCTGAACCCGCGGTAAAAACGCCCGCGAAGCCAGAAGCCTATCGCTGGAAAGCCCAGCAAACGGTCGAGGTAAAAGCGGAGCCCATCGCAACGCCAAAAGCCTTGCGTTCCGCTCTGGAGCATGAGAAAACGCCTGAGCTGGCGCTTCGTCTGGCCGAAGAAGCCCAGCAGCGCGATGCGTGGGCCGCCGAAATAGCCGCACTGACGTTGCCAAAACTGGTGCAGCAGGTGGCGTTAAACGCGTGGAAAGAGGTGGGCGAGAACGCCGTCACGCTGCATTTGCGCAGCAGTCAGCGTCACCTGAATTCAGCGTCGGCAAAACAGGCGTTGACGGAAGCGCTCAGTCAGGCAGCCGGACAAACGGTTGAACTGACCATCGTTGAAGACGATAATCCTGCGGTGTTGACGCCACTGGAATGGCGTCAGGCCATTTATGAAGAGAAACTGGTGCAGGCGCGCCAGTCGATTGAAAGCGATACTCACATTCAGACATTGCGTCGATTCTTCGATGCCGATCTGGATGAAGAGAGTATTCGACCCGTTTGAACACCCGCTGTCGCGCGTGAGTGGCGCGCAGCCCCAGCAGAGAGAGAAGACTATGTTTGGTAAAGGCGGATTGGGCAACCTGATGAAACAGGCCCAGCAGATGCAAGACAAAATGGCCAAAGTTCAGGAAGAGATTGCCGCGCTGGAAGTGACCGGTGAATCAGGCGCTGGCCTGGTCAAAGTCACCATTAACGGTGCACATAACTGCCGCCGTGTTGAAGTCGATCCAAGCTTGCTGGAAGACGACAAAGACATGCTGGAAGATCTGATTGCGGCAGCCTTCAACGATGCAGCACGTCGTATCGATGAAACGCAGAAAGAGAAAATGGCTTCTGTGTCTTCTGGTATGCAGCTGCCACCTGGCTTCAAGATGCCGTTCTGATGCAAACCAGTCCACTGCTTGAATCTTTGATGGAGTCGCTGCGTTGCCTTCCGGGCGTGGGCCCGAAATCGGCGCAGCGCATGGCTTTTCAGCTGTTACAGCGCGATCGTAGCGGTGGTATGCGTCTGGCGCAGGCTTTGACCCGCGCGATGTCGGAAATCGGCCACTGTGCCGATTGCCGCACTTTCACCGAGCAGGAAATTTGCACCATCTGCGCCAATCCGCGCCGTCAACAAAACGGCCAGATTTGCGTGGTGGAGAGTCCTGCCGATATCCACGCCATTGAGCAAACCGGCCAGTTTGGCGGCCGTTACTTTGTGCTGATGGGCCACTTGTCACCGCTGGATGGCATCGGTCCGCAAGATATCGGTCTGGATCGGTTAGAGCAGCGCCTGGAGCGTGAAACGCTGACCGAAGTGATCCTCGCCACCAACCCAACGGTGGAAGGTGAAGCCACGGCCAATTACATCGCTGAGCTGTGCGGGCAATATGGCGTTGATGCCAGCCGCATTGCACACGGTGTGCCGGTCGGTGGTGAGCTGGAAATGGTCGATGGCACCACGCTGTCGCACTCGCTCGCTGGACGCCACAAGTTTAAATTCTAATCACTTGCCGATGTCTTCACCGACATCGGCTTGAAATTCCCATCATCATCCCCATTTCTCTCTCAACCTATGATCAACCCCGATTTAGTTGAGGTAGCAATGACCATGAAAGGACAAGAGACGCGTGGCTTCCAGTCAGAGGTAAAACAACTTCTGCACCTGATGATTCACTCCCTCTATTCAAACAAAGAGATTTTCCTGCGTGAACTGATCTCCAACGCTTCGGATGCCGCCGACAAACTGCGCTTCCGCGCCCTGTCCACGCCGGATCTGTATGAAGGCGATGGCGACCTGCGCGTGCGTATCTCGGTCGATAAGGATAATCGTACGCTGACCTTGAGCGATAACGGTATCGGTATGCGCCGTGATGAGGTGATTGAGAACCTCGGTACCATCGCGAAGTCCGGCACCAAATCCTTCCTTGAATCCATGGGCTCAGACCAGGCGAAAGACAGTCAGCTGATCGGTCAGTTTGGCGTGGGCTTCTACTCGGCGTTTATCGTTGCAGATAAAGTCACCGTGCGTACTCGTGCTGCGGGCGCGAAAGCCGATGAAGCCGTGTTCTGGGAATCGGCGGGCGAGGGTGAATACACTCTGGCAGAAATTGAGAAAGCCGATCGCGGTACCGAAATCACGCTGCACTTCCGCGAAGGCGAGGATGATTTCCTCGATGCGTGGCGCGTACGCAACGTGATCAGCAAATACTCCGATCACATTGCGCTGCCGGTTGAGATTGAGACCAAAGACGAAGAGAACGACACCACCACCTGGGAGAAGATCAACAAAGCCCAGGCGCTGTGGACGCGCAACAAGTCTGAAATCAGCGATGAAGAGTACAACGAGTTCTATAAACACATCGCCCATGATTACAGCGATCCGGCGATCTGGAGCCACAACCGTGTGGAAGGCAAGCAGGAGTACACCAGCCTGCTGTACATCCCGCAGCGTGCGCCATTCGACATGTTTAACCGCGACAGCAAACACGGCCTGAAGCTGTATGTGCAGCGCGTGTTCATCATGGACGATGCCGAGCAGTTCATGCCGAACTACCTGCGCTTTGTGCGTGGCCTGATCGATTCCAACGATCTGCCGCTGAACGTTTCGCGTGAAATCCTGCAGGACAGCCGTGTCACCCAGAGCCTGCGTGCCGCGCTGACCAAGCGTAGCCTGCAGATGCTGGAAAAACTGGCTAAAGACGACGCCGAAAAATACCAGCAGTTCTGGAAAGAGTTTGGTCTGGTCCTGAAAGAAGGCCCCGCCGAAGACAACACCAATCAGCAGGCGATTGCTAAACTGCTGCGCTTTGCCACCACGCAGAGTGAAGGCGCTGAGCAGACCATTTCGCTGGACGATTACCTGAGCCGCATGGTGGAAGGGCAGGATAAGATTTACTACATCACTGCTGACAGCTATGCCGCCGCGAAGAGCAGCCCGCATCTGGAACTGTTCCGCAAAAAAGGTATCGAGGTGCTGCTGCTGTCCGATCGTATCGACGAGTGGATGATGAGCTACCTGACCGAGTTCGACGGTAAAACCTTCCAGTCAGTGAGCAAAGCGGATGAGTCGCTGAGCAAACTGGCCGATGAAGAGACCGAAGAGCAGAAGGAAGCGGAAAAAGCGCTGGAGCCGTTTGTTGAGCGCGTGAAAACGCTGCTGGGCGAGCGTGTGAAAGAGGTGCGTCTGACTCATCGTCTGACCGACACCCCGGCGATTGTCACCACCGACGCCAACGAAATGACCACCCAGATGGCGAAGCTGTTTGCTGCTGCGGGCCAGGAAGTGCCGGATGTGAAGTACATCTTCGAAATCAACCCGGAGCATACGCTGGTGAAACGCGTGGCGGATACCCATGACGAAGCGCATTTTGCTGAATGGGTTGAGCTGCTGCTGGATCAGGCGCTGCTGGCTGAGCGCGGCACGCTGGACGATCCTAACCAGTTTATCCGTCGTATGAACCAACTGCTGACGGCGTAAGCCATTCAGCGCCCGCGCCGGTTGGCATCAATACCGGCGGCAGGGTTGGCAAGAGACAAAAAAGGTCGGCATTGAATGCCGACCTTTTTTTAATGCAGCGCCTGATCGCGCAGCCAATCCCGGAATAACGTTATCTCCGCATCATGCTGACGTGACATTTTCGTCATCATCCAGGTGGCGCGGTCCACACGCACAAATCCCAATGGGGCGATAAGCGTACCGTCGCTTAACTCCTGCCTGACCAGTAAGCGCGGGGCCATGATCACCCCTAAGCCATTTCTCGCCGCCTGAATGCCCAGAGTGAGATTATCGAAATGCTTACCGACCCAATAATTGCCACGCGCACCGCTGGTTTTCGCCCACTCGGCCCAGGCGTGCAGTCGTGTATCGGCATGCAGCAGCGGCAATGACGCTAAATCCTGCTCATTGTGAAAACGTGCCGCGTATTGAGGCGCGCACAGCGGGCCGATGTAGTCATCGCTGATCAGCGTAGCATCAATATCCTCATCCGGTGACTGCTCATAGCTGAGAATCAGCACATCGGTGTGTTCACTGCGCAACTGGTCGATCTCCACCAGCGGCTGAAACTGCACTTCAATATCGGGATAGCGTTGATAAAAACTGCTAATACGTGGAATCAGCCATTGCGAGAGAAAACTGGGCGCGCAAGAGACGCTGAGGTGATGACGCATGCCGGTGCGAATGCTTTCGCAGGTGGTGGAGAGTTCGCTAAACGCCTTCTGACAACTCACCAGCAAGCGCTCGCCGTGTGAGGTTAATTTGACGCGCCCATTGGTACGGACGAATAAGGGCTTTCCCATCCAGCTTTCCAGCTGTCGAATCTGATGGCTAATGGCGCTGTGTGTCACATGAAGACGCTCGGCCGCCACGCTAAAACTGCTGTGCAGTGCTGCCTGATGAAAATAGTGCAGTGCACGTAACGACGGAAGCGCGGTCATACTCATCCCCTGTGTAAAAACCTAACAGGGATTGTCAGTTTATATCATTTTAATGTCCAGCCGCATTGGCCTAACCTTTCCCCCAGATTATGGCGGGTTGACGGATGGCGTTGTCTGTGTTTAACGCGGCTAATGTTCCCCCTCAATCTGCGACACACACAGCATCTTTATAATTAGAGAAATCTCACGCGATGGATCACCAATATGCTTCTGCCAGGGCGGCGGCAGCGCGCGATCGACTTCGCGGCTTGCTTTCACGTCACTATCGGCTGGAAAATTACGACCTCTTCTTTGCACCTTCTTTGCATATTTCGCGGGTGCTGCTCTCACAACTGTTTTTACGTCAGGAACAGGCGCGCAATCAAACGCGTTACGCTTCGCAATATCCGGTCAGTGAACTGAGTGTGTTACCCGCAGTGCCGATGATGGCTGGTAACATTGCGCTGGTGGAGCATGTCGACATGCTGCAGGGTCGGGTGCGTCCGCTGGCGGAGTGTCAAAGTCAGGGCGTGACCGACGCCTCGGAATCCTTTGCCACCTTGTTGCATAAACGATTAATCAGTGATGCGCGATTGTTTGTGGCGCGGCTCGATCGTCATGCGGCGTTAAGCAGTGACCTGGTGTTAATTGCATTGAAAACCTGCGATTTCAGCACGCTGGTGCGCAGCGAATTGCGGTTATTTGAGCAGGGACTGGCCTTTGGCTCGTCACTGGATCAAACCCTTGAAATGATGGAAAAGAGCGACTGGCGGCCGTTTAATATCGCTAGCGTGGATAATATTACGCTTGAGGCCCCGGTTCAGCTGCAATCGATTCAGCAGCACGGCTTACCGTTCGCCCTGTTCCCCATGCCGGTCAGTCTTACCTTGCCCGACTTACCGCAGGATATGCATCTGCTTCCCGCTCCTCACCGATTGCGCCTGCATGCCAACGTGCGCGGCGGTGTGAACAAAAATCAAAACGTCACGCCGATCCTGAAGAGACGTCTGAAAGACGTGTTAAGCGTTAGCCTTGATTCTTAAAAACGGGCACTCTGCTGGTGTTTTGCGCTAAAGCAAGTCAAAGTAAAGCTTTCACCGGAAGCGCGCCCGTTTCCTTGTGGTGCGCGGGTCATAATGGTATGTTCTTGGCCTTCTCAGATTGATCAATGCGATTCGCAAGGGGAATTACGCAATGCGTATTATTCTGCTCGGGGCACCGGGCGCAGGTAAAGGCACTCAGGCTCAATTCATCATGGAGAAATACGGTATTCCGCAAATCTCCACCGGTGACATGTTGCGTGCGGCAGTTAAAGCAGGCACCGAACTGGGCCAACAGGCGAAAGCCATCATGGATGCCGGTAAACTGGTGACAGACGAGCTGGTGATTGCGCTGGTTAAAGAGCGTATCGCGCAGGAAGACTGCAAAAACGGTTTCCTGCTCGATGGCTTCCCACGCACCATCCCACAAGCTGATGCCATGAAAGACGCGGGTATCAATGTTGACTTCGTGCTGGAGTTTGCCGTACCGGACGAACTGATTGTGGATCGTATTGTTGGTCGTCGCGTGCATGCGCCGTCTGGCCGCGTGTATCACGTCACCTATAATCCTCCAAAAGTGGAAGGCAAAGATGACGTGACCGGCGAAGAGCTGACCACGCGTAAAGACGACCAGGAAGAAACCGTGCGTAAGCGTCTGGTGGAATACCATCAGCTGACTGCACCGCTTATTGCTTACTACAGCAAAGAAGCGGAAGCCGGTAACACCCAGTATCACAAGATCGACGGCACCCGTAAGGTGGCTGAAGTGAGCACGCAGCTGGCCGGTATTCTCGGTTAATGCGGATCAGGGGCCGGTTGTCCGGCCCTTTTGCAGCAATTGCTTTCCCCTCCCACGATTTCCGCTACAATTTCCCCCTGATTTTGATCCATTCGTTTTGACATCAAGGAAATACCAATGAGGCAAGAAAAGCCTGGGGTTTTGCTGGTCAACTTAGGCACACCTGATGCGCCTACAACACCTGCCGTTAAGCGCTATCTAAAACAGTTCCTTGGCGACCCGCGCGTGGTGGATACACCGCGTTGGTTGTGGTGGCCGATTCTCAATTTCGCCATTTTGCCGTTCCGTTCGCCGCGCGTGTCGAAACTGTACGCCTCGGTGTGGATGAAAGAAGGCTCTCCGCTGATGGTGTTCAGCAAGCAGCAGCGCGATGCGCTGGCGCAGCGCGTGGATATGCCGGTTGAGCTGGGCATGAGCTACGGCCAGCCAAGCCTCGACGGGGCGGTACAGCGTTTGCTGGACCAGGGTGTCACCAAACTGATTGTGTTGCCGCTCTATCCGCAATTCTCGTGCTCGACGGTGGCTGCCGTTTGGGACGGATTATCCGCCAGCTTTAAACCGCTGCGCTCCCTGCCTGAAGTGGCTTTCATTCGCGATTATGCCGAGCATCCTGCCTATATCGCAGCACTGAAGGCTTCGGTTGAGCGTTCGTTTGCGCAGCATGGCGAACCGGACCTGCTGGTGCTGTCGTATCACGGCATCCCACAGCGCTTTGCCGACGAAGGTGATGATTATCCGCAGCGCTGCAAAGACACTACCGAGGGGCTGGCTGCCGCGTTGGGCATCGCGCCGCACAAAATCATGATGACCTTCCAGTCACGCTTTGGTCGCGAGCCATGGTTGACACCGTACACCGACGAAACCATGCAAGGTTTACCGGCCAAGGGCATCAAACATGTGCAGGTGATGAGTCCCGGCTTCTCCGCAGACTGCCTGGAAACCCTGGAAGAGATCAGCGAGCAGAACTGTGAGTTCTTCCTGCACGCCGGTGGCGAGAAGTTCGAATACATTCCCGCGCTCAACGCCGATGACGAGCACATCGAGATGATGGTTCAGTTGGTCAACGCACGCCGATAAAGTGCTGGCAGAGAGTGTGATATCATTCTCTGTCAGATTTCCCTTACGGCAGCCACGATGAAATTTCCCGGCAAACGCAAATCCAAACACTATTTCCCCGTTAACGCGCGCGATCCGCTGCTGCAAGCCACACCTCAAGAGCAGGAAGAGGGCAGTTGGGTGGTGGGTATCGACCAGACGCTGGTGGATATTGAAGCCAAAGTTGATGATGACTTTCTGCAACGCTACGGGCTGAGCGCCGGCCACTCGCTGGTGATCGACGATGCTACCGCAGAAGCTTTGTATGACGAGCTAATGCGCGATGCGCTGATCAGCCATCAATTTGCCGGCGGCACCATCGGTAATACGCTGCACAACTATTCCGTGCTGGCCGATGACCGTTCCGTATTGCTCGGCGTGATGTGCAACAACATCCAGATTGGCGGCTACGCTTATCGCTATCTGTGCAACACCTCCAGCCGTATGGATCTCAACTTCCTGCAGGGCGTGGATGGCGCGATTGGCCGCTGCTTCACTCTGATTGGTGAGCAGGGCGAACGCACCTTTGCCATCAGCCCGGGTTTAATGAACCAACTGCAGGCGGACAGCATTCCGGAAGAGGTGATTGCCGGGGCGTCGGCGCTGGTGCTGACTTCCTATCTGGTGCGCTGCCAGCCGGGTGAACCGATGCCAGCGGCCACGCTGCGTGCCATCGACTACGCGAAAAAACATAACGTGCCGGTGGTGCTGACGCTGGGAACCAAATACGTGATTCAGGACGATCCGCAGTTCTGGCGCGATTTCCTGCGTGATCATGTGTCGATCGTGGCGATGAACGAAGAAGAGGCGCTGGCGCTGACGGGTGAGCAGGATCCGCTGCTGGCGTCGAATATTGCGCTGGACTGGGTGGATCTGGTGCTGTGCACTGCTGGCCCTACCGGTTTGTATATGGCTGGCTTCACCGAAGATGAATTCAAGCGCAAAACCAATCATCCGCTGCTGCCGGGCGCAATTGCCGAGTTCAACCAATATGAGTTCAGCCGCGCTATGCGTCATCAGGATTGCCAGCAGCCGCTGCGCATCTTCTCGCACATCGCGCCTTATATGGGCGGCCCTGAGAAGATCATGAACACCAACGGCGCGGGCGATGGTGCTCTGGCCGCGCTGCTGCACGACATCACTGCCAATAATTTCCACCGCCAGAAAGTGCCGAACTCCAGCAAACACGCACGCGGTTATCTCACCTATTCGTCGCTGGCGCAGGTGTGTAAGTATGCCAACCGGGTGAGTTATCAGGTGCTGAATCAGCATTCACCGCGTCTGATGCGCGGGCTGCCTGAGCGGGAAGACAGTTTAGAAGAGTCGTACTGGGACAGGTAACAGTGAACCCGTAACGGCGCGATTTATCGCGCGTTTGTTGGCAGCGGTGCTGCTTGAATTGCGCGATTAATCCCGCCGCTACGGTGTCTGTTGAATAGCGGCGCTACGGTATCAGTTGAATTATGGCGCTAAGGTGTCTGTTATATCGGGCACTCCCGCACAATCGGGTTCTGCGCAATCTCTTCCTGCAGCACGTTCAACATGCTGTTGGCGATCTCACGCTCGCCCATCACCACGCGATTGGCACCGCGTTCCATGATGTAATTCACTTCATCGTCGTAATGCGCGCGGGCAATAATTTCGATATCCGGACGCTTCTCACGCGCGGCGGTGACAATTTCCCCGGCTTCGTAACCGTTTGGAATGGTCAGCAGCAGCCAGCGTGCACAGTCGAGTCGGGCTAACTCCATGGTATCGACGCGAGCCGCATTGCCCAGCACCGCCTTGATCCCTTGCTCACGCAGCGCTTCAACGCGCGGACGGGAATTTTCCACCACCACCAGCGGCACATCGGCTTCCATCAGCTGCTGGCCCAGCAAGCTGCCAACGCGGCCATAACCCACAATGACCGCGTGATTACAGATATCCAGCGGAATCTGCTTCTCTTCTTCAATCGCCTCTTCCAGCGTCTGTTCTTCGATGGTTTCAGTCTTATCGAGGTAGCGCTCCAGAAGGGTAAACAGAATCGGGTTGAGCATAATCGAGAGGATCGCAGCCGCCAGCACCAGATTGCGTCCTTCATCACTCAACATGCCGAGTGAAATACCTAATCCGGCAAGGATAAAAGCAAATTCCCCAATCTGCGCCAGACTCACTGAAATGGTCATGGCGGTGCGGCGCGAGTGGCCGAGCAGCGTCACCAGCAGCCAGGCGGCGATGGATTTCCCGAGCACGATGATCGCCAGCGCGCCCAGCACCGCCAGCGGCTGCTCGATCAAAATCATCGGGTCAAACAACATACCGACCGAGACAAAGAACAGCACCGCAAACGCATCGCGCAGTGGCAGGGTATCGTGCGCGGCACGGTGGCTGAGTTCGGATTCGTTAAGCACCATACCGGCAAAGAAGGCGCCGAGGGCGAAGGAGACATCGAAGAATTCAACCGCACCGAAAGCGATACCCAGCGCCAGGGCCAGTACGGATAAGGTAAAGAGTTCACGCGATCCGGTGGCGGCACTTTTTGCCAGAATCCACGGCACCACGCGACGGCCGACCACCATCATCAGCACCATAAAGGCGACGACTTTGCCGATGGTCAGCATCAGGTCCCAGAACAGCAGAGAGGGGCTGGCGTTGCCTTCTTCCAGCATCCCGGCAATGGCGGGCAGCAGCACCAGCGTCAGGACCATCACCAAATCTTCAACAATCAGCCAGCCAATGGCGATCTGCCCCCGCTGGCTATCAATCAGTTGACGCTCTTCCAGCGCACGCAGTAACACCACGGTACTGGCGGTGGAGAGACAGAGGCCAAACACCAGACCGGTCATCCACGACCAGCCCATCGCCCACGACAGCCCCATTCCCAGCAGCGTGGCCACCGCGATTTGCGCGATGGCGCCGGGAATGGCGATCGACTTTACCGACATCAAATCCTTCAGCGAGAAGTGCAAACCCACGCCAAACATCAGCAGGATAACGCCGAGTTCGGCGAGCTCAGGCGCGAGGTTAGTATCGGCGACGAAGCCCGGGGTAAAGGGACCGGCGAGCACGCCAGCCAGCAGATAACCGACCAGCGGGGAGATTCGAAGACGGTTGGCAATCATTCCAAGGATAAAGGCGAGGACCAGGCCCCCGACAATGGTGGTGATCAACGGTGTGGTGTGATGCATGCCTGTCTCCTTGTGTGCAAATGTATCCGCTTGTAACAACCTAGTGTAATGCACAATCGCTAACCACGTTTAAACATTTGAGCGGTGAAAAGCGATTAAATTGAAAAATTAAGAAGAAAACGCAGCTTAAGCAGCATTTTCCTCAGTTATCTTATACTATCGGCAGGTTTTACGCAGAATGGAGGGGGGCGAGGAAAAAGCGTTGCCCCCCAAAAGTGGCTTACGCGTGGCGGTTATCAGGTAAGAAAGCGGTTAAAAGGCCGATTAAAGGCAGCCAGGCACAGATTTGATATACCCATTCGATGCTGGTGTGGTCTGCCACTACGCCCAACACGGCGGCACCGAGCCCACCCATACCAAAGGCAAAACCGAAAAACAGCCCGGAAACCATACCAATACGCCCTGGCATCAGCTCCTGCGCATACACCAAAATGGCAGAAAACGCCGAGGCGAGAATCAACCCGATGCTCACGCTCAACACGCTGGTCCACATTAAGTTGGCGTGGGGCAACAACAAAGTGAAGGGCGCAACGCCAAGAATCGATACCCAAATCACGTATTTACGGCCGATTTTATCGCCAATCGGCCCGCCAATAATGGTGCCCGCAGCCACCGCGCCGAGGAAGGCAAACAGATGGAATTGCGAGGCCTGAACAGAAAGTCCGAACTTCTGGATTAAATAGAAGGTGTAGTAGCTGCTCAGGCTGGTGAGATAGAAGTATTTAGAGAAGATCAGCAGCAGTAAAATGCTGATCGCCAACGCCACTTTCTTACGCGGCAGCGGGTTAACCGGCGCAACCGTTGCCTTTGCCTTACTGGCGCGCTGCTGGTGGCTATACCAGCGGCTGACCTGCAGCAGCACGATAATGCCGAGCAGTGCCGCCAGCACGAACCAGGCAAGATGCCCTTTGCCGTACGGGGCAACGATCATCGCTGCTAACAGTGGGCCTAACGCGCTACCAAAGTTGCCGCCCACCTGGAACAGGGATTGAGCCAGGCCATGACGTCCACCGGAGGCCATACGCGCCACGCGCGAAGATTCCGGATGAAACACCGAGGAACCACTGCCCACCAGCGCGGCAGCGAGCAGCACCTGCGGATAGGTGCTGGAGAACGTCAGCAGCACCAGACCACACAGCGTAAAGCCCATCCCCACCGGCAAAGACCAGGGTTTTGGGTATTTGTCGGTGTAATGACCGATGATCGGCTGTAGCAGCGAAGCGGTGACCTGAAAGGTTAGCGTTATCAGACCTATCTGGACGAAGTTAAGGCTAAAATCTTTTTGCAGCATCGGGTAGATCGCCAGCAGCAGCGATTGCAGCATATCGTTGAGCAGATGCGCGAGGCTGATGGCACCTAAAATGCCAAAAGCGGTCCGTCCCGGTGCGCGTGCCGGGGTTGCGATGTCACTTGCCATAAAAATCCTGAAGAGTGCGGTTATCGTTATCAGTTTGTTACTACCGCATGACTCTATAAGCCTTTAGTCTTGAGTTAAAGTGCCATCTGTGCGACACAGAAGGGTGATAAAGCACATTAAGTCCACGGCAAAGTGGAAAGACGCAGAATAAGGAGATCGGCTTTGTTGTTATTCCCGCGGAGAGGGCGCTGGCTGGCGCTGATCATGCTGTTGCTGCCGATGCTGGCGCAGGCATGGCAGACGGATCGCAGTTATCGATTCAGTATTCTGCACACCAATGATCATCACGGTCGCTACTGGACCAATGCGCAGGGCGAATACGGTCTGGCGGCGCAGAAAACGCTGATGGATAAACAGCGTTATGATGTGCAGGCCAAAGGCGGTGGTGCCTTGATCCTTTCCGCCGGAGACGTGAATACAGGCGTGCCGGAATCGGATCTGCTCAATGCCGAACCCGATATTCGTGGCATGAACCTCATCGGCTACGATGCCATGGCGCTCGGCAATCACGAATTTGATAAGCCGCTCAGCGTGCTACAACAGCAACAGAAGTGGGCCAAATTTCCCTTCCTCTCTGCCAATATCTATCAAAAGGGCAGCGACCAGCGTCTGTTCAAGCCGTGGGCGATCTTTAATCGCATGGGGCTGAAGATCGCGGTGATTGGCCTGACCACCACCGATACGCTGAAAATTTCCAATCCGGAAAATATTGCCAATATCGACATCCGCGATCCGGTGAAAGAGACGGAAAAAGCGGTGGCGGAACTGCGTGCCAGTGAAAAACCCGATGTGATTGTGGCGCTGACGCACATGGGCCATTACGACGATGGACAGCACGGTAGCAACGCGCCGGGTGATGTGGAACTGGCGCGCAGCCTGCCGCCGGGCACTATCAATGTGATCATCGGCGGCCACTCGCAGGATGCGGTGTGCATGGAAAAAGATAACGTCAGCGTGAAAGATTATCAGCCCGGCCAGCCTTGTCAGCCCGATCGCCAAAATGGCGTGTGGATCATGCAGGCGAAAGAGTGGGGCAAATATGTCGGACGCGGCGATTTCACCTTCCGCAACGGCGAATTGACGCTGGACAGCTATCAGCTGATCCCGGTGAATCTCAAGCACGAGGTGAAGAATCTGGATGGCAGCGTTTCCTGGCTTACCTGGCAGGAAGAGATCCCACCCAACAGCGCAATGATGAAATTGTTGACGCCGTATCAACTGCGCGCGGCAAAGAAACTCGACGTCACGGTTGGCAGCAGTGATGGCGTGTTCGTGGGCGAACGCGACAAAGTGCGCTTTGAACAAACCAACCTAGGGCAGCTGATTCTGCGCGCGCAGATGGCAGCGACCCAAGCGGATTTCGCGGTGATCAGTGGCGGTGGCATTCGCACTTCACTGGCCGCGGGCAAACTGAGCTGGCGCGATCTGTTGCAGGTGCAGCCGTTTGGTAATCAGGTGGTGTCAGTCACGCTGACCGGAGACGAATTACTGAAGTATCTTGCCACGGTTGCCAATATCAAGACCAACTCCGGTGGTTTCGCGCAATTCAGCAATATCAGTCTGGTGGCAGATGGCAAAGCGGTGAGTGAGGTGAAGATCAATGGCGAGCCGCTGCAAAAAGACAAAACCTATCGCATGGCCACCAACAGCTTTAATGCCAGCGGCGGTGATGGTTATCCCAACATCGAAGCGCATGCGGGCTTCAGCAATACCGGACTGCGCGATGCAGATGTGCTGCGCGATTTTGTCACGGCGCACTCACCGCTGAAAATCGCCGACTATGCGCCAACCGGCATCGTGCATTTGACGGAGCAGCAGGTACAGGAGCGCGACAAAGCGCAGGAAAAACCCAGGAAGCGCAGCTACCCGCAAGCCATTTTGGCGTGGATCTGGCCGCGTGCGCTGCACAATTAAAAACGGCGCCCGATTGGGCGCCGTTGTTTTATGCCTGACAGGATTTCTGCGTCAGCCAGCGCTGGCGCAATTTATCCCACATCCAGTTATAAGCCATGGTATAGGGCAGGAAGAACAGGAAGAACGCCACTTCCAGCATGAAGGCTTCCAGCAGCGTGATCTTCAGCATCCAGGCGGCAATCGGCAAACCGATAACGATAAAGCCCCCTTCAAAGCCCAGCGCGTGGATGGCGCGCAGGCCGAGGCCGCGTTTTCTCTGCGGCGGCCAGATGCGATCAAAACCGGTGTTATAGATCATGTTCCACAGCATGGCGACCGTTGACAACATAATCGCCAGCGCGCCCATCTGAAACAGCGGCTTTTCCATAATCCAGGCGGCCAGCGGAGCCACAGTGAGAATCGCCAGCACTTCAAATCCTGCAGCATGATAAAAACGTTCTTTCAGCGAACGGGTACGCATATAAACCTCCTTTTGGGTAACGCGACACATTTTCTCACCGCAAAATGCTAAGATAAAATGATTACCTATCGATAAAAGCGATGGTTCACCATGAAATACTCCCCGGAATCCCTTGAGGCCTTTGTCCAGACTGTCGCCAGCGGCTCGTTTTCTGCGGCGGCGCGTGCGCTGGCCAAAAGCCAGTCCACCATCAGCAGCGCCGTGGCGAATCTGGAAGACGATCTCGGTTTCACTCTGTTCGATCGCAGCGGTCGTCAGCCGGTACTAACCGAGCAAGGACAGCGCGCACTGGCGCAGGTACAGCAGATTCTGGCGGCCAGCCAGCGGTTGGATGAGCTGGCGGTGCGGCTGTCACAGGGCGTGGAACCGCGACTCAGTCTGGCGATTTCTGATTTCTGGCAGGCCGATCATCATGAAAATCTGCTCAACCGCTTTGAAGCGCGTTATCCGGATATTGAATTTGAATGCATGATTGCTGAGGACGCGGACGCGCTGGACCTGCTGCAGGCCGGTCGCGTGCATCTCGGCGTGGTGCGTGCGCAGCCGCAGTTGCCGCCTGATTTAGCGGTGGCACGTTTACAGGTGGGGGCCGAAATGGCGATCTATCTGCATCAGGAGCATGTGCTGGCGCAGTCAAAACAGGTGAGTGAAGCTCAACTCGGTGAATTACGTCATTTACGGCTTAATACCTGGGTGCAAAACCGTGAACCCTTGCCTGCTGGCCGAGTGTGGTCGGCGCCTTCTTATTTATTGCTGCTGGAAATGGCGGAGCAGGGCTTTGGCTGGAGCGTATTACCGCGCTGGCTGGTGGAGCAGTTTGGTCATCAGGTGTTGAAAGAGTTGCCGGTGCCAGGCTGGCCACAGCGCATCGCGGTGGATGTAATCTGGTCGCGACGCAATCCGCCAGGTCCTGCCGGGCGCTGGATGATTGATCAACTCTGCGCCCAGCAGCCGGATTAATCGCGGCGCGCCACGTCGGCCAGTGTGGCATCCAGCAGTCGTGCCAGGTCCTGCGCCGCCAGTTCTATATCCAGCCCGCGCTTACCGCCGGAGACAAAGATGGTGGCAAATTCTGCAGCCTGCTGATCAATCACCGTTGGCAGACGTTTTTTCTGCCCCAGCGGGCTGATGCCACCCACCAGATAGCCGGTGACGCGCTGTGCCAGTTGCGGGTCGGCCATATCCGCTTTTTTGGCGCCCAGCGCCTTTGCCACTTTTTTCAAATCGAGCTGCGAGGAAACTGGCGTCACGGCTACCGCCAGCGCTTTGGCATCGCCGTTGAGCGCCACGAGCAGGGTTTTGAACACCTGGCGTGCATCGAGATTGAGCTTACGCACCGCCTCATCACCAAAATTTGTTTCGTGGCTGTCATGCTCATAAGGATGAAGGGTAAAGGCGACCTTTTGTTTTTCCAGCAGTTTTACGGCGGGTGTCATGTTCTGTCCTTGCTACGAAAATTCTTATTTCAGTTTTGGTGAATAATACTGGCGAAATTCTGAACTTTGCGCGAAAATTGGCCCGCGCCAGCAATGCTGGTGATAACCAAAATCATAAACAAATTCCTCTTTGACGGGCCGATAGCGATATTGGCCTTCTTTTTTGCCTGTAATTCGCCGCGCATCCGCTTTGTTTGTCATCTGCTGCTCAACGTCTCAACGTCTCAACGGCTCAACGGCTCAACGGCTCAACGGCTCAACGGCTCAACGGCTCAACGGCTCAACGGCTCAACTCCTTACTGCTCATCCGCTGTGCCAACCCTTCGCCGCGCATCCGGCAAAGCACATTTCCGCACAATCAGAGAGACGCACGTCATCGATCTGATCGCTTTCAGGACATGAGGATGCATAATGTCTTGCGGTGACGGCATTTGTTACGATTTCAACAATCCTGGCAGGTTATCCTCGCCATACAGATGCAGCGCACCCACGGCCACCACATAGCGGCCTTTCGGCAGCGCCTGCAATAACTCGCGCCAGTGCTGATTACGATTGCGCATCAGCGTGTCATTGAGATCGCTGCTAAAGGTGGTCGGCAGGGCCACCGGTTGCTGCGTGGGCGGTGCATCCAGCCACCAGCTGATCATGGTTTGCAGCAGGCGGGCGTTGGTGTGCCAATGCTCCAGCGTGTCCAGTAACAGCGATAAACCCTCTTGCGGTAGCGACTTCAGCAGTGCGATCTGGGTTTCCGGGCCTTCCAGTTCAATAATGCGCTTGTTAGCCGATTTCGCCGCCATCAGCAGTTGGTAATCAATGCCATATTGCGGCCGTAACCCCAGACGCTGCGCCTGTTGTGCCTGCAGCATCAAGGCGATTTGCCAGAACGGCAGCGTGTCGAACACTGCCATGGAAAGCGAAAGCTCATCGCACAGCACATCCAGTCGCTGCAACACCTCTGCATCCAGACGCATCGCCAACGGCGTACAGGCATCGTCATGGGTGAAGGGCGATGCACCCTGGGTAATATCCGCTTCGACAATCAGCGCATCGGCGCGACTCAACTGGCGTAACAGGCCCGCTGGCAACGGCTGCATATCGCGCGTGCCCATATGAATACTGCCCGCCAGATGCAGGCGTCGATCGCCCAATTTGATATCCATTGCCGGCCAGGTATAGCGTGCCGGGAAGAGGCTGGCGGCCATCTGCTGGAAGCTGTGCCACAGACTGCGTCTCATGCCCTGTCCTTTTGAAGTCAAAAATCCATGCTAGCGATTTCAGTCACTGAAAAACAGGGCAGAGAGGGCGATTAGCGTTTTGCTGGCTTAAAGCGCAACAAACGATTCGCGTTACTCACCACGGTAATCGAAGACAGCGCCATCGCCGCGCCCGCCACGATTGGGCTAAGCAGCAAACCCGTGAACGGGTAGAGCACGCCCGCCGCAATTGGAATCCCCAGGCTGTTATAGACAAAAGCCCCGAGCAAGTTCTGGCGCATATTACGCAGTGTCGCGCCTGCCATCGCCAGCGCATCGGCAACACAGTGCAAATCGTTGCGCATCAACGTCATGGCGGCGGTTTCAACGGCCACATCGCTGCCGCCACCCATGGCAATCCCCACATCGGCCTGCGCCAGCGCGGGCGCATCGTTGATGCCATCGCCGACCATCACCACTTTGCGCCCCTGCTGCTGCAACTGCGCAATCGCCTGCGCTTTGCCTTCGGGCAGCACGCCCGCGATCACTTCATCAATACCGGCTTCGGCAGCAATCACCTGCGCGGTTTTTTGGTGATCGCCGGTCAGCATGATTAACCGATAGCCCAATTGGTGCAGGCGCTGTAACGCCTCCGCACTTTCCGGGCGCAGGCTGTCACGCAGAGCGATCAGGCCGAGCAACTGACGATGATCGGCCAGCAGCACTGGCGTAGTGCCTTGCGCGGCGAAACGGTCGATATCTTGTTGTGCGGCGCGGTAATCAATCTGTTGTTCATCCAGCAGTGCCTGATTGCCGAGCAGCAGCGTTCTGCCTGCCACTTTAGCGCTCACGCCTTTGCCGCGTATTGTACGAAATTGCTTAGTCGGCTCATCGCTGAGATCGGGTACTGCCGCCAGAATCGCTTTCGCCAGCGGATGGTTCGAACTTTGTTCCAGTTGCGCCGCAGCGCTCAGCACCTGCTGACGATTCCAGTCGCCATACACCAGCACATCGCTCACCTGCGGGGTGCCACGTGTCAGCGTGCCGGTTTTATCCAACACGATGGTATCGACTTCGCTGGCACGCTGTAGCGCATCAGCATCGCGCACCAGCACGCCCAATTCTGCCGCGCGACCGACGCCGGCAATCACCGACATTGGCGTCGCCAGCCCCAGCGCGCAAGGGCAGGCGATAATCAGCACCGTGGTGACAATAACCAGCGTGTAGGCCAACTGCGGCTGCGGGCCGACCAGATACCACACCAGACCCGCCAGCAGGGCAATCGCCACCACCACCGGCACAAATACCGCTGAGATGCGATCGGCCAGGCGGCCAATGTCGGGTTTGCTGCTCTGCGCCTGGCGCACCAAATTGATGATACGCGCCAGGGTGGTGTGGCTGCCGGTGGCGCGCGCTACGAAGCGCAGCGTGCCATCCTGCAACAGCGTCCCGGCATAGACTTTATCGCCAGGCTGTTTCGCCTGTGGCACTGCTTCACCGGTCAACATCGCTTCATCAAACCAGGCTTCACCGCTTTCGACTTCGCCGTCCACCGGCACGCGATCGCCCGTCACCAGCTTCAGCAGCATGCCGGGCTGGACCTCGCTCAACGGCATCAGCGTTTCGCCCTGTTCACCGATCACACGCGCCTGAGCAGGGGTGAGATCCAACAGGCGTTCGAGGGCTTTGGATGCCCGCTGGCGTGCTCGTTGTTCCAGCGCATGGCCGAGGTTAATCAAACCGACGATCATCACGCTGGCTTCAAAATAGAGATGTCGCGCCTGCATCGGGAAAAATTCTGGCCACAGCGCCACGCTCATCGAATAGAGCCAGGCGGCGCCAGTGCCTAAGGCCACCAGCGTATCCATGGTGGCGGTGCCGTGCTGTAGGCTGCGCCACGCACTGCGATAGAAATGGCCGCCTGCGATCACCATTACCAGCAAAGTGATCACGCCGAGCGAGCGCCATAACGTTTGGTTGGCGTCACTCAACATCATGTTGTCGCCGAGCATGCCCCAGATCATCATGGGCACGCCGAGCAGCAGCGCCAATGCCGCCTGCCAGCTAAAGCGGCGCATCGCCTGCTGTGCGCTGACCTGCTGGCGTTCACGGCGCGTCTGTTCATCGTCGATCACTTCAGCGGAATAGCCCGCCTGATCCACTGCGCCAATCAGCGCCTCGGCTTGCGCATCGCCTAACACCAGCGCGCTGCGCTCCCCGAGGTTGACGCGGGCCTGACTGACGCCAGGCACTTTCTGCAACGCCTGTTCCACCCGGCTCACACAGCTGGCGCAGCTCATGCCGCCGATCAGCAAATGGTGAACAGGAAGGTTTTCTTCTGCCGGTTGCGACACCGTTGTCAGCGCCTCCGGCGGCGGCTCTGTTGCTGTCAACGGCTCAGGCTTTGGGCTGTCTTTCACCGCCGCGTGATAGCCGGCCTGTTCAACGGTCGCAATCAGATCGCTGGCGCTGGCGGCACCGGTAACGCGCGCTTCCTGCTGCGTGACATCCGCCTGTTCCACATCGTCGCGCTGCTCCAGCGCTTCTTTCACCCGTTTGACGCAGTGGCCACAGGATAAACCGTCCAGCGCCAGTAATTGTGTGTGTGACATCTTAAACTCCTTAAACGAGAGGTTTGACTGTCTGCAAACTTTGCATTAGTTATAGAGCCTAAACCTTCCATTCAGGGGAAGGTCAAGCGGTCATGAGGTGAAGACAAAAGATGAACATCAGCGATGTGGCAAAAAAAACCGGGCTAACCAGCAAGGCGATCCGTTTTTATGAAGAGAAGGGCGTGGTGACGCCGCCGTTACGCAGTGACAATGGCTATCGCAGCTATGCCGCGCATCATATTGATGAGCTGAATCTGCTGCGTCAGGCGCGTCAGGTCGGATTTACGCTGGATGAATGCCGCGAGCTGGTGACGCTGTTCAACGATCCCGCACGCCACAGCGCGGATGTCAAAGCGCGCACCTTGCAGAAAGCGGATGAAATCGCTGCGCACATCGAAGAATTGCATGCAATGCGCGCGCGACTGCTGGAACTTGCTGAAGCCTGCCCCGGCGATGACAGTGCCGAGTGCCCGATCATCAATCATCTGGCGGGCTGTTGCCATCAGGGCGAAGGGAAACGCGGTTGAATCTGCAGCGTGATACCGATCACACCGGTGACGATCACGGGCGTTCCGGCGGGCAAATCTTCTGTCGCCTGCACTCGCCAACTGCTGTCGCCTATGCGCACATGGCCTAACCCATCCTTAAGGGTGTTACCAAGGGTCAGGTGCATCCCGATCAGCTGCGATCCGCGTTGATTCAGGGTGTTAGGCTGCTGAGCAACCTCGCGGTAGCGCATCCAGCGATACCAGAAATAGACGCACAGCAACGTCAGCACCGCGAACAAAATGCCCTGATGCGTCCACGAGAACGGGAAAAGCCATTCAATCAGACCGACCAGCACCGCCGCTAATCCACTCCACAGCAGATAACCGCTGGTGCCGAGCATTTCAGCCGCCAGCAGCAGGCCGCCCAGCGTCAGCCAGAACCAGTGCGGATGGGCAATCAGCTCAATCAGGATCACGGTTTACGCTCCTGACGGCTCTCCTTCAACAATTCGCCGATCCCGGCAATAGAACCCAGCAAACTGCTGGCATCCAGCGGCATCATCACCACTTTGCTGTTATGAGATTCACCGATCTTCTGCAACGCATCGGTATATTTCTGCGCCACAAAGTAGTTCACCGCTTGAATATCGCCTGCGGCAATCGCTTCCGATACGGCACGCGTGGCGTTGGCTTCCGCCTGCGCCTGACGTTCACGCGCTTCGGCCTGCAGGAAGGCGGAAGTACGTTCACCTTCGGCTTTCAGAATCTGCGACTGCTTGTCACCTTCAGCACGCAGTATCGCCGCCTGGCGCACGCCTTCTGCGGTATGGATGTCAGCACGCTTGGTACGTTCGGCTTTCATCTGCGCATTCATTGCCGCGATTAATTCCTGCGGTGGACGCACGTCACGAATTTCGATACGGGTGATCTTCACGCCCCACGGATTGGTGGCTTCATCGACGATATGCAGTAGGCGGGTATTGATATTATCGCGCTGCGACAGCATCTCATCCAATTCCATGCTACCCAGTACCGTACGGATGTTGGTCATGGTCAGATTGAGGATCGACAGCTCAAGATTGCTGACTTCATAGGCCGCGCGCGCAGGATCAACCACCTGAATAAAGCACACGGCATCAATGGTGACGTTGGCGTTATCTTTGGAGATGATTTCTTGCGAGGGGATATCGAGGACTTGTTCCATCATATTGATCTTGCGACCAATACGATCCATGAACGGGACAATTAAACTCAGGCCGGGGGGCAGGGTTTTGGTGTAACGGCCAAAACGTTCCACCGTCCACTGATAGCCTTGTGGCACAATTTTTACACCGGCCCATACCGTAACGAGTGCGAGCACGATAATGACGGGAATCACAGTCAACATATAACCTCCTGGTTGTCAGATTATCGGGCCGAGTCGTTCGGCCCGTTGCACGCGCGGTACCGATCAGTACAGCAGCGAGTACAGCTGGCGGCGATAGCGTGTGGCGAGAGCATCGCCCGTGCCGAGCGCGGCCAAAATCTCCTGGAACATCTTACGTACCTGACCTTCTCCGGCACTGAGATCGCTCTTCAGGAAGCTGAACAGCAGATCCAGCGCTTCTTCGTTACGGCCCACCTGGTGCAGCTGTAATGCAAGTTTAGCAGCCAGTTCCGCATTCGCGGGCTCGGCTGCCAGTTGTTCCTGCAGTTGCTGAATTTCAGGGGTATCCGCAGCTTGTTTCAGCAGATCGATTTGCGATACCAGGCTTTGATAACGGGTGTCCTGATCCTGCAATGGCACCACCGCCAGCACCGCTTCTGCTTCTTCGCTGCGGCTCAGGGTGATCAGCACTTCTGCCAAGAGGAAACCAATTTCACTGTTCTGGTTGCTCAGCGCCCAGGCATCTTTCAGCAACGGCAGCGCATCCAGCGGTTTGCCTTCTTCCATCAACTGCATCGCTTGATGGGTTTTGATCTCTTCTTCACGCGGCAGCACTTTTTGCAGCAGCGCGCGGATCGCCTCTTCCGGCTGCGGGCCCTGGAAGCCATCCACCGGCTGCCCGTTCTGGAACAGGTACACGGTTGGAATCGAGCGCAGACCAAACTGCGATGCCACCATCTGCTCTTTATCACAATCCAGTTTGGCCAAAATGAACTGACCCGCATACTCCTGTGCCAGACGCTCCAGCACCGGCGTCAGCTCCTGACAGTGTTGGCTGCGATCGGACCAGAAATAGAACAGCACCGGCATCTGCGTGGATTGTTCCAGCGTCTGGTGCAGATTGGATTCGTTGATGTCGATAATCAAAGCGTGTGACATGAATACGTCTCTTTGCAGAAAGTGTGTTGAGAATATGGGGGCAAGCTGCCCCGCTTCAAGTTCAAATCTAGCTTGTCGATCAGTTGCTGCGCAAGATGCGATCCAGCATCCAGCCCGGTAACAAGCGTTTCAGCAGGCTCATTACCCATGCGACCAGCGTCACCGGATAGCGCAGCCGCGGATGTTTGCTTTCCAGCGCGTGGCGCAGCTTGGGTAAAATGGCTTCCGGCGGCAGCGTAAAGCGTGCGGCAATGCCGGGATTGCGCACCGGTTTGTCCTGCTCGCCCTGATGCACATTGTCGGTGAAACGCGTGGCAATCGGCCCCGGCTCGATCAAACTCACGCGCACGCCGGAAGCGCGGACTTCCATGCGCAGCGCATCGCTCCAGGCTTCCAGCGCCCATTTGCTGGCGGCATAGGCACCGCGCCCGGGCGTGGAGATCAGCCCCAGCACCGAGCTGGTATTGATAATACGCCCATTGCCGCTGGCTTGCAGGGCAGGCAGCAGGCGCATCGTCAGTTGGTGCGTACCAAACAGGTTGGTGGAGAACTGTTTTTCCAGCTGCGCGCGTGACACGCTACTCAACGGACCATACTGACCAAAGCCGCCGTTGTTGAACAGGCCATGCAGGCGATGCTCGCACAATTCCAGAATATGGTCGGCTGCGGCATCCACGCTGGCTTCATCATCAAGATCGAGCAGCACGCCAATAAAGCCCAGCGCCTCTATGCGCGCCACATCATCCGCGCGACGGCAGGCGGCAATCACGCGATAACCGCGAGACTGCAAATCGTTGGCGGCCGCTAAGCCGATGCCGCTGGAGCAGCCAGTGATTACAATTGTTTTTTGCATTTCTTTACCTGTTAAAAATCACACGCCTGCTTTAATTCTGCTTTACTAGCGGAGCCAGTTCGTTGGCCATCAGATTGGCGATAAACGGCTGCGCATCCGGATTGGGGTGAATACCGTCCTGCTGCATCCATTCCGGCTTCAGATAGACCTGCTCCATAAAGAAGGGCACCAGAGGAATGTTGTACTGCTGGGCCAGCTGCGGATAAATCGCGCTAAACGCTTCGGTATAACGACGTCCATAATTAGCGGGTAAACGAATTTGCATCAGCAGCGGCTGTGCTTTAGCCGCTTTGACTTCGTCGATCACTTTACTCAGATCCTGCGCGATATTGGCAGGCGGAAAGCCGCGCAAGCCATCGTTACCGCCCAATTCGATTAACACCCAACGGGGTTGATGCTGTTTTAATAGGCCAGGCAAACGCGCCAGCCCTTGTCCGGCGGTATCTCCGCTGATGCTGGCGTTAATAATCTGGGGCTGCTGTTGCCAGGTTTTATTGAGCAGGCTGGGCCATGCCGCAGTGGCGGACATGCGATACCCGGCGCTCAGGCTGTCGCCCAGTACCAGCAAGGTATCGGCGGCGGCGATGCGGGACACCAGCAGAAGCAATAACAACAGGAAGGGATAATGCCAGCGGAAAACATTGTTGCAGTTCATCATCTTACTAAGTCCGTCGGTCAGGGAGAGCATCAGCTGACCATCCTTACCGGAGTTGAGCTGGTTGTCAAACCAGCTGAGACCATCGCGCTGATTGGCGAATCGGGTTCCGGCAAATCTACATTACTGGGCATTCTGGCCGGGCTGGACGATGGCAGCAGCGGCGAGGTCAATCTTCTCGGCCAGCCGCTGCATAATATGAACGAAGAGCAACGTGCCGCGTTGCGCGCGCGGGAAGTCGGCTTTGTGTTCCAGTCCTTTATGCTGGTGCCAACGCTCAATGCGCTGGAGAACGTGCAGCTGCCTGCCTTGCTGCGCGGTGACAGCGATCACGATAGCCGCGCCCAGGCGGTGGATTTCTTAACGCAACTTGGTCTGAAAGATCGTCTGCATCATCTGCCCGCGCAGCTTTCCGGCGGGGAACAACAGCGTGTGGCGCTAGCACGCGCGTTTAGTGGCCGTCCGGGTTTGCTGTTCGCCGATGAACCGACGGGTAACCTGGACCGCAAAACCGGCGATCGCATCGCCGACTTACTTTTCTCTCTCAACCGCGATTTCGCCACCACGCTGATTCTGGTGACGCATGATGAGCAACTGGCGGCGCGCTGCGATCGTCGGCTGCGCCTGCGCGACGGCAAGCTGTGGGAGGAGACATGATTTGGCGCTGGTTCTGGCGTGAATGGCGCTCGCCGTCGCTGCTGATTGTCTGGCTGGCACTGACGCTGGCGGTGGCCTGCGTGCTGGCGCTGGGCTCGATCAGCGATCGCATGGAGAAAGGGCTGAGCCAGCAGAGCCGTGATTTTATGGCGGGCGATCGTACCCTGCGCAGCAGCGCGCCCGCGCCGGAAGCCTGGCTGAACAAAGCGCGCGATGAAGGGCTCTCTGTCACTCGTCAGCTCAGCTTTATGACCATGACCTTCGCCGATCAGACGCCGCAGCTGGCGGACGTGAAAGCGGTGGATGATGCCTATCCGATGTTCGGCACCTTGCAGACCGATCCGCCGGGATTAAAACCGCAGGCGGGCACGGTGCTGGCCGCGCCACGCTTGCTTGCGCTGCTGAATCTGAAAGTTGGCGACAATGTTGATGTCGGTGACACCACGCTGCGTATTGCCGGTAAAGTGATTCAGGAGCCGGATGGCGGCTTTAATCCGTTCCAGACGGCGCCGCGCCTGCTGATGAACCTCGCGGATGTCGATAAAACCGGTGCGATTCAGCCCGGCAGTCGACTCAGCTGGCGCTACAAGTTCTCCGGCGATCCGGCTCCGCTGGCGCGTTATGACAGCTGGATCCAGCCGCAGTTAAAATCCGGTGAGCGCTGGATCAGCGTCGAGAACTCCGAAGATGCGCTGGGTCGCTCGATGCAACGCGCCCAGCAATTTCTCCTGTTATCGGCACTGCTGACGCTGATGCTGGCGATTGCCGCCGTGGCGGTGGCGATGAGCCATTACTGCCGCAGCCGCTACGATCTGGTGGCAGTGCTGAAAACGCTGGGCGCGACGCGCAAAGCCTTGCAACGGTTGATCATCGGCCAGTGGCTGGCGGTGTTGCTGCTGGCGGCGATAGCGGGCAGCGTGCTGGGGCAGGGGATTGAGGTCATCCTGCTGGCGATGCTCAAACCAGTGCTGCCTGCCGCCTTGCCTGCCGCCAGCTTCTGGCCGTGGCTGTGGGCGATTGGCGCGATGTTTGTGATTTCGCTGCTGGTGGGATTGCGTCCGTATCGCCTGCTGATGGCAACTCAGCCGCTGCGTGTGCTCCGGCGTGATGCGGTGGCGAATGTCTGGCCGCTGCGGTTTTATCTGCCCGCCATGGCGCTGGTGGTGGTTGGCCTGCTGGCGTTATTGATGGGCGGCAGCAAAATGCTGTGGGCGCTGCTGGCGGGCGTGGTGATGCTGGCGCTGCTGCTGTCACTGCTCGGCTGGGGCACGCTGTTGCTGCTGCGTAAGCTGGTGGTGCGCAATCTGGCGATGCGTCTGGCGATCAATCGTCTGCTACGGCAGCCGGTGATGACGCTGAGTCAGCTGGCGGCATTTTCGCTCTCCTTTATGCTGCTGGCGTTACTGTTGGTGATGCGCGGCGATCTGCTGGATCGCTGGCAGCAGCAGTTACCGCCGGATGCGCCGAACTACTTCCTGCTCAACATGACGCAGGAACAGGTGCCGCAGGTGCGCGACTTCCTCAATCAGCATCACGTTAAACCGGAATCCTACTATCCGATTGTGCGTGCGCGTCTGACGGAGCTGAACGGCAAAGAAGCCGATCCGAAGATGGATAACGCGCTGAACCGCGAGCTGAATCTGACGTGGCAAGCAGAGCGTCCGGATCACAATCCGCTGCTGGCCGGAAGTTGGCCGCCGAAAGCCGGTGAAGTATCAATGGAAGTGGAGCTGGCGGATCGCCTTGGCCTGAAGCTCGGCGATACGCTCACCTTCAGCGGTGATACCCAGAAGTTCAGCGCCAAAGTTACCAGCCTGCGCAAAGTGGATTGGGAAAGCCTGCGGCCGAACTTCTTCTTTATCTTCCCGCCGGGCGCGCTGGATCAACAGCCGCAAACCTGGCTCACCAGTTTCCGCATGGACAGCAATCCGACGCTGCTGGCCCAGCTTAATCGTGCCTTCCCGACGCTGAGCTTGCTGGATGTCGGCAGCATGCTGAAGCAGATCGGTCTGGTGCTGGCGCAGGTCAGTCAGGCGCTGGAGATCATGGTGGTGCTGGTGACGATCTGTGGTGTGTTACTGCTGCTGGCGCAGATTCAGGTCGGTATGCGACAGCGCAGGCAAGAGCTGGTGGTGTATCGCACGCTGGGCGCGAGTAAACGCCTGCTGCGCGGCACGCTATGGTGTGAGTTTGCCTTGCTTGGCGTGGTGTCGGGTATTGCAGCGGCACTGGGCGCAGAAGCGGCGCTGTGGGGATTACAGCGTAAGATCTTCGATTTCCCCTGGGAGCCGGACTGGACGCTGTGGATGGCATTACCGATTTGCGGCGCGCTGTTGTTGTCGCTGTGCGGCGGCTGGCTGGGCGTGCGATTGCTGAAAGGGAAGGCGCTATTCAGGCGGTTTGAAGCGGCTTAATCTAGTGCACAAAAATCAAAGGCCGCTTGCGCGGCCTTTTTCATTCACAGTTTCTCAACCGCCCAGGCAATTCCGCTGGCGTACTCTTCCGGCAGCAGCGGCACCAGCGCGTTCAGCGCCGCCGCAAGGCGTGCCTGATCGCTATCGGTGAGATTTAAGTGCCCAACCTTACGGCCCGGACGCACTTCTTTGTCATACCAGTGCAGATGCACCAGCGGCTGTTGCAGCCAGTCGACATTCACGTCGGTACCAATCAGGTTCACCATCACAGATGGCGCGAACACCACCGGCTTCGGCAGCGCCAAACCCAGCACCGCACGCAGATGCAGCTCAAACTGGCTGATCGACGCGCCGTTTTGCGTCCAGTGACCGCTGTTGTGCACGCGCGGCGCCAGTTCGTTGATCAGCAGGCCTTCTGGCGTAATGAAACACTCCATCGCCATCACACCAACGTATTTCAGCTCATGCATGATCGCGCTGAGCATCGCTTCCGCTTGTTGCTGTTGCGCGGCATCGGCCTGCGGAAACGCCACGCTGGTGCGCAGAATGCCGTCCTGATGCAGGTTATGCGTCAGCGGATAGAACACCGTGGTGCCATCCTGACCGCGCGCACCGACCAGCGACACTTCACCGCTGAAGTTGATGCCCTGCTCAACGATGCATTCGCCGTAGCACTCGTCCGGCAAAGAATCGGTCTCGTTGGCGCGCAAACGCCACTGACCGCGACCGTCATAACCGCCGGTGCGACGTTTCACAATCGCCAGTTCGCCCAGCGAGCTGAACACCTGCGACCACTCGCTTTTATCCGCCAGCAACTGCCATGGCGCCGTCGCCAGGTTCAGCTGATCGAGCAGCTGTTTCTGCGTCAGGCGATCGGCCAGACGCGGGAAGATATCGCGGTTCACAAACGCCGGATGCAACGCCAGCTCACGCGTTAACGCGGTTTCCGGCCAACGCTCAATCTCTGCGGTGATCACGCTTTCGGCGATCGGCAGGGCAGAAGGTTCAGCATCCAGACCTACCGGATACACCGCGATGCCCAGCGGTTCGCCCGCCTGGCGCAGCATACGGCCTAACTGACCGTTGCCGAGTACGCAAACCGGTTTCATGCATCCACCCGCGGATCTGGGTTGTTCAGCACTTCGTCAGTCTGAGTTTGACGCCAGGTGGCGAGAAGCGCCGCCAGCTCTTTGTCATGCACCGCCAGAATCTGTGCCGCCAACAGCGCAGCGTTAGCCGCACCGGCTTTACCGATCGCCAATGTGCCGACAGGAATACCGCGCGGCATCTGCACGATGGAGTAGAGGCTATCCACACCGCTCAGCGCGGCGCTTTGTACCGGCACGCCCAGCACTGGCACCAGGGTTTTGGCAGCAATCATGCCCGGCAGATGCGCAGCACCGCCCGCTCCGGCAATGATCACATGGAAACCGTTATCTGCGGCGGTTTCGGCAAAGCTGAACAGTTTGTCTGGCGTACGGTGAGCAGAGACCACTTCAACGTGGAACGGAACATCCAGGCTGTTAAGAATTTCCTCGGCGAACTGCATGGTAGCCCAGTCACTTTTAGAACCCATGACGATGGCGATACGAGCCGGGGTGGCGTTGGATGACATGCGGTCAACTCCTGTGAATAGTCAAACGAACCTGGCCGGGCGGGCAGGTAAAGAAGGGCACAGAGAATAGCATGAGAAGAGAGCAAGGAAAACGGTTGCGTGGCCGGAAAACGGGCAATGGTGCGTGAAGATGGGCAGATGATGAATCTTCATCCCGCTGAGTGCCGAGCACTGGCGCGCCCGACTATTTCAGGATTCGATTTTAAAACGGGAATTCGATCAGCTGCACGCCATCGGCATCGACCTGAATCATCGAGCCCTTTTCATGCCAGGCACCGAGTACCACGCGCTGGGCGCTTTCACCTTGCACAATCAGCTCATGCACCGCCGGACGGTGAGTATGCCCGTGAATCAGAATCCGCACCTGCTGGCGCGTCATCGTATCGATCACGGCTTGCTGATTAACATCCATGATGCTCATCGACTTGTGCTGGTTGGCTTGCTTGCTGTCGGCGCGCATACGTGCGGCAATGCGCATGCGGATGCGCAACGGCAGGGCGAGGAACAAGCGTTGCAACCAGCGCTGATGCACTTTGGCGCGGAAGCGTAGATAGCCTTCATCGTCAGTACATAAAGTATCGCCGTGCATGATCAGCACGCGATGGCCGTACAGGCTGAGCACTTGCTCTTCCGGCAGCAACGTCATCCCGCTTTCACGCGCAAAACGCTTACCAAGCAGGAAGTCTCGATTGCCATGGATGAAGAATGTGGGGATCGGCAGGGCTTTCAGTGCTGCGGCGATTTCACGATGTAGCGGATTAGGATCGTCATCACCAATCCAGGCTTCAAACAGATCGCCGAGGATGTAAAGCGCATCGCAATCGCGCGCTTCACCCTGCAAAAAATGCAGAAAACCGGCAGTCATTGCCGGTTCTTCTGTGCACAGATGCAAATCTGCGATAAACAGCGTGCGCGACATTACTCGCTAACAGTCACTTTCTGGATGACAACGTCGTCAACCGGAACGTCCTGATGCATGCCGCTGCGGCCCGTTTTCACCGCTTTGATTTTCTCAACCACGTCCATGCCTTCAACCACTTCGGCGAACACGCAGTAACCCCAGCCCTGCAGGCTTTCGTCACGGAAGTTCAGGAAGTCGTTGTCAGCTACGTTGATGAAGAACTGTGCAGTCGCTGAGTGTGGCGCCTGAGTACGGGCCATTGCCAGCGTACCTTTGGTGTTCTTCAGGCCGTTGTTGGCTTCGTTACGAATGTCTTCTTTGGTGTCTTTCTGCTTCATGCCGGGCTCAAAACCGCCGCCCTGGATCATGAAACCGTTGATAACACGGTGGAAGATGGTGTTGTCGTAGAAACCTTCACGGCAGTAGTCCAGGAAGTTTTTCACGGTAGCCGGCGCTTTGTCATCGAAGGTTTTGATTACGATGTCGCCATGGTTCGTCTGGAAAGTGACCATTATATTCGTCCTGTTACGGGTGTCGTCAGTATCAACTGCCGCGCCTGCTAAGCGGCGGGGCATTTTTGTAGACGCCTCTTATATCACAAATTCCGATGGCTCGTCAGTAAGGCAGCCACAGAAGGTAAGCGAGCGATGCACAACTGAGAAAAATACGGCACAATACCCAGCTACGCTGGAAAGGCGTATCCCGCAAACGTTAATAACGGAATCGTTCAATGCTGAAGATCTATAACACCCTGAGCCGTCAGAAAGAGGAATTCAAACCGATCCACGCTGGTCAGATCGGCATGTACGTCTGTGGAATTACGGTTTATGACCTTTGTCATATCGGCCATGGGCGGACCTTCGTTGCATTTGATGTGGTGTCACGTTATCTGCGCTATGTGGGCTATCAGCTCAAATATGTGCGTAACATTACCGATATTGAAGACAAGATCATCAAACGTGCCAACGAAAACGGTGAGAGCATCGAAACACTGACCAACCGTATGATCGCTGAAATGCACAAAGATTTTGATGCACTGGGCATTCTGCCGCCGGATCTGGAGCCGCGTGCCACGCGCCATATCCCTGAAATCATCGAACTGGTAGAGCGTTTAATCGAACGCAAACACGCTTATGTGGCCGATAACGGCGACGTGATGTTCGATGTGCTGAGCGACAAAGGTTATGGCGTGTTGTCGCGTCAGGATCTGACTCAGCTGCAGGCGGGCGCGCGCGTTGAAATCACCGAAATCAAACGCAACCCGATGGACTTCGTGTTGTGGAAAATGTCCAAACCTAACGAGCCCGCGTGGAATTCGCCGTGGGGCAATGGTCGTCCAGGCTGGCACATTGAGTGTTCCGCGATGAACTGCAAACAACTCGGCACCCACTTCGATATCCATGGCGGTGGATCGGATCTGATGTTCCCGCACCATGAAAATGAAGTGGCGCAGTCAACCTGTGCGCACGACGGCGATTACGTCAACTACTGGATGCACTCCGGCATGGTGATGGTCGACCGCGAGAAGATGTCGAAATCACTGGGCAACTTCTTCACCGTGCGCGATGTACTGGCGCATTACGATGCGGAAACCGTGCGTTACTTCCTGATGTCGGGCCACTATCGCAGCCAGCTTAACTACGGCGAAGATAACCTCAATCAGGCACGTGCGGCGCTGGAGCGTCTCTACACCGCGCTGCGTCACACCGATGCCAGCGCTACGCCAGCAGGCGGCGAAGAGTTTGAAGCGCGCTTCCGCACCGCAATGGATGACGACTTCAACACGCCGGAAGCCTACTCGGTGTTCTTCGACATGGCGCGTGAAGTGAATCGCCTGAAAACTGAAGACAAAGCCGCCTCTGATGCCCTGGCCGCGAAACTGCGTCAGCTGGCGAACGTGCTGGGCATCCTGCAACAGGATCCAGAGCAGTTCCTGCAGAGCAGTGCGCAGGTGAATGATGACGAAGTGGCAGAGATCGAGCATTGGGTCAAAGCGCGTTCTGATGCACGTGCCGCAAAAGATTGGGCACAGGCGGATGTGGCGCGTGACAAGCTGAATGAGCTGGGCGTGATTGTCGAAGATGGTCCGCAGGGTTCGAGCTGGCGTCGTAAGTGATAGCGTCGGGTGCGCGTTTGTCGGCACTCGAATAGGCAGTTTGAAGGGTGCGCTTTCATCAGCACCCAAATTCTCAGGTCGCAGGGTTCACGTTGATGCGTACCGGAATTTACCAGCCGCAGAATAGCAAAAGGGGCGAACCGCAGTTCGCCCCTTTTTTATTTGCCTGAATGCTTAAGCTACAACGGTAATTTTATAACCGGCGAACTCAACTTGCTGGCCTGCCACAATCTTGCAGCGCTTACGCGTTTCGATTGCGCCATCAACACGCACTTCGCCATCCGCGATAGCCACTTTTGCCTGCGCACCGCTCTGCACCCAACCTTCGAGTTTCAGCAGGTCACACAAATCAACGTGAGCATGTTCGCCCAAAGAAAAACTGGCCATTATGCCTCCTCCACGTCGTGATACTCTTCGCACGCGACTAATGTATTTTGAATCAGGGTCGCAACGGTCATGGGACCGACGCCACCGGGAACCGGGGTGATATAAGACGCACGCTCAGAAGCGCTCGCAAAATCCACATCGCCCACCACTTTACCGCTCTCCAGACGATTGATGCCAACATCAATCACCACCGCGCCTGGCTTGATCCAGTCACCCGGAATAAAGCCTGGTTTACCGACCGCCACCACCAGCAGATCGGCGTGCTCAACGTGATGACGCAGATCTTTGGTGAAACGGTGCGTGACGGTGGTGGTGCAGCCCGCCAGCAGCAGCTCCATGCTCATCGGACGACCGACGATATTGGATGCGCCAACCACCACGGCGTTCAGGCCGTAAGTATCGATATTGTAGCGCTCCAGCAGCGTGACGATGCCGCGTGGCGTACAAGGACGCAGCTTTGGCGCACGCTGGCACAGACGACCGATGTTGTACGGATGGAAGCCATCGACATCTTTGTCCGGCACGATACGTTCCAGCACTTTGACATTATCGATGCCGGCAGGCAGCGGCAGCTGAACCAGAATACCGTCGATTTCGCTGTCATTGTTCAGCGTATCGATCAGTTCCAGCAGTTCGGCTTCGCTGGTGGTCGCAGGCAGATCGTAAGAGCGGGAGATAAAGCCCACTTCATCACAGGCACGACGTTTGCTGGCGACATAGATCTGCGAAGCGGGGTTCTCACCCACCAGCACCACTGCCAAACCTGGCGCACGTTTACCGGCTGCCAGACGCTGCTGTACTTTTTCGGCAACCTCAAGGCGCACCTGCTGCGCAATCGTTTTACCGTCAATAATTTTTGCTGCCATCAGAGAGGAGATCCATCTGTAGAGAGTTAAATCGGGGATTGGCGCCTATTCTGTCAGAAGCGCGTGCGGCTGTCAGGTAGAGATTCATTTCGCCTGTGCGTTTCACGACTTTCCGCAGTGACGTGAGGCCGCCTTAACGCGTATTATGTCCCTCAGGAAATTATGTGGATGCCGTGATGATTTGGTTAATACTCGCCACGCTGGCGGTGGTGTTTGTTGTAGGGTTTCAACTACTGACGGCCGGTTCGCGCCATGCTGCGCAAGGGCTAAGTAAACGGCTGCAACTGCCGCCAGTTCACATCGAATCGATGCTGTCGCTGATGGGTAAGGACGCGGCCAAAGAGTTCACCGATTACATCGCGGGTGATAACGAAACCCATTTGGCTAACGGCGCAGCAGTGATGCTGATCTGGCAGGTGTTGATTGTCGATGGCAGCGACGAGAACGCAGTGCGCTGGCACGGGATTTTGACTAAAGCTGGGTTTTCGGGGCTGATCTTGCGGCAGCAGCTTTTGCTGGCGTTGGGATTTTTGCGTCAGTTGGAGCCGGAGAGTGCGGAACTGCATGCGCTGCGCGAGCAGTATAATGCGCGGTTTACGCAGCAGGGGATCGAGCTGGAAGGGGAGTCTGGCGAGGTGAGCAATCTGGTGTCGATGAGTGAGTGGCGTAAGCGGCATTGATGGGATGGGGATTGTTGGGAATTGAGGGCGGAAGGCGCGGTATGGGGCGTACTGCTCGTTCTTTAGGACGAATTGTTCAATGATTCAACACTCTGGAGCCGCAGGGCGGCAAAAACGTTGACGCGAGAGCGTGCAAACGTATAATCCGACGCAACCACTATGCGCCCTTAGCTCAGCTGGATAGAGCACCGGCCTTCTAAGCCGTAGGTCACAGGTTCGAATCCTGTAGGGCGTGCCAAATTTCAGATAACACATTTCAAAAAAACTTTTCTTTATTTCCCCTGATAGCTGATTTTTTATGTTGAGATCCTATAAATGCTAATTCAATGAGCACCAATTTAGTAGTTTGTTGAGAGATTGGCTCACCCCATCGAATGGGAATTAAATGATTTAGCAACACTCAACCCTAAAAATCCTATTTATCCATTTGTTAAAAATTATCCCGATAGGCTTGCATAGGCCCATCAATATGGTGGGGAGAACAAAAGCTGAGTAACAGCTAATAATAAGCCTGAAACTCAGCAACTTTTGACTATTCTTCGGATAGCTCCCAAGAAATTTTTAATGAGGGATGCTCGAAGGTGACTTCGTAGCCACGCGCTTGCAATGACTCGGTAACATCATCGAGAAATTCATTGATATCCTCTTCGCTAAGTCTGTAGCTTGCGCTAGATTGACCAACTTTTTGGCAATCATTTAATTCATAAAAGATTGAATCCATTAGCTCTTTAAAACGCATATCCCTTTTGCCACGTTCAGTAGCTTCGCGGGCACCATCTGCATCACGGTCAAACATTTAACACCCCTTCAATAGTCCGAATCCCAAAGTTATCGACTGCGGAATATAATTGGGGATGACAGTTTTAAAGATCAATGCCTTGATAAAAAAAAACATGAACTAACAGAATTGATGGGTATCAAGGGTGACAGCAGATAGCAGAGATCGAGCAATTACTGAGAAATCTGGGCGAGTTTTACCGCGCCGCTTAACGTTCTAGGCTGTTTGCCTATATAAGGAAAAGCCTGCAACCGCCGTAGTTTTGAACGCAATTCCCGAAAGGGGCGCTTCCAAACCTAGGATCTCCTCTTTTCGGCGCGACAATTTTTCCGGTAGCTTTTGTCGTGTAGGTTAGGGGAAGCTGAAACTTCAAGACAACAAGAATTGGGTTCTTGAATTGTTTTTTTGTTAATTTATTGTTTTTTATATGTTTTGTTAAACCTCTTCTTTGGGGCAAATTAGCCCAAGGGATCAATGCGATGCTTTGCAGTGAGATCCTTGGCTAATCAGGCTTCCGAAGTTGCAACCTGTTCTCTGGTTCCCTGCTTGGGTCGGCGATGTAAGCTACTCTGCTTTAAAAAGGGGCTCACGACATAAGCCCTTTGCAAAACATGATATCTCACTATTAGGTGACCCTGACCCGAAATCCTGCTCCATTTAGAAACAGAACTCCGGCATGATAATGACTCCCCTAATCGCGTACAGCGGCAGTTTAACGTCGTGCGGGCCATTCAAGTCTGTGTCACCGATTTTGCCTATAGTGTGCCAGGAGTTCAGGGCGAGCATGGATGCTCAAATGAACCACGAGTCTGTATGGAATACTGAACAGGTCACTCACGATGAGTAACACAAAAGTCCCGCCGATTGTAACGGTGGTGAACATGAGCGGTAGTGATCTGCGGCATGCCCGCAGGGTAATGCAACCCACTGACAACGGGGGGAAGGTGACCCTGACCCCGAATATGATCCTCAAGGTGAAGTGCTGTAAAGCTGAAGAACACAAACCCATTAATCCGCTTCAGAGGGTTGGAATGTTGCCATGGTTTACGTGATCTGATAAACCGTGCAGAAGTAACTCGCAATGGTAGCTATGCATTGTCGGTCGAAGAGGCTCTGACATCTTCGATTACATTGAAGTGTTCCACAACCGGCCCGCCTTTACATTCAATTCGGCGGCGACAGTCCAGAGGACTTCGAACACGCCTCGTCGCGCGGACAGTATATGTCTACGATTGTGTGGTTACTCCACAATTTTAAATTGAGTTCAGTTGTAACCATGTCCCGAGTGGGGAGTTGCTTGCTTTCGATTCACCATTAAACGAAAATTATCATACACATCATCGAGTGCTGTCTAAATGCACACTAAATGTTAGAGCTTTACTCGAGTTGACTACTGTGATTGCATACAGTTATATGGAGGTGGCATGTTTTCTTCAAGTGTTTCACGTTTTTGAAGAGATGTGTCAACCCATTTACAATGACGATAAAAGTAACCTGAGCGATGCAGCAACATCTGCTTTAATCGAGTGAGGCATTCATGTTTATAGAGATAAGTTACTGTATAGAAAAGCTTCATCGTTGTGCGATTTTTGCTGTAATAAGTTAATCCGATGGCTACTTCCATCAACTAGAATTGGCTAAAAAATATGAAGTCACCATCGTTTAAATTTATCGACTTGTTCGCCGGTTTGGGCGGATTTCACCTTGCCCTAAATAGGCTCGGTGGGCAGTGTGTTTTTGCAGCTGAGTGGCAAAAACATCTGCAGGATCTTTACCAGATTAATTTCAATCTTCGTCCTGAAGGAGATATCACTTTGATATCTCCCTGTGATGTGCCTACACATGACGTGCTGACTGCGGGTTTTCCCTGCCAGCCATTCTCCAAAGCTGGAGAGCAGCTTGGGTTTGAGTGCACGAAACAAGGTGACTTGTTTTTCAATGTGGCAGCAATACTCGAGCAGAAGAAGCCGAGCTTCTTTATTCTTGAAAATGTACCGAATCTGCTCAAGCATGATGAAGGTCGAACCTGGGAAGCTATTCAGGAGATCTTAGGGTTAGGTCCAAAGGGACTAGGATATCACATTGCTGCTGAACGCTTCTCACCGCACCATTTTGGTATCCCGCAGATTCGAGAGCGCGTATATATCATTGGTTCACGAAAGCCTCTAAATGATTTTTCTTGGCCTCAAAGAAATCCGGTAGAGACAAACATTGATAGCATCCTAGATGATCATCCAGCTAATGCGAAGCTGCTTTCTACGCAGGTTTTAGACTGTCTAAATGTCTGGGCAGATTTTTTGAAACGCTGCCCAGTAGATGTTGAATTGCCTTCTTATCCGCTATGGTCAATGGAGTGGGGGGCAACATATCCATACGAACAGGAAACACCCTACGCTTTAAAAGAGGATCATGGTATTGACGGTCTTAAGGGGTTTTCGGGGAGCCATGGACGCAAAATCGGCTACCTGCGCACTCTCGAAGATCGTTGGTTGGCGTTGCCTAGCCATGCCCGTACCCCTCAGCGAAAGTTTCCCAAGTGGAAGGTAGATTTCATTCGCCAGAACCGCCAGTTCTACTCTGACAATAAGGAATGGATTGATCCTTGGTTGAAAAGTATCTTGAAATTTCCGTCAAGCCTTCAAAAATTAGAATGGAATGTCAAGGGTGGTAAGCGCGATCTGTGGGAGTACGTTCTGCAATTCCGTGCATCAGGAGTAAGGGTGAAACGCCGTAACACCGCCCCTAGCTTAATTGCAATGACTGACACGCAAGTGCCCATAATTGCATGGCAGAGGCGTTACATGACCCCGGAGGAATGCGCTCGTCTGCAGAGTTTAGACGAATTGAAGGCGCTGCCATCTACACCTACTAAGGCTTTCCATGCACTTGGGAATGCTGTTAACTCGACAGTTGTTGAGCTGGTTTCCCGTGCTCTTTTGGGGGATTTTATAGGACAACCTCCGGTAACTGGAGACATTAAAATTAGCAATGGAAAGGTCGATGCATGACGGATAGTCAGAAGTCTAGTCAATTACCAGCTATTGAAATCCGGCCCGAAGTAACGATGCTCTCGGTGCTACGCCATCTAAATTACAAGCCATGGTTTGCCATGGCCGAGTTCGTCGATAACTCAATTCAAAGTATGATCGCCAACAACGATCAATTGCGATTGCTGCATGGTGGTAAATTTCAACTCAAGGTGGATGTAAAAATAGATACTTCTGGTCCTGGTATGATTGTTATTAGTGACAATGCTGCTGGAATATCAGAAGTTGATTTTCCTAGAGCATTTCGGGCTGCTCAAGTTCCAGAGGATCGTAGTGGGCTTTCTGAGTTCGGCATGGGGATGAAGAGCGCGGCATGCTGGTTTGCAGAGAAATGGAGTGTTCGTACCAAAGCAATTGGCGAATCAATAGAACGCACAATATATTTCGATGTTAGAAATATTGTCGAAAACAAGATTGAAATTTTGAATACTGAAGTTCGTAAGGTCGACCCATCGTCACATTACACAGTGGTGACTCTCCGAGGTCTACATCACATTCCACAAGGGCGAACGGTAAGCAAGATTCGAGACCACCTAGCCAGTATTTATCGAATGTTTCTAAGAGATGGACGGCTGTCACTAAAATTAAATGGTTCACCGCTTTCATATAAATGTCCTAATATACTCACTGCTGTTGCTTATACATCTCCCGGGGTACAGGCGTACGGTGATAACGTAGTACCTGTTGAATGGCGGAAAGATATCGATTTGGATTTTGGTGGAAATCAGCGTGTCACAGGTTTTGCCGCACTACGTGAAGTTGGTTCAACACCATTGGCCGGCTTTGCTTTATTTCGTCGTGACAGATTAATAGAAGGTAGCTTGGACGAGAGCTATCGGCCTAGCTATGTATTTAAACAAACTAACAGCTATCCCTATCAAAGATTGTTTGGTGAACTGCATGTCGAAGGATTCGAGGTTAGTCATACGAAAGATGGCTTTCGCTGGGAAGAATACGAAGATATTTTTCTGGAGTATTTGAAAGCTCAAATCGAAGATCCCCCACTGAATTTACTCGCTCAAGCCGAAAATTATCGGGCACTTCCTTCGCGAAAAACTATTGAGACACGAGCTGTTGCAGCGACTGCCGCTGTTGCAAAGTACGTCGAAAAAGAAGTTGCCCCACTGTTGATTGAGGCTAATAAATATCCAACAGATGTAGATGGGTTGCCTTCCGAGCTCGTTGCTGGAGAACTCCAGGCTTCTGAGCGTATTGTCGAAGTTAATGATGGCAATTATCAATGGGTCATAACTTTGAGAACCTCTGTAGATCCTGCAACAGAGGATTGGGTTTCAGTCGCAGTTACTCAGAAACCCACTGACTCTGGCGAGGACATCCGGCGTTTGACTATTGATCTTTCATTGGCTCATCCTTTTTCCATTGAATTTTTGGGCGTGAACAATGAGAACGTTGAAGTATTGCTGCGTGTTTCAACATCGATATGCATTGCTTTGATCTTAACGGAGGATGTTTCAGGAGTGTCACCAGAGAGTTTTCTTTATCATTTCAACTACTTGATGAGAGGGGCTCTGTTGAGAACCTCGTTAGAGAAATAAAATATGGCAACCTCTATCGAAATCTTAAAAACTCTTCAACCACCTTTACGTTGGGTGCCGGAAAAAAAAGACATTACTGAGGATTTTCTTCGAAGCAAATCCAATGATCCTAATGGTCCTAGCTACGAGGATTTAACTGATGGTATGAACTCTGTGCTTCAAGAAGCACAAAGAATTCTTGGTCGTTGCTTGCCTCCGACAGAGCCCTCAGGGAGAGAAACTGGATTAGTAGTGGGTTATGTGCAAAGCGGCAAAACATTATCTTTCGAAACAGTAATTTCTCTAGCGCGAGATAACGGTTATGGACTTGTAATTGTTTTAGCAGGTACGAAGAATAACCTTCGTGATCAATCTGAAAATCGCTTGAAGAAAGACCTTGGTATCGATGATGGAGAGAATTGGTATCACTATTCCAATCCCACCGATAACGTTAAAAGACAGATCGAAGATAAACTTGTTGCTTGGAAGAAAAAACCTACAAAAAAAGCCATTTTAGTTACCGTACTCAAACATGGTGGCCATCTGGAAAATTTAGCTACTTTAGTTAAAAAGTTGTCGGTATCAGATGTTCCATCTTTGGTTATTGATGATGAGAGTGACCAGGCAAGTTTAAATACGAAGTCGGCTAAGATTCGTAGTGGTAAAATTGCACCTTCAGAAATGAGTACGACCTACGAAAAAATTTGTAAGCTACGTGACAAACTCCCACATCATTCATATCTGCAGTACACAGCTACACCACAAGCAAATCTTCTATTGGCACAAACTGATTTACTGAATGCTTCGTTTGCAGAGCTGGTGACACCTGGTGAGGCTTATACAGGTGGAAAGTCTTTCTTCGGAAAGAATACCCCCCTCGTCAGAGACATTCCATCAGAGGAAGTACCCGGACCCACGAATATATTGAAAGCGTCACCTAAAAGTTTACTGAGTGCCTTACGTTACTTCTTATTAGCATGTGCTCATCATGCGTTGACGCGTGAGCGAAAGAAAGACAGAAACCGCTCAATGATGATTCATCCGGCGATGGCGACCACTTCCCATACTCATTATAAGGATTGGCTTGATAAGTCCTTAAAGACGCTAAAGTCATTCGTCGAAAAGCAATATATTAATAAAATCGATGCTGTGACTCAGATGTTTCAATCGGAATATGATTCGCTTAAAAAAACATATCCCAAAATTAAACCATTGAGTGACTTGATTTCCGCAATGGTTGATGAAGTATTCAGCGAAATGAATCATGTCGTGGTCAATGGAACTAAGGATGCGGAGAAAAATATTGACTGGAAAGCCACGCCATACTGGATTCTAGTGGGCGGCGCTAAGCTAGATCGAGGTTATACAATCGAAGGCCTTTGCGTGACCTATATGCCACGTCCCTTAGGTACTTCACCTGCAGCAGATACTCTGCAGCAGCGAGCTCGGTTTTTCGGATATAAGAAATCATACTTGGGGCTCTGTCGTGTTTTTGTTCAGCGGAATGTGAGCGATGCTTTCACCGAGTATGTAGAGCATGAGGAGTTTGTTCGAGAGGCCTTAGAGAATTCGCGGGGCAAACCTCTTTCTGACTGGCGCCGAGATTTTGTGCTCACATCCATGCTTAAGGCTACTCGTGCGAACGTAATTGGACTCGGTACGCGTCGTATTCCAGCCAATGGCTGGATGGTGCCTGATGTTCTGCAAAGGGATGATGATGCTGTTATAGCCAATCGAGAGTTGCTTTCTTGCGTGGTAAAGAAATGGACTGCTGAATATGGTGCACCTATTAACGCAGCAGAATTTTCTCAATTAAAAGGCGGTAAAAATTTATCACCGCACTTCATGTTTGACCCTATCCCGTTAAAATCGGTGCTTCAAGATTTTCTGCTTGAGGTAAAAGTTAAAGATCCCTCAGATGCTGAGGAACATAGTGCGATGTTGCTCGCGATAGCAGCACTTCTCAGGAAGAGTCCAGATCTCAAGGCCGATGTATTTCTTATGAACAACTTAGTGGCGGGTTATCGAACACGATCCACTGGACGTGGTGTAGAAGCTAAGCACCGCTTTGCACCAATTAACCAATATTTCAGCCAAAGTGCAGACACTGTTAATGACAGGAGTTTTTGCTCTAATGAACGTGTCTCTATTCAGCTACGTCGATTCAATTTAGGTACGACGCTGCGTGACTCCGTTAGTGCCGATATTAAAAATATAACTTGGTTTGCATTACATGTGCCAAGCAAGTTGAGGACGGATTTACTAATCGAGGAGCGCTGTTAGTATGAGTATCTTCGATAATTTCTTAAATTTGCCCTGTGCCACGTCAGAGACGATTTTTACGGCGGTCCCCTTATCCGCACACCGTAATGATTTTCTCGCAAAAGGCTCTGATGGCTCCCCCATTTTTTTATTGCATGATGCCAGCGAGGCACAATATAGCCCTAGTATGCAGTTCAGGTATTTGAGTGCGCAGTTTCATGCTACTTGCAGAATTCATACCGATGATAAGGTGCTACAGGATCAATTTGCCCTCGTTTCTTGCGATGGCGCTGTGACAGAACTTCATGAAATATTTGTGCGTTGTTTCAGCGCTGCGATCGAGGAACTTCCTGTAAATTCTGGCACGCGAGAGTTGAATACTTGTATTCAGAAACTAGTGGATCTTTTCAGGTCCCTCTCTCAGCCAAGTGGGAAAGACGTTCTGGGTATGTGGGGCGAACTTTACGTAATCGCAAATAGCGGCAACATTACGGGCGCCATGGCAAGTTGGCACGAAGATCCATTCGATCGCTTTGATTTCTCATGGGAGCATGGATGCCTTGAGGTGAAGGCTTCCATGCAATCAGCTAGGCTTCATACCTTTTCACTTGAACAATTGATGAACCCCAAACAAGGAATTGGTTATGTTACGTCATTGCTATTACAACCTTTGACCGCAGGATTCGGTTTGATTGATCTTGCGAATTTGATTGAAATGGAAGTCAAGCATTCATCGGCACTAAAGCTGAAGCTTTGGAAAAATTTGGCTAAAGCTTTGGGGGGAGATTTTTCTGAAAAACTGGATAAGCGGTTTGATATCTCTTATGCCGAACGTAATGTCATTGTGTACGCAATGGATGACGTTCCAAGGCCTGAAAAACCAAATGATCCGCGTGTGATGGCAATTCGGTTTACCGCAGATCTTACGGCTACATCGTCCTCACTTAAAAAAAGTGCTTTGCCATCATTGTGCGACATTTTTGAATCTGTATTGTGACAGATAGTTATAAATTAAAGCAGATAATTTCTATTTTGGTTATTAGTGGCAAATAATCAAGATTATTGAAACTTCAGTGTCGATGATAAAATCTTTAATAAAATTAAAATTTGTTTTGATCGCCATATCAGCGTTCTGCTGGTATGGCTTTATACCCGCTCGCAATGTCTATATTTTATACGGATTTCATCTTGTGGGAAAACCTCGGGTATGGCCATTTATTCCTGCTTGTAAATTTCGATAATATCAGTCTATTAGGAGTGAAAGTCGAGTCCGGCCTTCGCACCTTACAGTTTCACCATTCCCAAAACCCGCCACAATTCCCCCACACTCAAATCCCTCACCACCGGACGTGGCTCCTTCCTCAACCAACTCACTAACCGCCCAATCCCCAACAAATCCAGCCCCTCCGAATTAAACAGATACTCATTATCCCCAAGCCCAAAAGTCTCATGAATCGATCTCTCCTCGGTCACAAACGAAACCCCAAACCTCTTCTCCGCGTCCTCCAGCAGCTCAACTCCATCATCTCCGGTAATACCCAGATCAGCATCCAGCCGGGTATGCTCAGTGATCACAGACTTGTGATCCCCCGAAAACTCACGCACAAACTCAATCACCTCTTCCAAAGTAGGCTTCACACTAACCTCCCCGATTCACCCCAGCCACCAACGGCAAATCCTCATCCAACGTCCCCAGCAAATACTCCACAAACACCCTTACCTTACTATTAGCCGTCTGCTTTGTTGCGAACACCGCACTCACCGGCATCGATCCCACCGCAAACTCCCTCAGCACCGGCACCAACGCCCCCGATGCCAAATCCGGTCCCGCCAGCCAGGCAGGAAACTGCGTAATGCCCAACCCCGCCAGCGCCGCGGCACGCTGTTGCTCACCATCATTACTCTGAAACCGCCCTTGAGGCATCAGCGTAATCGCCTTACCGTGCTCATCCACAAACCGCCACGGATGCATGCCGCGTCCGGCATTAAACGAGATGCACTGATGCTCACTCAGTTCAGCAGGTGAGGCGGGTACGCCATACTTCGCCAGATAATCCGGGCTAGCCACCGTGATCAGCGGACTATCAGCCAGCTTGCGTTGTGTCAGCGCCGAGTCCTGCAGTTCGCCGTGGCGGATGGCGACATCGATATTTTCTTCAATCAAATCCACATGTCGCTCGGAGACGCGCAGCTCCACATTCAGCGCAGGATAGCGCGCCAGTAGCGCGGGCAGACGCGGCACGATGTAGAAGCGGCCAAACACCGGTGCCACTGAGATGCGCAGCGCGCCAGCCGGTTCATCTGCGCCATATTTAACGTTTAATTCTAGCTGGTCGAATTCATCACGCAGGCGCAGTGCGCCGTCATAAAAGGTTCGGCCTGAGTCAGTTAAGGCGATGCCGCGTGAGGAACGTTTCAGTAACGGATGATTGAACTGCTTCTCCAGCGCGGCGATCTGTTTGCTGACCGCAGATTGGCCGATACCGGCTTCTTTGGCGGCGGCGGAGAAACTGCCGCATTCGACCACGCGCAGAAACAGCCGGATAGCATCAAGTCGATCCACTCAGTAGTCCTGATAGGAATAGATGGTATTCCATTAAGCCAGCTAGTTGCAGAAATTGGAATGGCATAAGGTTGCTTCTCACCCTTTTACCGGAGCAACTTATGAACAAGACACAGCATTCCTTAACCGATCACGACCGTTTGCAGGTGCAGCAATCACTGGCCGAGCAGCAAGCGCATCGCGAGCACTTTAGCGGCACAATGCGCGAGTATTATTACGAGATGACTGCAGAGACACCGCTGGCAGCAGTCGTGCACTGTGAGCACGTCGCGGATTCTGGCTGGTGGCTGTATCCGCAGGAGACGCGTACCGAGCAGGTTATCGTGTTCATCCATGGCGGGGCATATATGCTTGGCAGCGCGCAGGCCTATCGCGGATTCGCCAGCCAGCTGGCGATGCGCACCGGCTATTCAACCTTTGTGCTGGACTATCCGCTAGCACCGGAACATCCATTCCCGGCCGCGCCGGACAGGGTGATTGAGATATTAAACGGGCTAGTCGACAGCGGCATTGAACATATCGCGCTGGTTGGGGATTCAGCCGGTGCTGCGCTGTCACTGGTGGCGCTACAACATCATCAGCTGGTGCATAAAATCCGATCTGCCGTGCTGTTTTCGCCATGGACCGATCTGACCTTCAGCGGCGATTCGTTTAATGATCCCAGCACACGCGATCCGATTTTCCAGCCATCGATCCTGCGGGATGCTGCTGCGGCTTATTTGCAGGGCGCATCGGCGGAGGATCAACGCGCCTCGCCATTGTTGGCGCAATACAGCCACTTACCACCGCTGATGATTCAGGTTGGCACCGAAGAACTGTTGCTGGATGACGCCACGCGCTTAGCGGCTCAATTAGCTGAACAGGGCGGTGAAGTGCAGCTGGATATCTTTCAAGGCATGCACCACGTGTTTCAACGGGATATCCGCCTGGATGCCGCGCTTCACGCACTGGATTCCGCCGCCAGCTTTATTCGCCAGCATCAGTAACACTTCGCGTGCCCGGTCAGTGATTCCCGCAATTCTGGCCGGGCACAAATCCCTCCTCACATTCCCGTCCCATCACACCCCACACGCATTTATTTTAGCGATCCCCACATCCACCGATATAACCGTTAAGGGATCGTTTTCGGAGAGTGGTGGCTGGCGAGACAAGGGAGAGTCAATTTGAAGCTGATGCCTGACGGTTAATGACGCACGTCAATTCACCCAGCCGCTCTACTTTATCGGTCAATGCGCGGGACGGGGTGAAAAATGGAAAAGGTACTGATTGTTGACGATCATCCAATCACGCGATTAGCGCTCAAGATACTGCTTGAAGAAGATAATCGGGTAGTCGTAGGTGAAGTGGGCGATGGCATTCAGGCTATAAAGTTTGTGAAAAAACTGCAGCCGGATTTAGTGATTATTGATATCGATATCCCGGTGCTCAACGGTATCGATGTCATCAAGCGTGTGCGCCAGAGCGGGCACAAGAGAGGCATTCTGGTGCTCTCCGGCAAAGACAGCGAGCACTATATCCGTCGCTGTGCCATAGCGGGTGCCAACGGATTTATCAGTAAGTGCAAAGAGTTAACCGAGCTGAGAGATGCGATTCGCGCTATCAGCAAAGGATATGCCTTTTTCCCGATGAATTGTGCGCGTCAGGGCTTGCATCTTGAGGATGAAAACAGCGACCAGCGCAAAATTGACGAACTGTCGCCCAAAGAGCTGAATGTATTGCGGCAGCTGGCGCGCGGCGAGAAAGTGGTGGATATTGCGCGAGGCATGAACATCAGCGATAAGACCGTCAGCACCTATAAAAGCCGGCTGATGATGAAGCTGGAGTTAAAGAACCTGGTGGATGTGCTCGATTTTGCCCAGCGGCACAACCTGGATTGAGGCGCTGGGCATATCATGCGCTGAACTCGTCTTTGAGAAAGGTTTCGATAGCCTGATTCAACACATGCACGCAGCCCAGCGTTTCATCAAGCATCTGGCCGAGATGGCGTTCATCGGCTGGGGCGCTACAGGCTTGCTCTAATTCGCGGCACTGATCGGCAATCGAGACTGCGCCGATGATCTGCACCGAACCTGCCAGACGGTGCAGGCTGCGCTCCAGCGCGGGCCAGTCGCGATTGTCGAAACAGGCGCAGGCAACCTGCATATCATGCAAATTTTCATCGCGGGTAGCGCTGAGCAGGCGCTGCAGCATCTCGTTGTCCTGATGAGCCAGTTCGCGCAGGGCGTTGAGGTCGAGCAGATGATTCAGTGCGACATGGCCGGGATAGGGCACAACAGTCGGGCGCGGCACTCTTTGCAGCAGTGCTTCCAGCTGCGGCAGGCGCAACGGTTTGAACAGGCAGTCATCCATGCCTGCTTCGAGGCAGCGGGAACGCTCTTCCGGCTGTGCGTTGGCGGTCAGTCCCATAATGGTGAGCGGCTCGCGTTGTTTTTTACGCAGTTCGCGCGTCAGGGTGAAGCCATCCATCACCGGCATGCTGCAATCGGTGATCACCAAATCAATCTGGTTTTCCTGCCACAGCCACAGCGCCTGTTCGCCATCCTCGGCTTCGATCACTTTGTGTCCCAGTCGGGTGAGCTGGCGTTTCAGCAGCAGGCGGTTGGCGGGATGATCATCCACCGTCAGGATGGTTAACGGCAGGCCACAGGCATCCTGCTGGCGTATCGGTTCCACTGGCACGCTGACCGCTTCACGGCAATCTACCGGAATGCGTACGCAGATGCGGGTGCCGCGCCCCGGCTGGCTGTGCAGCGTCAGGCTGCCCGCCATCATCGCCACCATTTGTTCGCAAATCGCCAATCCAAGTCCGGTGCCGCGCTGTTTTTTGCCCGATGCGGACTGTTCGTAAGGATTGAATATCAGTTGCTGATCCTCTTCGCTGATGCCGATGCCGGTATCCTGCACCGTGAGTTCCAGCGTAGCGCGATCGCCTTCTCCAGGTTTGCTACGCACTTGTACTTCCACCGTGCCGCGCTCGGTGAATTTGATGGCGTTGCTGATCAGGTTGGAAAGGATTTGCCGCAGACGCATCGGATCCAGCAGCAGTTCATCTGGATGCAGCACATCAATCTGATAGTGCAGCAGCAATCCTTTCTGGCGCGCCAGCCCTTCGAACACGCGCACCACCGGTTCGGCCAGCGTATCGAAGCGCACCCATTCCGGCGACAGTTCCAGCTTGCCCGATTCGATTTTCGCCATGTCGAGGATATCGCCAATCAGCCCCATCAGCGATTGCGCGGATTCATAGGCGACGCGCACCGATTCTTTATCGCACGGTTGTTGCAGACGATTGGCGACCGCCAGCTCCAGTAAGCCAATAATCGCGCTGATCGGCGTGCGGATTTCGTGGCTCATAGTGGCGAGGAAGGTACTTTTGGTGCGGTTAGCTTGTTCGGCGCGCTCGCTGGCCTGCAGCAGATCGCGGGTCAGTTGTTCATGTTCCGTCACATCCTGCCAGCTGCAAATCATTCCGGCGATGTTGCCGTGATTATCGCGAAACGCCACTGCGCGGTGGATGACATCACGCAGTTCGTGGCCGTTATCGATCTGGCCGCGCTGTGGTGTCATCTCCATTGACGTTTGTTCCGCCAGTAAGGCCATTTGCGCCTGGCAAATAGCGTGCAACGGATGCGCGCTGTCGCTGAGCGGCAATTGGCTGATATTGGAGTGTGCATCGTTGAAGAACTGGCTCCAGGCCGGATTTTTGTTGGTCATCTCGCCTTTGTGGTCAATGACGTAAATCGGCACCGGCGTGCCGTTGAACAGGGTTTTCTGGAAGGTGGCCTGTTCCTGCAGTCGCGCCTGCGCCTCTTTACGCTGACGCACCGCGCGGTGCAGATGGTAGTTCCAGAACAGTGAGGTGATCACCAGCACCGCGAAGATTCCCGCCAGCCAGTAAAACTCGTGTCGATAGGCCATCCAGGTGTCGAGTTTGACATCGGGCGTGCCCTGCCATTTCATCGCCAGCAGCGAGATATCGCGCGGCGGGATGGTCGCCAGCACCTTGTTCAGGATGCTCAGCAGTTCCGGGTTATCGCGCCCTACGGCAAAGGCGATCCGCGCGGGATTTTCCCCGAGGCGCGAGACAATCTGCAGGCGATTACTGAAGTAACGATCGATCATGTAGCGCGCGGCAATCAGGTTATTCACCGCGCTATCCACCCGACCTTCATTCACCATCTGTAGTGCAATACTGGCGTTCTCAACGGTGACCAACTTGATGTGGGGGAAATTTTCCGTCAGCCAGCCGGTGAGCTCATGCTGGGGCGTAATCGCCAGCGTGTCGGTGTCATTGAGTGATTTGGGCGCACCCAGCGTGTTTTTGCTCACCAGCACATACGGCGGCAGCACGTAAGGGCGGGAGAAGAGGGCGCGCGCTTCACGCTGCGGGCTGTGGGCCAGCGAGCCAACCAGCTCAACTTCATGGCGGCTGAGCCGGTCGAACATTGCGTTGACGGAAGAGGCTTCGATCATGGTGAAGTCGATACCGGTGCGCAGATGAATCAAACGCAGTAAGTCTGCAGTCATACCGTTAAATTTGTTGTGCCGATCTTTTAGCGTGAAAGGCGCATCGAGCGGGTTCATCACCACGCGCAGCGTCTGATGCTGAGCCAGCCAGCGTCGCTCACGGTCAGTGAGTTGCAGAGGCGCCGCCGCCATCATCGGCGGCATGCTTTGCACCCATTGATGGAAGATGGCTTTGTGCTGCTGCAAGGGAATGGCATTCAGCACCGCATTGACGCCCCGATACAGTGGCGCATTGCGGATGGGAAAGACAAAGCGCGGTCCAGCATCGGTGGGCTCAAAAATGCGTATCACGGAGAGCGTCGAGGCGTAGTTGCGTTCAATCAGGTAATTGGCGGTGTTGAGATTGCCAATAAAGTAGTCGTTTTCGCCAAAGGCTAATGACGCCAACGCACTGAGCGCAGAAGGATAGCGGGTGATTTTCGCTTCCGGATAGCGCGCCTCGATCCAGGCGTCGCTCAGGTAGCCTCGCGGCATGGCGATCTGCATCGGCGAATTATCATCACTCATTTCAGACATGATGTTATCGCGTGACACCATCGCAGGGTAATCAGAGGCAAACGGGGTACTTAATAATAGCTCTGCGCCAGTGGGTTCCGGGCTGCCCGCGCTGTCCACCAGCATATCGACCTTGCCTTGCTGCAGCGCATCGAGCGCCGCACTGCGACTGCTGTAATAGTGCGTGTTGATGTGTAAACCGAGGTAATGCAGAACTAAAGCGGTGTAGTCGGCGGAGATACCTTCCAGCGTGTTGGCATCGATGACCATATCGAACGGCGGATTTTCAGGCGCGTAAATCGCAACGCTGACTTCGCGCTTTTCGCCCAGCCAGCGCCAGTCGTTGTCGGGGAGATCAAAGGTCAGCAGGACATTTTGTTCACGGCTGACCAACTGCATGATGCGGGGATCTTCAGCCCTGACTGGCTGGCTCATCAGGCAGAGCATCAGGCCAATCAGGAGGAGTAATTTAACCATCACTCTGTCAGGCGATATTATTGCGTTTGGCAAACTCGTAAAGGCCGACCATATTTTGAATGTCGAGCTTTTCCATTAATCGGCGTTTGTAAGTGCTTACCGTTTTATCACTGATTTTCATCCGCTGTGCCATTTCCACCACTTTCATTCCTTTGGATAAATACACCAGCACCTGCAATTCTTTACTGGAGAGGCCGGCAATTTTATTTTTGTCTTCCTGAATATCATCCGGTAAACCCTGACGTCGGCGATTTAAAGGAAAGAAGCCATAACCGGCATTAATCGCGCGAATGGCATCGTGCAATTCGGTCATGTTATTGCGCTTGCTAATAAAACCATCGGCACCGGCAGTGGCGCTGCGCTTGATGTAGTGGTCAACGTCCTTGCCGGTCAGCACCAGAATGCCGCCGTTAAAGCCGTTGTGGCGCAGCCTCTGTACCAGATCGATGCCGTTGTAAGAGGGCATATCGATATCCACGATGATCAAATCCGGCGACAGTTTTTTGGTTAGCGCTAATGCTTCAAATCCGTCATCCGTTTCGCCCACCACATTCATGTTGTCCGTTTCAAGCAGCAGTCTTAATGCCATCCGAACCACCGGATGGTCATCAACGATAAGAACTTCCTTCATATGGCTGTCCTGTTTATTGCGGTGAATGGAATATTCATAAGGATTGGTTTTATTGGTTAGCAGATTTTAAGAGTAAAGTTTAAATGGCGCAAATAATTATTTTGTAAGGTTTTCCTGATGCAATAAATATCATGACCTGACGGATTATTTATATATTCACTATGGTTTTTAATCAGTTTTCTAATTATGCGGTGAGTCTTTTAAATTCAGTGATGTCACTGGGTGTTAAGGTGATGATTTCGACGTGAAAGCAGTAAAAAGTTATCACTGTGGGTAAATGTTAAGGTGTGCAGGTAGTGGTCTTATCGGGGCGAGAAGAGAAATCAGAGTCTCGCGTCGGAAAGACGAAGTGTGACCTTGTTTAGATTGGGTTTAATTTTACCTGAAGGTAAAGTTATTTATGTGATCCTAAGAGTAACGTCATAAAATGTCACTAAACTCATAGTCATGCCAGTAAGTAACCTTGCATAAATAAACAAGTGAAGTTGGACCAATATGCTGTTTTAAATGATTAAATTTATGTTTTTGTTGTGATTTTTTATCGGTAAATAAAGCATCATCACCTCTGATTTCCAGAGTGTGATTAATTCAACACTGAATGGTTATTAGCGATGTTAATTAACGGTCTAATTAACCAAAACATGACCCCGGTCATCTCGTTACAAATAAACAATATTAAACTGGGCTTTTGTTTTTACTCTCCTTTTTCCATTTTATTGTCAACCGCACGGGGTGAAATATGACCGTTGTTCCTTTTCGTCCAGATCGATCGGATTCATCTGATCGACCCTTATATCAGCTCGACAGTGCCAGCGCTTTTATCCGTTTAAACAGCTCGCCCAGTGGCTTGCCGACCGAAGAGGCGCAGGCGCGTCTGGCGGCTAACGGGCGCAACGTGCTGCCACAGAAAGCCGAAAAATCACTGCTGATGCGCTTTCTGGCGCATTTTAAAGATGTGCTGATCTACATCCTGCTGGCGGCAGCGCTGATTACCGCGGTGATGGGCCACTGGGTGGATACCTTTGTCATTCTCGGCGTTGCTGTCATCAATGCACTGATTGGATTTATCCAGGAAAGTAACGCCGAGAAGTCATTGAAAAGCATTCAGAACATGCTGTCGAACGAAGCGATGGTATTGCGGGATGGACGGCAGATGACGGTACCGACCGAAGAGCTGGTGGTCGGTGACGTGGTGTTGCTGCGTCCTGGCGACAAAATCCCTGCCGATCTGCGTTTGTTCGACGTGCACAATTTGCGGGTAGAAGAAGCCATCCTCACTGGGGAATCCACGGTGGTGTCCAAATTAAGCGATGCGCTGGAAGGCGAAAAGTCGCTCGGCGATCGGCTGAATCTGGCTTATTCCGGTACTACGGTGAGTTCTGGCACTGCCGCAGGTGTGGTGATCGCCACTGGCGGTGATACCGAGTTGGGGCACATCAACGCGATGATCTCCTCCATCGAAGAAGCAAAAACGCCATTGCTGGTGCAGATTGAAAAACTCGGTAAGGCGATTTTCTACATCATTTTGCTGATGATGGCCGCGCTGTTCGTGTTCGGTTATCTGCTGCGCGACATCCCGCTGGCGGAGTTGCTGCTGGCGGTGATCAGCCTGGCGGTCGCGGCGGTGCCAGAAGGTTTACCGGCGATTATCTCAATCATTCTCTCACTCGGCGTGCAGTCGATGGCGCGCAATCACGCCATCATTCGTAAGCTGCCAACGGTCGAAACTCTCGGCGCCATGTCGGTGATCTGCTCCGATAAAACCGGCACGCTCACCATGAACGAAATGACGGTGAAAGCGCTGGTGCTGGCCAACAGTCACTGGCGCATCAGTGGCAACAGCTATGAGCCGAAAGGGGAGTTTCATCTGGAAAGCGGCCAGCGTGATGAGGCGCTGCTCAACGGCTTTTTACAGACGGTAGATATCTGCAACGAGAGCCAACTGAGGCAGGATAATCAGGGGCACTGGGGGATTGTCGGTGGCCCCACCGAGGGCGCGCTCAAAGTATTGGCGGCGAAAGCGGGCATCAACTCGGAATCCGTGCAGGTACTGAGCAAGCTGCCGTTTGACTCGGCCTACAAATACATGGCCGTGAGCTGTTTGATTGATGGCAAGGCGTGTCTGCTGCTGACCGGTGCACCGGATGTGCTGCTCGCGCTGTGCCAGCAGCAGCAAGGCGAAAACGGCGCCGAAGCGCTTGATCGTGATTACTGGAACGCCGCAATCACCACTTATGCCAGCGAAGGGTTGCGCACCGTGGCCGCCGCCTGGCGCTGGCTACCGGAAGGCCGACAGCAGATCGATCACGCCGATCTGCGCGAGGGCATGATGATGCTGGGTCTGGCGTGCATGATGGATCCGCCTCGTCCGGAAGCGATTACCGCCATACGCGACTGCCAGCAGGCCGGGATTCGCGTCAAAATGATCACCGGCGATCACCCGGAAACGGCGATGGCCATCGGTCAGATGTTAGGCATCGGCAACAGTGACAGCGCCGTCACCGGCTATCAGCTGGAGCACATGGATGATGCGGAACTGGGCAAAGCGGCTCGTGAGTACGACATTTTCGCACGCACCAGCCCGGAACATAAGCTGCGTCTGGTGAAAGCGCTGGCAGAGAGCGGGGAGATCGTCGGGATGACCGGCGATGGCGTGAATGATGCCCCTGCGCTGAAACAGGCCAATGTCGGCATCGCCATGGGCATCAAAGGCACCGAGGTGACCAAAGAGTCGGCGGATATGATTCTGGCGGATGATAACTTCGCGACTATCGCGGCGGCGGTGAAAGAGGGGCGTCGCGTTTACGATAACCTGAAGAAAACTATCCTGTTTGTGATGCCGACCAACCTCGCGCAGGGGCTGTTGATCATCATCGCCATTCTGATGGGCAATCTATTACCGCTGACGCCGGTGCAGATTCTCTGGATGAATATGGCGACCTCAGCAACACTCTCATTTGGGCTGGCATTCGAAGCCGCCGAGCGTAATATCATGTGTCGGCCGCCGCGTAACGTACGCAGCCATGTGATGGATGGTTACGCCATCTGGCGAGTGGTTTTTGTCGGGTTACTGATTTCGATTAGCGCCTTTGTACTGGAAGCCTGGTTGCAGCCGCGTGGTTATTCGCCGGAGTTTATCCGCACGGTGCTGTTGCAGATGCTGGTGACTGCCCAGTGGGCGTATATGCTCAACTGCCGCAATAGCAATAGCTTCTCACTGGATGCTGGCTTGCTGAAAAATCGCGGTATCTGGCTGGTGACGCTGGTGCTGGTGGCGCTGCAGGCGATGATTATTTATCTGCCGCTGATGAATACGCTGTTTGGCACCGAGCCACTGCCGGTTAAATATTGGTTTATTTCGCTGGCGGTCAGCGCCGGGATATTTGTGCTGGTGGAAATTGAGAAGCATCTGACGCGCGGCTGGCGCGTCGCCCGATAACTCACTCTGGCTGGCGCAGTGCCAGCCAGACTTTTTTCAGCAAGAAGGTGAGAGGAATCGCCAGTATCGCACCGGTCATGCCCAGCAGCGCTTGCCAGAACAGGAAGGCCAGCAGCTGCACGGTCAGGGTGAGATTGAGGCGCTTGCCGAGCATCAGCGGTTCCAGCACCGAACTGAGCAGCAGGTTCAGCACCACAAAGAATCCCACCATCATCAGGCTGGTTTGAGTATCGAACAGGATAAAGGTTTGTATCACCGGCGGAATGGCCGCGAGAAAGGAACCGAGCACCGGAATGTAGTTGAAGATAAACATCAGCACGCCCCACAAAAAGGCGAACTTCAATCCCAGCAGATGCGCCATGCCCCAGACAATCACGCCGCCCAGCAGGCCGGTCAGCGTTTTCACCCGCGCATAAACAATCACACTCTGAATCCCTTCTTCCAAAGCGATAAACAGCGCAGTGTGCTGTTTACTGGCGCGCAGGGTGCGTTTCAGCAGCGGCAGCTCAATCAGCATAAACAGCAGCATCAGGAACACCATCAGCCACCACGAAAGCAGGCCGGGGATTAACGACAGTTGATAGGTGACAAAGCGCACCACCGCACCGGCATCGACAAAATTCAGCATCTCATCGGCGGTGAGGGCAATGCCCATCTGGCTCAGAGAGAGCGTCAGGTATTGCAGCTTGGCTGCTACCAGATTGGGTGCCTGACGGCTGAGTTTGATCAGGTCGGGCGCGGAGGCGCTAAGTGACATGATGGTGATGACGATCAGCAGCAGCAAAATCACAATCACCAGCAGAGAAGAGAGCGTACGTGGGATGCCGCGTCGCGCCAGGCGGCTAATCAGTGGATCGAGCATCACGGCAAGAAATATCGCCAGCAGCACCTGGTTGATCAGCGGCGCACCAAGGCGCAGCCCAAACAGCACAAGGGTCAGACATGCGAGCAAAATAAGCGCCTGCGCTAGCGGCGCGAAAGATTTTAACCAACCCTGGTACATCGATGCAGTTCTCCGGTAAACGGGCGGTTGCCGTGTGCAGCAACCGCCTGACAGGGAAAGGCCTTACTCGCGAGATTTCCCCTCTTCAATAAACTCTTCGTCGATCTCCTCGACATTGTCGCGGTTGTCGCGCCCGGAGAGCAGGTTCCAGCAGGCGATAAACAGCGCGGCAATCAACGGGCCGATGACAAAGCCATTGATACCGTAAACTTCCATGCCGCCCAGCGTCGAGATCAGGATCAAGTAGTCAGGCATTTTGGTGTCTTTTCCGACCAGCAGCGGACGTAAAATGTTGTCTACCAGACCGACGATTACCACAAAGAAGCCGACCAGGAACAGACCCTTCCATATCGCGCTGGTGGCGAAGAAGAAGATCGCCGCAGGCACCCAAACGATGGCGGAACCGACCGCCGGGATCAGCGACAGGAACGCCATCAACGCACCCCACAGCAAGCTGCCGTCAATGCCGGTGAACCAGAAGGCAAGACCGCCCAACACGCCCTGAACCACCGCGACCACCACCGTGCCTTTGACGGTAGCGCGTGAGACGGCGGCAAATTTCACCATCAGGTGATGCTTCACATAGGTAGAGAGCGGCAGTGCTTCCAGTATCAGATTCACCAGCCATGGGCCATCCTTCAACAGGAAGAACAGCAGATACAGCATCACGCCGAAGCCAACCGTAAAGGTGAACGTTCCTTTACCGATCATGAACACGCTGCCTGCCATGTATTGGCCGCCTTTGAGGGCAAATTCAGACAGTTTCTGCTGAATCTGGCCGGCATTGTTGAGGTTGTGTTCCGCGAGATAACTCTGTGCCCAGTTCGGTAAGTGCTGCATTAATTCGGCAAACACCGTCGGGAACTGTGACGAACTGTTCTGCAGTTTGCTGTACACCGTATTGACTTCAACTACCATCGACGAGGTGATAATCGCTAATGGCGTGAACACGATCAGACAGATGATCGCCAGAGTGGCAAAGGCAGCGAGCCCGTTACGATCACCCATTTTGCGGCGCAGCAATGACTTCAGCGGATGGAAGATCACCGCCAGAATGGCTGCCCAAAAAATGGCAGAGAAGTATGGTGTCAGCACATCAAAAAAGGCGTAGGTGACTATCGCCAAAATAACAATAAAGAAGCCGAAGTTAAGTCCTTTAATACGCATTCAATTGTCTCGTGAGTAAACGTGGCGATTGAACTATAGAACGTGATTAGCGGAATGTAATGCTTTTAAGCCACGCGTGCGGACATCGGATGTCCCGATTTGTCCTGCTGATGTCTGCAACCGGGCTGGCGCGTTTGAGGTAACACGGTGATGATGGTGAAAAATCTGACTGGAGATGAACCATGCTGGAACTGCGTCCCAACTGCGAATGCTGCGATAAAGACTTACCGCCGGACTCACCCGATGCGCGCATCTGCTCGTTCGAATGTACCTTTTGTGTCGACTGCGTGGAAACTACGCTGAATCATCGCTGCCCGAACTGTGAGGGAGAACTGGTGCGCCGTCCGGTGCGCCCGGCCGCAGCGTTAGCACGTCATCCGGCCTCGACCACGCGTCATTTATCGGCTGCCGCGACACGCTGAATGAGTTCGCGCAACTGCGCTTCGTTGAAGACTTCAATGCCGTGCTGGCGCAGCAGCGTGCGAGAGATGAGCAACTTATCGCTGCCATTATAACGAACCGTCAATCCCATCAGGCAGGCACTGACTAATATTCTTTCCATGACTCCATCCTTCGGAAATAAATCGCAGCGGTAACGTAATATTCTAACGCTGATATCGAAGTTGAAATAAAAATCCATTAAGCGAGTTAAAGCCTGCCCTATATTTAGCGCGATATTAATCACGATTGTGAATTAATCGAGGTGCTGCAGGATTCTAACGTATTAATGCCGGGTAAATTGATGAATAACGCTGAAGTCTGGTTAATGAAAGGGTTTGCCGACGCAGGTTGAAGGGAATGGTATTGATTTAGCAGTGTTTTATCGAATGGTGGTTGTGTGGTTATCGTTGGGGGCAGGTTCGTTTCTATCACCACGACGGTGCGAAATTTATCAAACCGCTATTCTGGTCAGAGCACAGACCTTATTTGTGCATCAGATCCCTCGCACAGCAGATTATTTTTCTGCGCCATTTTATTTTTACGGTTTTTTCCGAAAAGCAGGGGTTTTTAAAAGAATTTTGCATTTTAAAATGGTATTGTTTATCCGCAATGCTAGTGATGTGGCGTTGTGTGCTTCAGTTTTACCCTCAATTTTAGGGTTTACCCGCTTTATGCAATTTATGGAAATAGCATTCTCCACCCGATCCTCGCGATCGGGTTTCTTTCCTCTCCGCTGTAGTATGAATCCGCTGACTTTAAGACCAGATAATGTCAGAAAAGACACAACCGTTAAGAAATCGATAATTTGCAGTAATTTAATGTAAGTCTGCGGTTTTTAAGAGTTTTGGAAATCCTCTTTTGCTTTTGATTGGTGAATAGTGTCTCTCGACGGCGCAGTAACTGCCGTTATCATTGGAGGCAACATCATGAAAAAAACAACATTAAGTCTTATTGCGTCACTTATTGCATGCAGCACACTGTTCTCTTCCGTCTCCTGGGCAGATGGCCCGGGCGACCAGCGCTGGCAGCAGCACGGCGGCGACCAGCATCAGGATCATGGGCGCGGCCCTGACCATGGCGGCGATCGCGGCCCCGATCATGGCTACAACCATGGCCCGGACCGTGGCCCGGATCACCATGACCGTTATGCCGACCATCGTGGCCCAGATGGACACCATGACGGCGATCACTTCGCCTGGAACGGCCATGACTTCCGTCGCGGTCACCCGATGCCGCCAGAATTCCGTGGCCCGCACTATCGCGTAGATGACTGGCGTGAACGCCGTCTGCCAGAGCCGCCGCGCGGTGAGTACTGGTCTTACATTGACGGTAATTACGTCCTGATTGCTGCCGCCACTGGCGTGATCACCTCGCTGCTGCTGAACGGCGCATTTAACTAATCACCCCCACGGATGGCTACGGCCATCCGTGTTTCTCTCTGCTTTATGCCCTCACCAGGTTATTCTCTATGCGACCCTTTTTTCCCTACAACGCGCTAAGGAGTCATGATGACCGTGGTAAAAATGGTGGCAGTAGACAAGGACGGCACCTTTCTCGACGATAAAAAGCAGTACAACCGGGCTCGTTTTCAGGCTTGTTATGAAGAGATGAAACGGCGCGGCATCAAATTTGTGGTCGCCAGTGGCAATCAATATTACCAACTCAAATCCTTCTTCCCCGATATCTCCAGCGAAATTGCCTTCGTCGCCGAAAACGGTGCATGGATCATCGATCGCGATGAAGAGCTGTTCTGCGGCGCATTCAGCCGTGACGATATCGATGCGGTACTCGACACCCTGCACAACGGGCACTACCCGGAACTGCGTTATATCCTCTGCGGACGTGAAAGTGCTTACTACTTCGAAGGTCTCGACGAGAGCTGGCTGGTGAAGATGCGCCACTACTGCCACCGTCTGAAGCCGATTCGCAGCCTCGATGAGGTCGCGGATGACAAACTCTTCAAGTTCGCCCTCAATCTCTCCGATGATTATGTTGAACCGTTAATGGCCGATATCGAACGCCTGCATCAGGGTTCGGCCGCAGCGACCTCCAGCGGCCACGGATCTGTGGATCTGATTGTGCCAGGCAATCACAAAGGCCATGGGCTCGATCTGCTCGGCAAACGTTGGGGCATCGATCGCAGCGAGATTTTGGTGTTTGGCGATGGCGGTAACGATCTGGAGATGTTGCAGCAATCGGGATTTAGCTTCGCCATGGCGAATGCACCGCAAAAAGTGAAAGATGCCGCACGCTATGAAGCGCCCAGCAACAATGAAGAGGGCGTGCTGCAGGTGATCGAACAGATGCTGGCGGGCAAACCGCCGTTTAGCCTCTGAGCGTCATCTGACACTTAATTCATTGTTTGCTTAGCCGATGCGCGAGGCGTATGCAGGCGCGGCGAGATGAAGCTGCACGACATTGCGCTGTAAAGTGGCGGGAAAGTCATGTTGTGCGGGTGTGCTTTGGCGCGCCCGCACCGTCTAAATCAACCGATGTTATGCAACGTGCCAGGCCGCAGTAATCATCTCGGTGAGGGTGGGGGCATCGTAACTGACCCAGCCGTTTTTACTGTTGGCGCGCGCGACAATCCAGTCAACGTCGGTGGCGCTCAAGGTCGGCCCATCCTGCCAGAAGGGCACAATCGCATGCTGCTGCAGCCAGGCTTTCAGCGCTAACGCTGGCGGCGCCGGATCGTCCGGTAGTAGCGCTTGCCCCAGCTGTGCCATCAAACGCTGCTGTTCAGCGTGCTCGGTTTCCGCCAGCACATCGAGGAATGGGAACAGCAAACGTCCACACACTTCTCCGTGATGGAAAGGTTTGATGGCGCCCAGTTCACCGGCAATCCCATGAATCACGCCCAATCCCGCACTGCTCAGGCAGACACCGCCCAGCCAGGAAGCCATCATCATCGCTTCTCGTGCTTCATCACCTTGTGCATCGTCACGATTCAGGTTTGGCCACGCCTGAAAGAACAGCCGCAACCCATTTAGCGCCGTTTGTTGGGTAAACAGATTGCCTTTGCGCGACAGATACGCTTCAAACAGATGGGTAAATGCATCAATGGCGCAGGTGGCGAGTACGCTATCTGGTGTGCCCTTGAGCAAATCGGCATCCAGAATGGCCACCTGTGGTACAAACACCGGATGGCGCAACGAGGCTTTCACCTGAATATGCTGCTGATCGGTCACCACGGCGTTTTGCGTCGCCTCGCTGCCCGTTCCCGCTGTGGTGGGAATGGCGATCAGCGGCAGAGTGATCGCCTGAACCGGCGTATCACCCACTTTCTCCAGGTAACGTGCGGTATTCAGCGGATGCTGCATCATGGCGCTGAAAGCTTTAGCGGCATCCAGCACGCTGCCGCCGCCGATCGCCACTACGCGATCCACATGGCCGCGCCAGCGATTCACCCAGGCATCAATTTCATCGGGCGAGGCTTCATGGCTGACAATTTCATAGCCCAAAATCTGGTCATTGAGTGCCGCACCCAGTCTTTGCCAGGCGGGACCGTTAAGGAAAGATCGGCCACAAAACAGCAATGTCGGTTGGGGATGGGCAGCCAGCAGCGGCAATAATCGGTCAATGCTGCCACGTCCAAACAGGGTTTGTTGATTACTGTACAACTCGATCAGATTCTCACTCACCTGCAGATCCTTTTTTGAAGGGCGTAGAGACCTTAGTGTAACCAAAAGTGGTGACGCCCCCGCTGCAAACATTCTGATAACTGCCTGGCAAAAAGTTGATCACCTTCGCAAAACAGAAATTCCCCCCGCACGGCTGATGCTTTGTGCGCAATGTTACCCTTAACATGATACCCGTAACATTGTGCGGCAGACCGCGTGCCTCTCAGCGATGTCAACGAATCGACTGTCCTTTGGGATCAACAAAACAAACCGCTGCCGACATGCTGTCGTGCGCAAAAGTGGAGAAAAATTATGCCATTACTCTATGTGGCGATTGGCGTAGCCTTACTGCTGCTGTTAATGATTCGCTTCAAGCTGAACGGATTTATTGCGCTGATACTGGTCGCGCTGGCGGTGGGCATGATGCAGGGTATGCCCGTCAACAAAGTGATTGGATCGATCAAAACCGGCGTGGGCGGCACACTTGGTAGTCTGGCGCTGATCATGGGCTTTGGCGCGATGTTGGGAAAACTGCTGGCTGACTGCGGCGGTGCCCAGCGTATTGCCACCACGCTGATTGCTAAATTTGGTCAAAAACACATTCAGTGGGCGCTGGTCTTAACCGGCTTCACGGTGGGCTTCGCGCTGTTCTATGAAGTGGGCTTTGTGTTGATGCTGCCGCTGGTGTTCAGCATTGCGGCATCCGCGCGCGTACCGCTGTTGTACGTCGGCGTGCCGATGGCTGCGGCACTCTCTGTGACACACGGTTTCCTGCCTCCGCATCCTGGCCCTACCGCGATTGCGACGCTGTTCAACGCCGATATGGGTAAAACGCTGCTGTATGGCACCCTGCTGGGTATTCCGACCGTGATTCTGGCGGGCCCGGTGTATGCGCGCTTCCTGAAAGGCATCGACAAACCGATTCCTGAAGGTTTGTGGAACCCGAAAACCTTTACCGAAGCGGAAATGCCCGGCTTTGGCGTCAGCGTCTGGACGGCGTTAGTGCCGGTAGTGCTGATGGCCTTGCGTGCCGTGGCGGAGATGGTGTTGCCGAAAGGGCATCTGTTGTTGCCGTATGCGGAGTTCTTTGGTGACCCGATTATGGCAACGCTGATTGCGGTACTGATCGCCATCTTCACCTTTGGTCTGAACCGTGGACGTAGCATGGATGAAGTGATGGGCACCATCACCGACTCGATCAAAATCATCGCCATGATGCTGTTGATCATTGGTGGCGGCGGGGCGTTCAAGCAGGTGCTGGTGGACAGCGGTGTCGATAAATACATCGCGAGTATGATGCACGAGACCAATGTATCGCCGATCTTTATGGCGTGGTCCATCGCGGCGGTGTTGCGTATCGCATTGGGTTCAGCCACCGTGGCGGCGATTACCGCCGGCGGGATCGTTGCACCACTGATTGCCACCAGCGGTGCCAGCCCGGAACTGATGGTGATTGCCGTGGGTTCCGGCAGCGTGATCTTCTCTCACGTCAACGATCCGGGCTTCTGGCTGTTCAAGGAATACTTCAACCTGACCATCGGTGAAACCATCCGCTCCTGGTCCGCGCTGGAAACCATTATTTCGGTGTGTGGTTTGGTCGGCTGTTTGCTGCTGGCTAACGTGATCTGAAGGAAATTAGCTGAGGCGATGTGCCTCAGCTTTCTTATTACTGGGGTCTACTGCGCCAGCGCGCGGAAGGCCGCCAGCTCTTCATCGGACATGCCCGCTTGTAATGCGGCTGCACAAATCTGTTCCCAACTGTTGCTGTCGAGCGGAATCCCCTCGCGATCGCGTTCGATACGATTCTGTTCTTCCCATTCACCCGGCACCTGAATCGGTGCATCGCCGCTTTGTGGCGAGCGTTTTACCCATTCGAGGAACGATTCTGCTTCTTCCTGCATCGCCGGGGCATCAAACGCTTCGGGATTAACGATGATGGTGGTCATGCAGTTGAAAATGGCGTCATGGCTGCTGACCAGCGTGGCATCGTGCGTGGTGCGACCACCGGAAAGCGCACCGCCCAGAATTTCGCACATCGTGGCCAGCGCGTAACCTTTGTGCAGACCGAAGGGCATCAGCGAGCCATAAGGTGCCTGATGCATCACACCGGGTTCGGTGGTGGGCTGCCCCTGATGATCGATCAGATAACCGGGCGCGACCTGTTGCCCTTTGTTCCACGCCACGCGTGTTTTGCCGTAAGCAATCCCGCTGGTAGCGAAATCGAGCAGCAGCGGTTTGGCATTTTGGCGTGGGAAGATGGCACAGAAGGGGTTGGTGCCAAAACGACGGTCGCTACCGTTAAAGGGCGCAACCATCGGATCACCCATCACGTTGACGAAATGGAAAGAGACGAATCCCGCAGCTGCGCACTGTTCCGCCCAATGACCGATACGACCAATATGGTGGGAGTGGTGTAAGCCGACCGCAGCGATACCCAGCTTCGCTGCACGCTCAATACCCAACTGCATCGCCTGATGTGCCGCCACCTGACCAAAGCCGTTATGACCGTGCAGGGTGAGCACCGCACCGGCATCCTTTTCAATGGTGGTGTGCTGGTTCAGTTGCAGGAATCCCTGCTTCAGCGAACTCATATAGCTCGGGATCATTCCTACGCCGTGGGAATCGTGACCGGCCAGATTGGCGGCCACCAGATGGTCAGCCACTAAACGTGACTCTTCGGCGCTGCTGCCGGCATGTAACCAAATGGCCTGAACAAATTGATGTAACTGGGAAGGGGGAAGTCGGTAAAGGGCACTCACGCGGTCAATCTCCTTGTCATGTTCGATAATGCATCCTGCGCTTAAAGCTATCATTACCGCAAGTGAGTGTTATCAAAAGCAAAGGGCCACAATCTGTGGCCCAAAAACTCAATGCGGCTGTTCAAAGCCCGCTTTCACCATCTGATCGCGCAACGCGCGGGTAATTTCACGGTTCCCACCCGTGACCGGATAAATGACATTGTTGACGACATCGTCAAGGTAATGCTCTTCAAACTCTTGCATGGTGAGTTGGGTGCCACCTTCATCGTTAATAGCAATGCTGCCACTGATGTGGTTGCCGTAATCCTTTGCCTTCAGGCTGTAACGCCCCATGCTGGTATTAATCGTGCTCATAAGATCTCCTTGTTACGTAGGCAGTAATAACAATTGAGGCCTGCTAGAGGCGCTGTAAGTTTAGACAGCACGAGCTGGCGGTGCGCAGCGGGAGAGAGATAAAATCGCGACATGCGACCCGTCTCGCAGAAATAAAACTGAACGGAAGGCAACGCTCATCACCATGCGTGACAGTGCTCGCACTGCACAGCGAACGCAGAAGGATCATCTATACTGGTTAACAGGCGCGTTATTTTTCATCACTGAAGGAGCGAACAATGAAAATAATTCTGTGGATTATTGCCATCATTTTTATCGTGGGATTACTGACGATTACGGGTGTATTCAAACTGATTTTTTAGCATGAACAGGCACCTGAGGTGCCTGAATTCTTTATTCTGCCCGGGACGCGGCGAATTCGCTTAATGTCAGCATTGCCGGAATCATGTCCCGCCAGTCAATCGGTTTATCACAACCCGCGCAACACGCACCATGGTGTGGGTTATTTCTATCCTCTTCCACTTTCGGCACTGTGAAATAAAATTTAGCGCAGCCGCAGCGTCGACAGCGAATCGTCATTTCAATGTTCCTCCCTCTCCATCCTGGAAAGATGAGATTTATCTTATTCACCCTTAGAGTTCAATTCATAAATTTAATTAATTTATTTCAGATATAAATGATTGTCGTTAAGTTGCTGAAAATTAAGTTGTCTCTCTGGGTGATTATCACGCTGAGAGTGCATTTAATGTGCATTTTTCCTTAAGACCGGGATATTTCTTTCCTATAGAAAAACCACAACCTAATCTAAATCATCGGAAAATAATGGTGTAACACAGACTATCCCTGGAGTTTTTAGCCGCTTTTTTAGATATCGTTTTAAGTTGTTGCGCTAATAATCGCCCACTCACCGAATGCGCCTTTTACTGGGGCGAATTTAAGAGATGACTTAATAGGATTTTTTTGTGAATCGGCACATTTTATCCGCACTTTTGGGCGGAATTTTGACGTTACCCATGACGTTTTCGGCATCAGCAGTCACAACATCGCAAGCCGTTGAGGCGGGATGGAACACATTTAGCACCAATGTTGAGCAAACCTGGTCGCAGCCACAGCATCATGACTTTTACCTGCCCGCTATCACCTGGCATAACCGCTGGACCTATGATGACGAGCATATCGAAAAGTACAACGAGCGGCCGTGGGGTGCAGGTGGCGGTGTCTCTCGTTGGGATGAGAAAGGCAACTGGCATGGGCTCTATGCCATGGTGTTCAAAGACTCGTTCAACAAATGGGAGCCTATAGCTGGCTATGGCTGGGAAGCGACCTGGCGGCCATTGAACGACCAGAATTTCCACATCGGTGCAGGCTACACCGCGGGCGTCACCGCGAGAGATAACTGGCGCTATATCCCGGTTCCACTGGTTTTGCCATTAGCATCAATAGGATATGGGCCAGCCACTTTCCAAATGACTTATATTCCAGGGACTTATAATAACGGCAACGTCTATTTTGCCTGGCTGAGATTCCAGTTTTAGCGTGTGAAAAGCGTCAAAAAGTGTGAAGGGGATGCAAAAAATCAATATTTATCACTTTTTCATCAATTCTCACTGGACAAATGTCACCGCAATTGCTGTACTAGATGCCGACACAGTTTAGTGTCCATTTTTCATGTAAAGGTAATATAGATGTCCAAGATCAAAGGTAACGTTAAGTGGTTTAATGAGTCGAAAGGCTTCGGTTTCATTACTCCAGAAGATGGCAGCAAAGATGTATTCGTACACTTCTCTGCAATCATGAGCAATGGTTTCAAAACTCTGGCTGAAGGTCAGCGTGTAGAGTTCGAAATCACTGACGGCGCTAAAGGCCCATCTGCTGCTAACGTTATCGCTCTGTAAGTTAACAGTTAGAATTTTGAAAACCCGCCTAATGGCGGGTTTTTTTTGTCCTTTTTACATGTGCCACCAGGTCAGGGAATAGCCCAACACGGCCGCCATGGCGACGAAAAGCGCCATTACTTCATTGTAGCTACGTGGAATCAGGTTTTTCATGTGCGCGCCCCAGAGGTGTATTTCACTCAGCATCGCAAAGCCAGGTTAAGCCAACCTTAAGCCGTGATGACAGTCTGATGACAGGGCACATTCTGCGGCGTATTTCACAGAACGTGGCAGTAACATTCTCATAACAATCCTTACTTGCAGCTTTTTACGCAACAACGCTATATAACTGCATGCAAGGACTCATGAGGAGGCAGGATGAATATACGTCAGGCACTGGCAAAAGACAGTTTTGCCCTGAGTGCGCTGTTAACCGAACTGGGTTACAGCGGCACTGAAAAGTTTATTGATACGCGTCTGGCGCAGTTATGCAGCCATCCCGACGAAATTTTATTGGTGGCAGAACACGGTAATCAGGTTCTGGGGTTTCTCTCTTTGCACTTTATCCCCCAACTGGCGCTGCCCGGTGATTTCGCCCGCATCAGCTATTTTTGCATTGCGGAAGGCGAGCGCAGTAAAGGCAGTGGCCAACAGCTGCTCAGTCATGCCGAGCAGCTAGCGCGTGAACGGGGCTGCGATCGCATGGAAGTGCATTGTCACGCTTCCCGCCTTAAAGCCAACCAGTTCTACTCGCGTGAAGGCTATGTAGAATCTCCGCGTTATCACATCAAAGATCTGGGCTCGCTTTAAGTTCACGCCCGGTGGCGATGACCAGCGCGTCAGCAATGCTTTCAAGCTGATCGAACGGGAGCAGTGAAGCACTGACGCGAATAAAGGGCTCGCCGTTAAGGCAACAGCGTTCTCCCGGCAGTACAGCAATGCCGCGTGCTGCCAGGGTGATCATGGCGTACTGCTCTGATTCCACCGGGATCTGTACGCTCAACCCATCTCGCTCTTCCAGCACCACTCCGCGTTTTGCCAGTGCCGCCAGTAACTGCTGGCGACGCTGCGCGTAAACGGTCTTCGCCTGTTGAACGCTCTGCTGTGTGGCCTCATCGGTGAGCATCCATGCCACCGCATCCTGCAAGATACGGCTGGTCCAGCTGACGCCGAAGTTACGCCACGACTGTAAGCGTTTCACCATGTCTGCCGTCGCGGATAACGCCGCCAGGCGCAGATCGGGACCATAGGCTTTGGAAAAAGAATGAACGTGAATGACCCGTTCCGGGAAGTGAAAACCGAGGCTCCAGGCCGGCCAGCGCGACAGATCGCCAATGCCATCATCCTCGACAATCATCGTGGTACAGTTCGCCAGCACCCTTGCTAACTCGGCGCTGCGACGCTGAGTCACGCTGTAGCCGGTGGCCGAATGCGTGCGCGGCTGATAGATAAACATCGCCGGTGATTTTTGCAGATGTGCGGCCAGCGCCGTGGGTATAGGCCCCTGATCATCACAGGGCAGCGGCAAAATTTCTGCGCCGATATTTTCCAGCATATCCAGCAAACGGGTGGCCGTGGGATTTTCAATCACCACCCGATCGCCCGGCGACAACAGCGTCTGCACAATCAGGTTCATGGCATCAAAACCGCCATCAGTGGCTAACCAGGCTTCCGCCGGATAGGGCCAGCGTGGACTGATGGCCGCTTGCAATTGCGGGGAGATCGCTTCGCGCTGATAGCTGTTTAACTCAGGTGAGGCAATCCCCGCGAGGATCGCCCGTTTAAGATCGGGTAGCAACGCCGGATCGGGTGACGCCATCGCCAGCGCCGCCCGGATGTTCTCGCCGTAGTTACCAATCTTCTCAAAGCGGATAGGGCGTGGCAGTACGCTGTTGCCACACACCCACACGCCACTGCGTCCTTTACCCGCCAGCACTTTCTGCTTCTTCAGTTGCGCCCAGGCAGCAGAAACGGTTGCCGGACTGACGCCCAGCCGCTCCGCCAGTTCGCGCACCGCAGGCATTTGCATGCCAACAGCAATTTGGCCGTCCCGAATTAAGGATGAGGCGGTAAGCGTTATTCCCTTTACCGAAGCATCGTCTATTTGATGGCTAAGCCACTCGACATCTACCGTTTGCGTCATAAGAAAATCATTTGTTCAGTAACAAAGAATTGATTGTTCAGATTAGTATTCGCGTTTTAGACTCAAATTCAAGCACTATTTGCTGAATAAATAAACAGCGCCAGATCTCTGGCCGAAAACGGGGTAAGCACAATTATGGTAACCATCAGACTGGCGGTGCGTGACTGGGATTATTTCACCCCGCTGGCACTCGGCGACATCAAACCGGAAGGCTTCACGTTAGAGATTGACCGCGTGGGCACGCTGGTTGATAACCTCGCGACCAGCGACAAATACGACGCGGGTGAAGTGTCATTCAGCCGCTATGCTCAGGCATGCGCCAGAGGCGATAACGCACTGCTCGGCCTGCCGCACTTCCTGATGCGCGGCTTCCGCCAGCGCTGCATCATCACCACCGCTGACAGCCCGATTACCACGCCCGCTCAACTGAAAGGCAAGAAAATCGGGGTGACCGGCTGGCAGGATTCTGGCAACACCTGGACGCGCACCGTGCTGCGTGAAGCTGGCGTGGAGATCGATGATGCGTACTGGTTTGCCGGCCGTTTGACCGAAGAACATCCGATTGTGGATCGCCTCGCGGGATTCGGTCGTCCGGGCCGCATTGAGCCGGCACCGGGTGAGCGCCCGCTGATCGAACTGCTGAAGGCCGGTGAGCTGGATGCGGTGTTCACGCCCTTTATGCCAGAAGGTTTCTTCCTGAAAAATTCTGGCCTGCGTCAATTGCAAAACGACTTTGTGACCGCCGAGCGCGACTACTTTAATCGCGTCGGCTACGTGCCGGGTATCCATCTGCTGGCGATGAAACCGGCACTGGCGGAAATGCATCCCTGGCTGCCGCAGGCGTTAAGCGAAATCATCGATCGTTCGTACCAGATGTGGATGCAGAAACGCGAGAAATACGCCGACACCACACCGTGGCTGCTGGATGATTTGCGACGTACCGCGCAGGAATTACCGGCGGACTGGAATCAAAACGGATTCTCCGCTAACAAAAAGATGATCGCCGATTTTGCTAACGAGCTGTTCCAGCAAGGCTTAACCAAAACATTACTGACGCCGGAAGCGATTTTCCCGGCAGCAGTGCAAGGGGAGTGAAGATGAAAGTTGCAATGGGGCAGTTTGCTGTCAGCCGGGAATGGCAGGAAAACACCGATATCTGCATCGGTTTAATGAACAATGCACTGGCCGGAGGCGCGGATTTACTGGTCCTGCCAGAAGGCGTGCTGGCGCGTGATATTGCCGACCCTGATCTGGTACTGAAAGCCGCACAACCGCTGGATGGTCCTTTCATCACGCAGCTGCTGGCAGTCAGCAAAGGCAACGATTTGACCACCATGATGAGCGTGCACGTGCCAACTGAAGGCAACAAAGCGCTCAACGTGCTGATTGCCATTCGCAACGGTGAACTCATCGCCGCCTACGAAAAGCTGCATCTTTATGATGCGTTTGCGATGCAGGAGTCACAGCGCGTGAATCCAGGCAACGAAATCCCACCGCTGGTGGAAGTGGCCGGGATGAAAGTGGGCCTGATGACCTGCTACGACGTGCGTTTCCCGGAGCTGGCGCGCCGTCTGGTGCTGGACGGTGCTGATGTGCTGGTATTGCCTGCCGCGTGGGTCAAAGGCCCGCTGAAAGAGATGCATTGGGAATTGCTGTGTACGGCACGCGCACTGGAAAACACCTGTTACATGGTGGCCGTGGGCGAATGTGGCCCGCGTAACATCGGCAACAGTCTGGTCATCGATCCTCTTGGCGTGGCGATAGCCAAAGCGCCAGAGTCGGCGGCACTGGTGTTCGCCGACCTCGATCCACAACGTATTGCCTACGCACGTAGCGTACTGCCGGTGCTGGAAAACCGCCGTTTTGCTCGTCCTGAACTGAAACCACTTTGATAGATTTTGGGGAACTGGCTCATGAATAAACTTACAACAGCAATAACGTTGGCGCTGGGGCTGACAGTCAGCGCAGTGCAGGCAGCGGAAACTATCCCAACGCAGAAAGTTGATCAGGCGCTGCATGACCGCTTGCCAGCAGAGATTAAAAGCGCTGGAAAAATGATTTCGGTAAACAACGGATCGTTTCCTCCTTATGAGATCGTGAACGGTCCACATTCGATGGACGGCGCCTCAGCCGACCTGACGAATGCTTTGGCTCAATTGCTGGGTGTGAAAATTGAACATGCCACAGTCAGCGGTTTGTCGGGTGTTTTAGCTGGCATTAATTCGGGCCGTTATCAGATGGCGATTGGGCCGATTGGCGACTATCCCGATCGTCAGCAGAAAGTCGACTTCATCGATTTTGTGCAGGAGTTCGTGGTGTTCGGCGTGCAGAAGGGCAATCCAGCGAAAATTAACGGTCTGGAAGACACCTGCGGCAAGCGTATTGCTGTGATGGCAGCCGGTTCAGCTGAGCAGGTGATTCGTAAGCAGTCGGACGCTTGCGTTGCCGCGGGCAAACCTGCGGTGGTGGTGCAATCTTTCACCGATCAGCCTTCATCGATTCTGGCAGTACGATCTAAGCGTTCTGATGCATTCTTCTCTTCACAGGCACCGCTGACCTACTTTATCGAGCAAGCCAATGGCCAGCTGGAGCTTTCCGGTAAAGGGCAGAAAAACGGCTTTGGCGATATTTTCCAGGGCACGGTAGTACCAAAAGGTTCCGAACTGGGCAACGTAGTACTCGACGCCTATAAAGAGCTGTTCGCCAACGGCACCTACGCGGCGATCATGAAGAAGTGGAAACTCGACGGCAATATCTTGCAGCAGCCGGGTCGTAATCTGGCGCAGGGGACAGCAAAATGAATCCGGTCACCCACAATACGCGAGCCAGGGATAAGGCCAACGTGCAGCAGCGCGATGTCGCTTTCGCCCGCAGTGCGCCCACCTATGGACGCTGGATCTCATGGATTGTGGTACTGGTGGTCGCGGCCAACTTTCTCTGGCTGGTGGCGACCAATCCCAATTTTGAATGGAAAGTGGTGTTGCAGTGGTTCACCGAAGGTTCGGTGATGAAAGGGCTGCAGGTGACGCTCGGGCTGACGGTGGTCTCGATGATCCTCGGTACGCTGCTGGGCCTGCTGCTGGCGGTATGGCGTCTTTCGGAAAATAAAATGCTGAGCGGCATCTCGTCGCTTTACATCTGGTTTTTCCGGGGTACGCCACTGCTGGTACAGCTGATCTTTTGGTACAACCTGTCGACGCTGTTTCCGAATATTTCGATTACCGTACCCTGGACGGATATTACCTTCGCCAGCTGGAATACCAACGATCTGATTACGCCGCTGACCGCTGCGTTTGCCGGACTGGCACTGAATGAAGCGGCGTATATGGCGGAGATCATTCGCGCCGGGCTATTGTCTGTGGATCAGGGACAGGTGGAAACCACTCAGGCGTTTGGCATGAGCCGCAGCCGTGCATTACGCCGCATTATCATTCCGCAGGCGATGCGATCCATTATTCCTCCGACCGGCAATCAGCTGATCAGTATGATTAAAGCGACCTCGCTGGTGAGCGTAATAGCCATGGGCGATCTGCTTTACTCGGTGCAGGCCGTGTATAACCGCACCTTTGAAATTATCCCGATGCTGATGGTCGCCGTGATTTGGTATCTGCTGATCACGTCGATCCTGAATATTGGGCAGTCAGCAATTGAACGCTACTACGCACGCGGCACCAAACGTACCGTGGTGAATAAACGCCGGACAGACACGGCTGTCGCAGCCACACATCAGCTGAAGGAGGATGTATGAGTGAGATTCAGCCGCTGGTCTCTGCGCGCAATGTCCAGAAGAGTTATGGCGATAACGAGGTATTGAAAGGGATCGATCTGGATGTGTTTCCAGGTGAAGTGGTGGTGATTCTCGGGCCATCGGGATCGGGCAAATCGACCTTCCTGCGCTGTATAAACCATCTGGAAGATATGAACGCCGGCTCCATCATGGTGGGTGAAGAGCAGATTGGCTACGAATTGAAGCGTGGGATTCTGCATCGCCTGTCGGCACGGCGGATTGCTCACCAGCGTCAGAAGATCGGCATGGTGTTTCAGCAATTCAACCTCTATCCACACATGACCGTGCTGCAGAACATTATTGAAGCGCCCATTGGTGTGCATAAGTTTCCCCGCCAGGAAGCGTTGCAGCATGCGCGCGAACTGCTGACAACGGTGGGATTGAGTGACAAAGCCGATGCGTGGCCACGCCATCTTTCCGGCGGCCAGCAGCAGCGTGTGGCGATTGCTCGTGCGTTAGCCATCAAACCGGCGTTGATGCTGTTTGATGAGCCGACTTCCGCGCTGGACCCCGAACTCGTGGGAGAGGTGCTGGCGACGATGCGCACGCTGGCCGATCGTGGTCTGACCATGATCGTGGTGACACATGAGATTGGCTTTGCACGTGAGGCGGCGGATCGGGTGGTATTTATGGATGGCGGCGTGGTGGTGGAGCAGGGAACACCGGAGCAGGTGATCGGTAATCCACAGCACCCGCGTACGCAGGCCTTTTTGAGCCGCTTTATTTAATGTTGCGCGGATGTTGATCGTAATCTGTTACAGATTCCAGTTGTGACAGCTGATAAACTGCGCGTTAATAGCTATGTCTGTTTTCGCTAAGGTTGAAAGGTAAAGTATGGAAGGTTTCAGCATTGCCAAACTGCTGATCATCGGTGCACTTATTGTACTGCTGTTTGGTACCAACAAGTTACGTTCACTGGGTGGTGATCTGGGTTCCGCCATTAAAGGCTTTAAGAAAGCCATGAAAGACGATGAATCCACCGCAACCAAAAGCACCGCTGAAGAAGCGCCGGCTGAACGCGTGAGCCACAAAGAGTAATCCGACTTCAAACGTCAATAAGTGTAAATGTTTATGACGTTGATAAAAAAACCAGACTGCTTCCAGTCTGGTTTTTGTTTTTTGGCACGGGTGAAAAAAGCCTGGCTGCGGGCGTCAGACCCGCAAAACCGATTACTTCACTTCCAGCCCTTTGGCTTGCATATCCGCATGATAAGAAGAACGGACGAATGGGCCACAGGCCGCGTGGGTGAAGCCCATCGCCATGGCTTCCTCTTTCATCTCATCAAACTCTGCCGGGCTCACATAGCGCTGTACCGGCAGGTGATGGCGGCTTGGCTGTAAATACTGGCCGAGTGTGAGCATGGTGACACCATGACGACGCAGGTCACGCATCACTTCTACGATTTCCGCATTGGTTTCACCCAATCCGACCATCAGGCCAGACTTGGTTGGCACATCAGGATGCGCTTCTTTGAAACGCTCCAGCAGCTTCAGCGACCAGTCGTAGTTGGCGCCAGGGCGTACCTGACGGTAAACGCGTGGCACGTTTTCCATGTTGTGGTTGAACACATCTGGCGGCGTGGCGGTGAGGATTTCCAGCGCACGATCCATACGGCCACGGAAGTCAGGCACCAGCGTTTCAATTTTGATGTTAGGACTTTTTTCGCGAATGGCCGTGATGCAATCGGCAAAGTGCTGAGCCCCGCCGTCGCGAAGATCGTCGCGGTCAACCGAGGTGATCACCACATAACGCAGCGCCATATCGGCAATGGTTTGAGCCAGTTTCAGCGGTTCGTTGGCGTCAGGCATATTTGGACGGCCGTGGGCGACGTCGCAGAATGGGCAACGACGCGTACAAATCGCGCCGAGGATCATAAAGGTGGCGGTGCCGTGGTTAAAACATTCAGCGAGGTTAGGGCAGGAGGCCTCTTCACATACTGAGTGCAGACCATTTTTGCGCATGGCGGCTTTGATACCCTGAATGCGGCTGGAATCCGCAGGCAGTTTTATCTTCATCCACTCCGGCTTACGCAGAATTTCTTCACGCTCGACCATCACGGTTTTCACCGGAATCAGCGCCATTTTGTCGGCATCGCGATACTTGACGCCACGTTCCATCTGAATTGGTTTACTCATAAATCTGCAGGTTCCGGTCGGGATTGCGATTTGAAAGCTTCCTCACTCAAACTGAGAACCAGGCTTTCAACTTTATTTGAAAATATGGCAAAAATTATATCATTTCGTCTGCGCATAAGCAGCCGATATGCGAGTGCTAAAGTTACAATTTTGTAAATGAGCACAGACAGTCAAGGTCAGACCCTGGCCTCATTTTGCCATTCAAGCTGGGTGAAACCCATTAAGCGGGCGAAATGTTGTACCAAACGGGGTTGTACGTCGGCGGTTGTGACGCCCGGCTGCTTTTCACTTAACTGCGTCATGCGCATGCCGGCATAACCGCAGGGATTGATGCGCAGGAAAGGTGCCAGATCCATCGCCACATTTAATGCCAGGCCGTGGAAGGAGCACCCTTTGCGAATGCGAAGGCCTAATGAGCACACTTTGTCATCGCCGATATAAACGCCGGGTGCGTCGGCACGTGCGCGCGCAGCGATACCATAATCCGCCAGGGTGGCGATCACGGTTTCCTCCAGCGCAGTGACCAGCTCTCTGACACCGATTTTGTGACGTTTAATATCAATCAAAACGTACATCACCTGTTGCCCCGGTCCGTGATAGGTCACCTGACCGCCACGATCGCTCTGTACCACCGGAATATCGCCTGGCATCAGCAGATGCTCGGCTTTGCCTGCCTGGCCCTGAGTGAATACGGGGTGATGCTCCACCAGCCAGATTTCATCGGCGGTGCTGCTGTCACGTTGATCGGTAAACTGATGCATCGCATCGGAGACAAGTTGCCAGTCGCGCTGGCCCAGTTGACGAACAAGAAGCGTGTTAGCTGACAAAGCGGAGATCCGGTAAAGAGTGAAGGGCTGAGTATAACGCTGGCAAAGCCGCCTTTGCCAGCGCGGGTATTACAGGACCATGCGCACGATATCGATGTTACCCAGTTCTTCGTACAGGGTTTCTACCTGTTCGATATGCGTTGCGGTGATGGTGATAGAAACCGAATGGTAGTTACCTTTGCTGCTCGGTTTCACTGCCGGGGTATAGTCGCCGGGGGCGTGGCGCTGCACCACTTCAACCACTTGATCAACCAGCTCCGGTTGCGCCAGACCCATTACTTTATAGGTGAAGGGGGTAGGGAATTCGAGCAGTTCATTCAGTTTGGTTTTCATGTTGGCTCCGGTGCTTAAAATTGAGAAGAGAAGCCCGAAGGCCGCCCCTACAACAGGTGATGCATAAAAATCGATAAGGGAGGCTTTCCAGCCTCCCCTATACGTTTGAAACGGGGGTTTCTAATTATATGGTATCAGACAGACGATTTTTCAAGCGTCTTAGCCAAACCAGTGATGGAACATCAGTTTGATGTAATCAATGATACGGCTGAAGAAGCCGCCTTCCTGCACTTCGTTCAGCACCACCAGCGGACGCTGTTCAATGGTTTTGCCATCCAGCTGGAAGTTGATGCTACCCACCACCTGGTTTTTCTGCAGCGGTGCATGCAGTTCGGTATTGGTCAGTACATAGCTGGCTTTCAGGTCTTTCATACGGCCGCGTGGAATGGTCAGGTAGGCATCTTTTTCAACGCCTAACTGGACACGATCGCTGTTACCAAACCAAACCGGCTCAGAGGCGAACTCTTTGCCTGCTTTCAGAGGTGCGACGGTCTCAAAGAAACGGAAGCCCCAGGTCAGCAGCTTTTTACTTTCGGTTTCGCGACCTTTATAAGTGTGACCGCCCATGACGGCAGAGATCAGACGCATCTGGCCTTCAGTGGCAGAAGCCACCAGGTTGTAACCTGCCGCATCAGTGTGACCGGTTTTGATGCCGTCAACGTTCAGGCTGGTATCCCACAGTAAACCATTGCGGTTCATCTGTTTGATATTGTTGAAGGTGAACTCTTTTTCACGGTAGACCGAGTATTCGTCCGGCACATCACGAATCAATGCCTGGCCGATCAGCGCCATATCACGCGCCGAGCTGTACTGGCCTTCAGCATCGAGGCCGTGCACGGTCTGGAAGTGGGTGTTTTTCAGACCTAACGCGCCAACATAATTGTTCATCAGGCTAACAAACGCATCCTGGCTGCCGGCAACGTAATCGGCCATCGCCACACAGGCATCATTCCCTGACTGCAACACGATACCGCGCGTCAGTTGAGAAACCGGTACGCGATCGCCTGGCTTCAGGAACATCAGTGACGAGCCTTTGAACACCGGGTTACCGGTGGCCCATGCGTCTTTACCGACGGTGACGATATCATCGTTATGGATTTTGCCTGCTTTGACCGCCTGACCAATCACATAGCTGGTCATCATTTTGGTCAGACTGGCGGGATCGCGGCGCGCATCGGCGTTCTTTTCGGCCAGGACTTTACCTGAGTTGGCATCGATCAGCACATAAGCTTCAGCATCGATTTCCGGGACGCCCGGGATCATCGTCTTAAGGTTAACATCGTCCGCAAAGGCGGCATGGCTGAGAGAAAGGGCGACCAGTGATCCCACTGTCAGGCGTTTCAGAAAACGAGAGGGTTTCAGCGTATTCATGTTAAGGACTACAACATCCGTGGGCTAAGAGTGAAAAAAGTGCCTTACTATAGCAAACGCCCGATCGAGCGACATCTTGCTTTGCAAATCAGTTTCAGCAGTAAAGGTAACTGCCCGTAACATTACGGACGGGCGGTTGTAATAAATGAGCTCATTTGTGCTTCAGTGGTCAGGCGCTGTTGTAACGCAGCGGCTTCCGCCCGGCTGCTGTAGCCGCCGAGTTGAATACGATAAACGTTGCCATTGGCTTCCACATTGCCGGGGACGCCAAAACGTTTACCCAGGCTGGTCGCCAGTTGACGGGCGCGCGCCGCATCATTGACCGCACCGACCTGAACGACATAACCACCGGCGGTATGCGTACTCTGAGGTGCAGCGCTGGCTGGAGCAGAAACCGATGCCGCGACAGGCGCAGCGGATGTTGCCTGCACAGGCGTGGCGGCCGGTTCACTGCCTTCCAGTACACCGTTTGCTAAAGGCTGAGGCGCGCCGAGGAAACCGCTGCTCTGCACCGGGGCACCGAGTCCACCGTTACTCTGCAGGGTGCTGTTATCGACTGCGCGAACATCCTGTGGCGCAGGTGCAGGCGTGGTATTGGCGCTGCCACCCATCATCACCATGCCGCCGTTAAGATCCGGGCGCGCGGGCAGGGCGTAGCTCTGCTTCGCCACTGTGGTGCCAATGGTGCCGGGGCCGGAAACAGAACCATCCGGTGCGACTTTGATGTAATCCACGCGAACACGGGAATTATTCGAGATATTCAAACGGTCGCCTGCCGCGCGAGACAGGTCAATGATGCGGCCGGGGGTATACGGGCCACGGTCATTAACACGCACCACGATCTGGCGACCATTGGCGAGGTTAGTGACGCGCACATAGCTTGGCAGTGGCAGAGTAGGGTGTGCCGCAGTTAAGGCGTCTGGATCGTAAGCTTCGCCGATCGCTGTGCGATTACCTTGTGCTTCTGCACCGTACCAGGTGGCCAACCCAACTTCGCTGAAGTTCGAAGGATCCTTGATTACGCGATAATTTTTACCATTAACGCTGTAATCCTGGCTGGTAGAAGGATTGATCGGTTCATAGCGCGGTTCAACGCCTGGGATTTCCACCACCGGGCCATTATAGGCCGGCTGCGGTGGCGCAGTATTATTCTGCTGTTCCGGTGCGGAACAGGCAGCCAGTACCAATGATGCCAGTGCAACCCCAAGCCAATCCTTACGCATGTGCAGCCTCTTAAACGCTTTTAGATAACATTTTTCGATGAGTATGGATCGACATCACGATGCCAAATCCGGCCATTAATACAATCAACGCCGACCCGCCGTAGCTCACCAGCGGCAGCGGAACACCGACCACGGGTAAGATACCACTTACCATACCAATGTTAACGAAAACATAGACGAATAAAATCAACATCAAACCACCTGCCATCACGCGACCAAAGGTGGTTTGCGCGCGCGCCGCAATAATCAGGCCGCGCAAAATCAGCAGCAGATACAGTACCAGTAACACTAATACGCCGACCAGGCCGAGTTCCTCTGCCAGTACCGCAAAGATAAAGTCGGTGTGACGTTCAGGCAAAAACTCCAGCTGTGACTGGGTGCCATGCAGCCAGCCTTTGCCACGTAAACCACCGGATCCAATCGCAATCTTGGACTGAATAATGTGATAACCGGCACCGAGCGGGTCACTCTCTGGATCGAGCAGCATCATCACACGGTCGCGCTGATAGTCATGCATCAGGAAGAACCACAGTACCGGAATAAAGGCCGCCACCAGCAGCACCGCCAGGGCAATCAGCTTCCAGCTCATGCCCGACAGGAACAGCACAAACAGGCCGGACGCGGCGATCAGAATCGAGGTGCCGAGGTCAGGCTGTGCCGCCACTAACAGCGTCGGCATGAAGATCAACACCAGCGCAATGCCGGTATTTTTCAGCGTCGGTGGGCAGACATCGCGGTTAATAAAGCGCGCCACCATCAGCGGCACCGCTATTTTGGCGATTTCCGAGGGCTGGAAACGCACAAAGCCAAGATCGAGCCAGCGCTGAGCCCCTTTACTGATATGGCCAAAGGCATCCACCGCCACCAGTAATATCACGCAGACAATATAGAGATAGGGCGCCCAACTTTCATACACGCGCGGCGGCACTTGCGCCATGACCAGCATGATAATGATACCCATGGCAATCTGACCGAGCTTACGCTCCATCATGCCAGGATCCTGACCGCTGGCGCTCCAGATGACGATGGCGCTGTAAGCCAGTAGCGCAAGGATGATCAGCATAAACAGGGGATCGATATGGATACGCGTCCAGATCGATCTTTTCTGCGGGCTATCGTTCATGGACATCTTTATTCACCTTCGTAGCCAGGCGGCGTCGGTGCGGCTTCAGGCAGCACGGTATTGTTGTCGCCTAACATTATGTGGTCGAGAATCTGACGCATCACCGTACCCACTGCCGGGCCGGCACCGCCGTTCTCCAGAATCATGGTCACGGCAACGCGCGGTTTGTCGTAAGGCGCGAATGCCGTCATTAACTTATGGTCACGCAAGCGTTCAGCAATTTTGTGCGCGTTATAGGTCTCGTTCTCTTTCAGACCGAATACCTGCGCAGTACCGGATTTCGCAGCGATTTTGTAAGGTGCATCAGCAAAACTTTTGTGCGCCGTCCCGTTCGCGCGGTTGGCCACGCCGTACATGCCATCTTTGGCGATTTCCCAATATCCCGAGTGGATGTCGCCAATCGGCGCATCCGGCGGCTGGCGATACGGCACCATGGCCTGACCTTCACGGGTAGCGCGCAGTAAATGCGGCACTTTGATAATGCCGTCATTGATCAGAATCATCATGGCTTTGTTCATCTGCACCGGGGTTGCGGTCCAGTAACCCTGGCCAATGCCCACTGGAATGGTGTCACCCTGATACCACGGCTTCTTAAAGCGCTTCAGCTTCCACTCACGCGTTGGCATGTTGCCGGGACTTTCCTGCGGCAAATCAATACCGGTGCGATGGCCATAGCCAAATTTGGTCATCCACTCTGACAGGCGATCAATGCCCATGTCGTAGGCGACCTGATAGAAGAAGGTATCGGCAGACTCTTCCAGCGATTTGGTGACATTCAGACGGCCGTGTCCCCATTTTTTCCAGTCGCGGTAGCGCTTTTCCGAACCGGGCAACTGCCACCAGCCGGGGTCAAACAGACTGGTATTGCGGTTAATCACCCCTGCACTCAGCGCAGAGACGGCAACATAGGGTTTCACCGTTGAGGCGGGCGGGTAGGATGCCTGTAACGCGCGGTTATACAGCGGACGGTTCTCATCGCTTAGCAGGGCTTTGTAATCCTTGCTGGAGATGCCATCGACAAACAGATTAGGGTCGTAGCTCGGTGTGGACACCAGCGCCAGAATTTCACCGGTGCGTGGATCGCTGACCACCACGGCGGCACGGCTGCCGGTCAACAGGGTTTCGATGTACTGCTGCAGTTTCAGGTCAACGGTCAGATAGATATCGCGACCGGCCTGAGGGGATTGCTCGTGCAACTGGCGGATCACCCGGCCGCGGTTGTTCACTTCAACCTCTTCGTAGCCGGTTTTGCCATGCAGCACATCTTCGTAATAGTTCTCGATGCCCAACTTGCCGATATCATGCGTCGCGGCATAGTTAGGCCATTTACCTTCATCATCGAGGCGCTTAACGTCGCGGTCGTTAATTTTAGAGACGTAGCCCACTACATGCGTCAGCGTCTGACCGTAGGGATAATAGCGGCGCTGATAACCTTTCACTTCCACACCGGGGAAGCGGTACTGATTGACGGCAAAGCGCGCCACCTGCACTTCGTTGAGTGCGGTTTTTACCGGAATGGAGGTGAAACGACGTGAGCGCTTACGCTCTTTTTCAAAGGCGTCGAGATCGTCGTCCGTCAGATCCAGCACCGGGCGCAGATCCTGCAGCGTCTGCTTCAGGTCATCGACTTTTTCAGGTACCAATTCGGCCTGATAAATGGTTCGGTTCAGCGCCAGCGGGACGCCATTACGATCAAAGATGATGCCGCGGCTGGGCGCTACAGGCACCAGCTTGATGCGGTTCTCATTGGAACGGGTGCTGTAATCGTCGAAACGCAGGATTTGCAGGTGATAGAGGTTGACCACCAGCACGCTGGAGAGCAGGAAAATGCCAACAAAAGCCACCAAAGCCCGGCGGACAAAGAGTTTCTGTTCGGCAGTGTAATCGCGAAAGGCGTTGCTCTGTAATTTCATCCGCTGCGTTTATTGTCTGGAGGTTGTCAGGCGTTTATTCACGGTGATAAGGATGATTCGTGGTGATGCTCCAGGCACGATACAGGCTTTCAGCGACCAGCACACGCACCAGCGGATGTGGCAACGTCAACGTGGACAGCGACCAGCTCTGCTCGGCAGCGGCTTTACAGGCCGGCGCCAGTCCTTCCGGGCCGCCAATCAACAAGCTGACATCGCGGCCATCTTGTTTCCAGCGCTCAAGCTGTTGCGCCAGCTGTGGGGTTTCCCACGGCTGCCCTGGAATATCCAGCGTGACGATGCGGTTGCCTTTGCCGACGGCCGCTAACATCGCTTCACCCTCTTTTTCCAGGATGCGCTTGATGTCCGCGTTCTTGCCGCGTTTACCCGCAGGCACTTCGGTCAGTTCAAACGGCATATCCTTGGGGAAGCGGCGCAGATACTCCATGAAACCGGTCTGAACCCAGTCAGGCATTTTGGTGCCGACGGCCACAAGCTGCAGTTTCAAGGCTTAGCTCCAGAGCTTTTCCAGCTCATACAGCTGGCGGCTCTCTTCCTGCATCACGTGTACGATCACTTCGCCAAGATCAACGACGACCCAATCAGCGGCAGCTTTACCATCGACGCCCAGCGGTTTTAAACCCGCGGCACGGGATTCCTGAACCACGTGATCGGCGATTGAAACCACATGACGCGTCGACGTGCCGGTGCAGATGATCATGCAATCGGTGATGCTCGATTTGCCCTGCACATCAACAGCAATGATGTCCTGGCCTTTAATATCGTCAATCTTATCAATAACGAAATCTTGGAGTGCTTTACCTTGCAAAAGGTTCCCCTTAAAAACAGGTGATTACGAGAAGGCTGAATGCCCGGAAAACATAGCCTAAAATGAAGCGGCGCAGTATAGCACGCAACGATCAACCGCGATATAAGCCAGCGCGATCGATGTAGTCGATAACCGCATCGGGCAGCAGATCGGTGCAGGATTGCCCAAGGTGACGACGCTGGCGTATTTCCGTGGCGGAGATGTCAAACAGCGGCGTATCAGCCAGCCAGATATGGCCTGCCGGTGCTTGATGCAACTGTTCTGCGTGCTGTGCACGATGCGCATCCAGCCACTGCTGCATCTCAGGCGTTTCCATCTGCGTTGCATAGCCCGGTCGCTGGCAGACCAACAGATGGCACAAAGAGAGGAGATCCTGCCAGCGATGCCATTTGGCTAACGTTAGCAGAGAATCTTGTCCGATGATAAACCCGAGGGGCTGTTCTGCACCGCGTTCCGCACGGAGTGCTTCAAGGGTTGCCACCGTCCATGACGGCGTATCCCGCTCCAACTCTCGCGTATCAATATCAAACAGGGGGCGGGTCGCAATGGCACAGCGCAGCATTTCCACGCGTTGCCGGGCACTGGCTTCGGGCTGTGGGCGATGCGGTGGCACGTTATTCGGCAGCAGCGTGACCTTTTTCAACCCCACCTGTTGCGCCAGCGCTTCCACCGGGCGCAGATGGCCAAAGTGGATAGGGTCGAAGGTGCCGCCGAACAGCGCGTAGAGTTTAGACATCAGTGAAGCTCAGGGGAAAATCGCGGTGACACAGCAGCAGCGACAAGGTCTCCAGCTGCGGCCAAAGATTTTGACCATAATCCTGCTTCATGGTCAGCTCCAGTTCGGCGAGCAGATGAACGGCGCGTTGCAGACGACGTGCATCAAGGCGTTGCAGCGCATCGGTAAACAGTGCGCGACGGTTTTGCCAGATGCGCTGTTGATCCATTAGCGCGCGTAGGCCCTGTTTACCCTGATTGCGCTGCAAATGCAGCAGCGTCAGTAAATCACGTTGCAGAGAACGCAGTAAAATCACCCCTTCAGCATCCTCTTTTTCCAGCTGATGCAGGATATGCAGGGCGCGCTTACTTTTGCCCGCCAGCAGGGCATCCACCCAGTGGAAAGGGGTAAAATGCGCAGCGTCATTTACCGCGTCTTCCACGCGGGGCAGAGTGAGTTTGCCATCCGGCCACAGCAGTGACAGACGTTCCAGCGCCTGCGCCAGCGCCAGCAGATTACCTTCGTAGCAGTAGCACAGCAGTTGAATCGCCGCGTCATCAACACTCAACTTCATGGCTTTGGCACGGCTCGCGACCCAGCGCGGCAACTGCGCTTGTTCGGGCGTATGGCAGGGAACCAGCACGGCATGAGCGCTGAGCGCTTTAAACCAGGCGCTGTTTTCCTGCGCTTTGGTCAGTTTTGCCATGCGCAGCACCAGCAGGATATCGCTGTGCAGCAGGCTGGCGAGTTTAACCAGTTGCTCGGCCATCGCTGCATTGGCACCGTTTTCTGGCAGTTGCAGCGTTAAGGTCTGGCGTTGAGTGAACAGGCTGAGTGCCTGACAGCTGGAAAAGATCGCATCCCAGTCGGTTTGCGCATCAAGAGTGACACTGAAGTGTTCTTCAAAGCCTTGAGAAGATGAGGCCGCGCGAATGGCATCGGCACTTTCCTGAATCAGCAACGGTTCATTGCCGGTCAGAAAATAACAGGCGCGCAGCCCCTCACGAAGCTGCGCGCTCAGTTGTTCAGGATAAATCCTGATCATTGCAGACTGGTTGCTGACGAAGAGGGCACTTCTGGTGAATTCTCACCTGGTGCGATGATCTCCGGCTGTGGCAACGTGTCTTTGTTGCTTTCCTGCGCGGCATGAACCGTTAACAGTTTACGCACCAGCTGCTCGGCGGCACGCTGGCGCATCTCCTGCACGATCATGTCTTGCTCGGCATCCTTCGCCAGTGCGGCATTCGGGTTGTCGAAGAAAGAACGGTACACGGTGGTGCTGATCGGGTAGATGCCTTTGCCCGGGATCAGAACCTGCGCGGTCACTGTCATCACCAGTGAATACTCAGCAGTGGTACCGCTGATAAACACTGACGCGGTATCACGTCCCTGCACTTCTGCGCCTAAGCGCAGAGTCGGGTATTTGGCACTGGCCTGTTTGCTGTCATTAACAATGGTGACATCATTGATACGCAGCTGTTGGCGCACGGTGCGCGCCATTGGGCCATACGGATCGCCACTCTGGACGATCAGCGTTTTCATCTCGTTAGGCACCATGGTGGTGTCACGCGGGTGAAAACCACAGCCTGCGGTGATCATCACCGCGAGCAGGACAAACAGCCTGATAATCAGTTGTCGCACAGTTCCTCCTGAACTTAACCTACGACCAGGTTAAGCAGTTTGCCAGGGACATAAATCACTTTACGAAGTGTGACGCCTTCCAGATATTTCGCCACAATGTGCTCCTGCGCAGCACGCGCCTGAACCTGCTCCTGCGTAGCATCCGGCGCAACGGTAATCTTGCCGCGCACTTTGCCATTCACCTGTACAACGACCAGCAGTGAATCTTCCACCATCGCGGATTCATCCGCAACCGGCCAGCTGGCTTCATCGACACAACCTTCTCCGCCCAGCGCCTGCCACAGAACATAGCTGGCGTGCGGCGTGAACGGATAGAGCAGACGAACGACCGCCACCAGCGCTTCCTGCATCAGTGCGCGATCTTGATCGCTCTCCTGCGGGGCACGAGTCAGCTTGTTCATCAACTCCATGATGGCAGCGATAGCGGTGTTGAATGTCTGGCGACGACCCACGTCATCGGCCACCTTGGCGATGGTTTTGTGCAGATCGCGACGCAGCGCTTTCTGATCGTCGTTCAGTGCATTGAGGTCCAGCGCCACGGTGGCACCTTTCGCTACGTGTTCGTAGGCCAGTTTCCACACGCGCTTCAGGAAGCGGTTCGCACCTTCTACACCCGATTCCTGCCATTCCAGCGTCATTTCTGCTGGTGAAGCAAACATCATGAACAGACGCACGGTATCGGCACCGTAACGTTCAACCATCAGCTGTGGATCGATGCCGTTGTTTTTCGACTTGGACATCTTGCTCATGCCGGCATAAACCACTTCGCGGCCTGCGTTGTCGACAGCCTTAACAATACGACCTTTTTCATCGCGCTCAACGCTAACATCAACCGGAGAAACCCAGTTACGCTCGCCGTTCGTGCCGGTGTAATAGAACGCATCGGCCAGAACCATACCCTGACACAGCAGACGTTTGGCTGGCTCATCAGAGTTCACCAGGCCCGCGTCACGCAGCAGCTTGTGGTAGAAGCGGAAATACATCAGGTGCATGATGGCGTGTTCGATACCACCGACATACTGATCTACCGGCAGCCAGTAGTTCGCAGCGGCAGGATCCAACATGCCTTCGTTGTAATTGGCACAGGTGTAACGTGCGTAATACCAGGACGATTCCATAAAGGTGTCAAAGGTATCGGTTTCGCGCAGCGCTGGCTGGCCGTTAACCGTGGTTTTCGCCCACTCAGGATCGGCTTTGATCGGGCTGGTGATACCGTCCATCACCACATCTTCTGGCAGAATCACTGGCAGCTGATCTTCTGGCGTTGGCATCACGGTGCCGTCTTCCAGTGTCACCATTGGAATTGGCGCGCCCCAATAACGCTGACGGGACACACCCCAGTCGCGCAGACGATAGTTGACTTTACGCACGCCGACGCCTTTCGCCGCCAATGCATCAGCAATGGCGTTGAAGCCCGCCTGATGATCCAGACCGTTGAACTCACCCGAGTTGAACAGCGCGCCTTTATCGGTCATCGCCGCTTCGCTCAGATCAGGCGTTGAACCATCCAGATTCAGGATTACTGGTTTGATGTTCAGGTTGTACTTAGTCGCGAACTCCCAGTCACGCTGGTCATGGCCTGGAACAGCCATCACTGCGCCGGTGCCGTATTCCATCAGGACAAAGTTAGCGACCCAGACTGGGATCTCTTCGCCCGTCAGCGGATGGATAGCAAACAGGCCGGTGGCCATGCCTTTCTTCTCCATCGTCGCCATATCTGCTTCAGCCACTTTGGTGGTGCTGCACTCTGCGATGAAGTCAGACAGCGCAGGGTTGCTGGCCGCAGCCTGGCGCGCCAGTGGGTGGCCAGCTGCCACAGCAACGTAGGTGGCACCGAGGAAGGTGTCCGGACGTGTGGTGTAAACCGTTAATTTCTCTTCGCTGTACGCCACATCGAAGGTGATTTCCACGCCCTCAGAACGGCCAATCCAGTTACGCTGCATGGTCTTGACCGTTTCAGGCCAGTCTTCCAGCTTATCCAGATCGTTGAGCAGTTCTTCCGCGTAAGCGGTGATTTTCACGAACCACTGAGGAATCTCTTTGCGCTCAACTTTGGTGTCACAACGCCAGCAGCAGCCGTCGATAACTTGTTCGTTAGCCAGTACGGTTTGGTCATGCGGGCACCAGTTCACCGCTGAGGTCTTTTTATAGACCATGCCTTTTTCATATAGCTTGGTGAAGAACCACTGTTCCCAGCGATAGTACTCTGGCTGGCAGGTCGCCAATTCGCGGCTCCAGTCATAGCCAAAGCCCAGCAGTTTGAGCTGGTTCTTCATATATTCGATGTTGTCATAAGTCCATGGTGCGGGCGCGGTGTTGTTTTTTACCGCAGCGCCTTCGGCTGGCAGTCCAAACGCATCCCAGCCAATCGGCTGCAGGACATTTTTACCCAGCATGCGCTGATAGCGCGCAATCACATCGCCGATGGTGTAGTTACGCACGTGGCCCATGTGTAGGCGGCCAGAAGGATAGGGCAGCATAGAAAGGCAGTAGTATTTCTCTTTGCCTTCCTGCTCGGTCACTTTAAAGGTTTCGTTTTCGTCCCAGTGCTGTTGGACGCGGGATTCTATCTCTTCCGGGCGGTATTGCTCTTGCATGGCTGCCTGTGGTCCTTTATGAAAATCGTTAACCCTGAATAGTTCACGTCACAGGCAGGCGGCAAAGGTGTGAATACGCTCGCGCTTAACGAAGTAAGCGACGGCGTGAACACGTGCAGCCAACGCACCTGCGACTTGAAGTATGACGGGTTCGCATACATTTAGATCCGCATAGCATACCCATAAGGCTCTTCCTCAACAACATTTCACGCCCCGGCTGAGCGGATTTCTACTCAATGCGCCGCCGCTTTCACCCTTTTGCGATTTACTCCGCTTTCGTCACGGCAAATATGACAGAACAGCTAAACTTACTATCAGCTATTCCCGCGGAAAGGAGAACAAAATGAATAACGTGGCGCAGGAGTATCGTGCAACGATAGCGGCATTAACCCAGCGGCTGGAACAGGGCGAGCGTGATGTTGATGCCCTGGTCGCTGAGGCTCGGCAGGAGTTATTAGCGAAAAAGACGCTGACCTCTTCTGAAGTGAATGAGGTGATGCGGGCGGTCAGGCGTGATTTACATGAGTTCGCGCTCAGTTATCAGGAATCTTCAGATGTGCTCGGTGACTCCGTATTCTTGCGCGTCATTCGCGAGAGCGTATGGAAAGAACTGGTGGATATCACGGACAAAAGCCAATTAGAGTGGCGCGAGGTGTTTCAGGATCTACGACATCACGGTGTTTATCAAAGCGGTGAAGTGGTGGGGTTGGGTAACCTGGTGTGTGAGAAGTGCGGTTTTACCCGGGCGATCTATACACCGGAGAGCTTAACGCGCTGCCCGGAGTGTGGGCACGATCATTTCCAGCGTCAGCCTTTTGAGCCTTGATTTGCGGAAAATCGCGCCGCTGCATGATTAATGGGGAAACCCCATCCATACAGCGGCGCAATTGAGAGCGCTAATTAATGCAGGATCTTCGCGAGGAAGTCTTTTGCGCGGTCGGACTGCGGGTTATTAAAGAAGTCATCTTTGTTAGTGTCTTCGACAATTTTCCCTTCATCCATAAAGATCACGCGATTGGCCACTTTGCGCGCAAAGCCCATCTCGTGCGTCACCACCATCATGGTCATGCCTTCGTTCGCCAGCTCAACCATCACGTCCAGCACTTCGTTGATCATCTCTGGGTCGAGCGCAGATGTCGGTTCGTCAAACAGCATCGCGATGGGGTCCATACAGAGCGCGCGGGCAATCGCCACACGCTGTTGCTGGCCGCCCGAGAGTTGTCCAGGGAACTTCTCCGCATGCGCAGCCAGACCAACACGCGTCAGCAGCTTGAGACCTTTCTCACGCGCAGCGGCTTTATCACGCTTTAACACCTTGACCTGCGCCAGCACCAGGTTATCGACAATGCTGAGGTGCGGGAACAGTTCGAAGTGCTGGAACACCATACCGACTTTGCTGCGCAGTTGTGCCAGGTTGGTTTTCTTGTTGTTCACTTCGGTACCGTTAACCTGAATGCTGCCTTCCTGCACCGGTTCCAGACCGTTCACCGTTTTAATTAAGGTTGACTTACCTGAGCCGGACGGTCCACAGACCACCACCACTTCACCTTTTTTTACTTCGGTGGAGCAGTCGGTCAGCACCTGAAAGTGACCATACCACTTAGAAACATTTTTCAGGCTAATCATTTAAACCGTCCTCTTTCTTTTCAGATAGCTAACCAACAGCGAAGCGCTCAGGCTGATCACAAAATAGACCAGACCGGCAAACAGAACCATTTCAACCTGGGTACCGTCACGCTCGCCAATCGTCGAGGCGGTACGGAAGAAGTCAGCCAGGCTTAGCACATACACCAGCGAGGTATCCTGGAACAGCACAATGCCCTGCGTCAGCAGCAGTGGCACCATGGCGCGGAACGCCTGCGGCAGGATGATCAATTTCATTGATTGCCAGTGCGTCATACCCAACGCGAGCGCAGCATTCGACTGTCCGCGTGAGATGCTCTGGATACCCGCTCGGATGATTTCCGAATAGTAGGCCGCTTCAAACAGTGCAAAAGCAATCATGGCGGAAATCAGGCGAATGTCAGTTTTGGGAGAGAGTCCCAATACCTGTTGCAGTAATGCAGGCACCACCAGATAGAACCACAGCAGCACCATCACCAGCGGGACGGAGCGGAACAGGTTGACGTACAACTTAGCGAACCAGCGAATCGGCGCGAACGGCGACAGACGCATCACGGCCAGAATCGTGCCCCAGATAATGCCGAACACCACGGCGACGGCGGTAATCTTGAAGGTGATGATCAAGCCATTCCACAAATAGGGCAGGCTGGGAGGAATCGAACTCCAGTCAAACTCGTACATTATTTGCCTCCCAGATTGCCGGGCAGGCGAATTTTACGTTCTACCAAACTCATAATCAGCATGATCACCAGGTTAATACCCACGTAAGCCAGGGTAATGGCGGTGAAAGATTCATAGGCGTGCGCCGAGTAGTCGAGCAACTTACCGGCCTGCGCCGCCATATCCACCAGACCAATGGTCGAAGCGATGGCAGAGTTTTTCACCAGGTTCAGCATTTCCGAGGTCATCGGCGGCACAATCACGCGATAGGCATTCGGCAGCAGCACGTAGCGATAAGTTTGTGGCAGCGTCAGCCCCATCGCCAACCCTGCGTTTTTCTGACCGCGTGGCAATGATTGAATCGCGGCACGTACCTGTTCACAAACGCGCGCAGCAGTGAACAAGCCGAGGCAAATGGTTGAGGAAACGAAGAACTGAATATTGGGGTCCAGTTCTGCTTTAAACCACATCCCCAGTTTTTCGCCCACCAGTTCTGGCGCCACCAGGTACCAGAAGAAGAACTGGACGATCAGCGGGATATTACGAAACAGTTCCACGTAGCAGGTGCCAATGGTCGACAGCAGTCGATTGGGCACGGTACGCAGAATGCCGAAGAAGGAACCTACCAGGAAGGCGATAATCCAGGCGCAGCAGGAAACCGCAACGGTAACCTGAAATCCGGACCACAGCCAGCCGAGGTAAGTCGTATTGCCGAACGGGGCCTGTTGTAAAAAGATGCCCCAGTTCCAATCGATACCCATAACGAGCTCCGGTAAAAAAAGGGTAGCGAGGCTACCCATAAGATTGTTGAGCGGTGTCTTGCGTCCTGCTTCAGGGGAACGACCTGTTGCAGTCTGTCTGTCCGCACCGCGTGTTCAGCAATCGAGAGGGCAGCCTGACTGCCCTTGTTTTCATTGTTAATTCAGAGTGCTTTATCGTTTGGTGCTTTGAACAGCGCCTGCATGTCAGAAGACAGCTCGAAGTTCATGTTTAGATTCTTCGGTGGGATTGGCTGTTTGAACCAGGTATCGAACCACTTAGCGGCTTCACCCGAGGTCTGCGCTTTGGCAATGGTGTCATCCATCAGCTGTTTGAACTGCGGGTCTTCTTTACGCAGCATACAGCCGTAAGCTTCTTTTGACTGAGGTGTGCCAGTGATCTGCCAGTCGTCTGGTTTCTTCGCTTTAGCACGTTCACCTGCCAGCAGAGCATCATCCATCATAAAGGCCACGGCACGACCGGTTTCCAGCGTACGGAAAGAATCGCCATGGTCTTTGGCGCTGATGATGCGCATATCCATTTTCTTCTCGTCGTTCAGCTTGTGCAGCAGAACTTCAGAAGTGGTACCAGAGGTCACGACAACGGTTTTGCCTTTCAGGTCCGCGAAATCTTTGATGTCGCCACCCTTTTTCACCAGCAGACGCGTACCGATGATGAAGACGGTATCGGAGAATGCGGCTTGCTGCTGACGTTCCAGGTTGTTGGTGGTAGAACCACATTCAAAATCGTAAGTGCCGTTTTGCAGCAGTGGAATACGGTTCTGAGAGGTGATCGGCAGCATTTTTACTTGCAGATCAGGCTTGTTCAGCTTGGCTTTGATCGCCGCTACGATGGCGTTTGAGTAGTCTTGTGAATAGCCAACCACTTTTTGCTGGTTGTCGTAGTAAGAAAAGGGAACTGATGACTCACGATGCCCAACGACGATCACGCCGCTATCATTAATTTTTTTCAGGGTGCCGGTGAGATCTTCCGCCTGGGCCGCTCCCGCTGCTGCTCCCAACAGCAGAAGAGATAATGCCACTTTGCGTGTCTGCATGTTCCTACTCCTTTGAATGGATGTTGCGCAGAACATAAACTGCGCAGATTGTGATGTTGTGTGTATTTCGTGCTGCTTTTTTAGTTATCCCTTAGCGCAACTGCGCGCAGGATAGTGATTAACATAGCGAATTGTTAACGCAATGAAACAAAAAAGTTTGTTTTTTGCGAGCCGCTCCGCACCATTTAGAGGCAATAAAAAGCCATTGCGCCGTTTCGGTGCGTGTCAGTGCCAAATAATAGTGCGTGAACATGGCATTACGCTGACAAAACGCTGATGTTGAGAAAATCACTGAAATAAATAGCAATGATCGTGCCAGCACGGTGAAATGCGTGAAAAAGCCAGCAGAGAATCTGGTAAAGCGTAGCCGATGGGAGCGGAAAACAGCGCAAAAAAAAGGCGAAGTGAGCACTTCGCCTGTCAGAATGTGATCGGAGTGTCAGTGGCGACGACGAATAATCGCCAGGACGATGCCGATTAACGTCAGAATCCATACCGGCCAGATGCCTGCTTTGGCATAAGGGGTCTCACCAGTGGTGGGTGTTACCCTGGCTTCCAGCACGTCACGCGTGAACTGCGGGATCTCTTTTTCAACCTCGCCGTTGGCATTCACCACCGCCGTGACACCGTTATTGGTGGATCGCAACAGCGGACGGCCCAATTCCAGTGCACGCATACGCGCCATCTGGAAATGCTGCCACGGGCCGATGGAGTGACCAAACCAGGCATCGTTAGAGACGGTCAGCAGGAAGTTGGTATCAGGACGGAAGTTGGCTCGTACCTGCTCGCCCAACACAATTTCGTAGCAAATGGCGCTGGTAAGATCATAACCCGCCACCTTCAACTGCGGCTGCACATAGGCACCACGGCTGAACGACGACATTGGCAGATCGAAGAACGGCGCCAGCGGACGCAGCAGATCTTCCAGCGGCACAAACTCCCCGAACGGCACCAGATGGTTTTTCTGATATCGGTTATGGCTTTGATAGCTGTAAGGCTGCTCGCCGCCCAGCACAATCACGGAGTTGTAATCGTGGTAGCGGTTATCCCCTTCAATGCGTGAATCGACAATCCCGGTAATTAGCGAGCTGCCGCGCTCGCGCAGTTCGGCATCCAGCGCTTTGAGGAACGGCTGCTGATTGCTTTCAAGGTCGGTAATCGCCGATTCCGGCCAGATAATGATGGGCGCTTTGCCCATATAAGGCTGGCTGTAAGAGGTGTACACACGCAACGTATTCAGCAACTGCTGTGGGTCCCACTTCATCGACTGGGGAATGTTGCCTTGCACCATCGCCACGTCCACGCTGCGTTCCGGCAGCGGCTGATACCACTGCAACATGCGCAGTGGCCATGGCAGCAGCAGCAATACCGCGGCCGCCACCAGGCTCTTCACCGTACGATGATAAAGCGCATGCACCATCAGACCGGCGATCACCATTAACAGGAAAGTGATGGTTTCAACGCCCGCCAGCGGCGCAAGGCCTTTGAGCGGACCGTCGATCTGGCTGTAGCCGAACTGCAGCCACGGGAATCCGGTCAGGATCCAGCCACGCAGAAATTCGCTGATTTGCCACAATGCCGGTGCCGCCAGCACCAGACGCCACAAGGTCGCACGTGGCCACAGGCGATTAAGCACCGCCGCAAACAGCATCGGATAAATCGCCAGGTAAGCGGCCAGCAATATCACCAGGAAGATGTTAACCGGGCCAGGCATACCACCAAAGGTGGCGATGCTGACGTAAACCCAGTTAATGCCACTGCCGAACAGCCCAAAGCCCCAGACGAAGCCAATCGCGGCGGCTTGAGGGCTGCGGCGATCCAGTAGCAACAGTTGCAGTCCCGCCAGGGAAACTAATGCGGCAGGCCAAAAATCATAGGGAGAAAAGGAAAGGGTGCCAACGGCACCCGCAATCAAAGCCAGCAGCAGGCGAACCCGCTGCTGCGAGTAGAGAGAGGCTAAAGCCATAAAATTATTCGTCTTCCAGTTGCGGTTGTGGAGAGTCTTCCGGAATTTTCACATGCACCTGGATGATACGGCGGCTGTCGGCCATCGCGACTTTGAATTGGTAACCATCAATGTCGATGCTCTCACCGCGCGCGGGAAGGTGGCCGAATCCCTGCATCACCAGACCGCCAATGGTATCCACTTCATCATCACTGAAGCTGGTACCAAATACCTCGTTAAAATCCTCGATAGGCGCAAGCGCACGTACGGTATAGGTATGGCGGTTTAACTGACGGATATCACGATCTTCTTCATCGTCATATTCATCTTCAATTTCACCGACAATCAATTCGAGGATATCTTCAATCGTGACTAGCCCGGAAACGCCACCGAATTCGTCAATGACAATCGCCATATGATAGCGCTGGGAACGGAACTCTTTCAGCATGCGGTCAACACGCTTACTTTCAGGCACGACAACGGCGGTGCGCAGCACTTTCTCAATGCTGAAAGGTTCAGACGCGCTGCTCATAAACGGCAGCAGGTCTTTGGCCATCAAAATGCCTTCGACGTGGTCTTTATCTTCGCTGATCACCGGGAAGCGCGAGTGGGCGGAATCAATAATGACCGCAAGGCACTCTTCAAGACTTTGGTTGCGTTTAAGGGTGATCATCTGGGAGCGCGGGATCATGATGTCACGCACGCGCTGCTCGGCAATATCCAGCACCCCTTCGAGCATGTCGCGGGTGTCCTGGTCGATCAGCTCTTTTTGCTCAGAATCGCGGATCAGTCCCAGTAGCTCATCACGGTTTTTGGGTTCACCGTGAAAAAGTTGGTTAATTAACAGGGAGAAAAATCCCTTTTTACTACTGGGTGCGTCGCTGTTTTGAGAATGGTCGTCGCTCATGGCGTTTTTATTTCGTTCTCTCTGGTGAGGGAAAGGAACTGCTGGCATCCGCGCCAGCAGCGCAATAACCTGAACCTAAGGGGATCAGGCGTCTTCTTTCTCCGAAATGTACGGGTCAGGATAACCAAGAGCAAGCATTATCTCGGTCTCCAGCGCCTCCATTTCTTCGGCTTCTTCATCTTCAATATGGTCATAACCCAGCAGGTGTAGCGTGCCGTGGACTACCATATGCGCCCAGTGGGCTTCAACGGTTTTGCCTTGTTCTTCCGCTTCTTGCTCAACAACCTGACGACAAATAATCAGATCGCCCAGCAGGGGCAGCTCAATCCCTGGTGGCGCTTCAAACGGGAAAGAGAGCACGTTGGTCGGCTTATCCTTACCGCGATAAGTCAGATTAAGCTTATGACTCTCCGCTTCATCCACCAGACGGATGGTGACTTCACTTTCCGGCTGGAAAGGCGTCACGGCGGCTTCGAGCCAGCGCTGGAAAGCAGGTTCGGCTGGCAGGCCATTTTCATCGGCACAGGCCAACTGTAAATCTAAAATCACCGCGCTCATGAAGGCTCCTGCGGGCTGGATGGGGCGGCAAGTTGAGACGCCAGCGTTTCACGCTTGCGCTCTTCTGCCAGTTTGTCACGGCGCTTCTGATCGGCTTCTTCCCACGCTTCATAAGCATTCACGATGCGTGCGACAACCGGATGACGCACCACGTCTTCGCTGTGGAAAAAGTTAAAACTGATTTCATCGACTTCCGCCAAAACTTCAATGGCATGACGCAGGCCGGATTTGGTGCTGCGCGGCAGGTCAATCTGTGTGACGTCACCGGTGATCACCGCTTTGGAGTTGAAACCGATACGTGTCAGAAACATCTTCATCTGCTCGATGGTGGTGTTCTGACTCTCATCGAGAATCACAAAGGCGTCGTTGAGTGTACGTCCACGCATGTAAGCCAGCGGAGCCACTTCAATCACATTGCGCTCCATCAGCTTTTCCACGCGCTCAAAGCCGAGCATTTCAAACAAAGCATCGTAGAGCGGACGCAGGTAAGGATCGACTTTCTGGCTCAGGTCACCCGGCAGGAAGCCCAGTTTTTCACCGGCCTCTACCGCAGGGCGCGTCAGCAGAATACGGCGGATTTCCTGACGTTCCAGGGCATCAACGGCAGCGGCCACCGCCAGATAGGTTTTACCGGTACCAGCTGGACCCACACCGAAGGTGATGTCATGGTCGAGGATATTAGCCACATACTGCGCCTGATTGGGCGTACGAGGTTTAATCACACCGCGCTTGGTTTTGATGTGAATCGCCTTACCAAACTCCGGCACGCTTTCGGCGGTTTGCTCCAGTACACGGCTCTCTTTGATCGCCAGATGCACCTGGTCCGGTTCAATATCCGGGATTTGGCCACGCACTGGCGCAGTACTCACGTACAGGTCACGCAGAATGTTGATGGCTGCGTCAACGCTGAGCGATCGGCCCACCAGTTTGAAATGGTTGTCCCGGCGGTTGATTTCGACACCGAGGCGTTTTTCCAGCTGCTTCACATTGTCATCAAACGGACCGCACAGGCTCATCAGTCGGCGGTTATCAGCCGGTTCAAGGGCGATTTCACGAGTTTCGATATTCAAATGAATCCTTTGGGTCACTCAGGGCCAGTTGAAGAAGGTGTATCCAATGCTCCATCACAGATTGAGCATCTATACGGAATTATTTATGGGGCAAGGCCCGGCTGCAAGTTACAGAAGCGATATTTGGGCGTTGCAGGTGGAATGCAAGGGGCACGGGATGAAACAGGCGGCAGCACCTTGTGCACTGCCGCGCAAAGTTGGAGTATCAAGGCTGGTAAAGACCGACACCGATGTCATTTTCACGGCGCGTGCGGGCTATCACCGCATCGGGGCTGAGGCTGACACGCAATGCCATTTCATCTTCAGTGCGGATCAGTTTGCCACGCAGCGAGTTGGCATGGACATCGACAATTTCCACGTCAACAAACTTACCGATCATCTCAACAGGCGCTTCGAAGTTCACCACGCGGTTGTTGTCGGTGCGTCCGGTCAGTTCCATGACATTTTTACGTGAGATGCCTTCTACCAGCACACGCTGTGTGGTGCCGAGCATGCGGCGGCTCCACGCCATCGCCTGCTGATTGAGGCGATCCTGCAGAATATACAGGCGCTGCTTTTTCTCTTCTTCCGACACATCGTCAGGCAAGTCAGCGGCTGGCGTACCCGGACGTGCCGAGTAGATAAAGCTGAAGCTGACATCGAAATTCACGTCGCCCACCAGTTTCATGGTCTGCTCAAAATCCTGCTGCGTTTCGCCAGGGAAACCAATGATGAAATCTGAACTCATCTGAATATCAGGACGTGCTTTCTGCAGTTTGCGGACGATGGATTTATATTCCAGCGCGGTGTGCGCACGCTTCATCAGCGTCAGGATACGATCGGCACCGCTCTGAACGGGCAAGTGCAGGAAGCTCGCCAGCTCTGGCGTGTCACGGTAGACATCAATAATGTCATCAGTGAATTCAATCGGATGGCTGGTGGTAAAGCGGATGCGGTCGATGCCATCAATGGCCGCCACCAGACGCAACAGTTCCGCGAAGCTGCAGAGCTGGTCATCAAAGGTCGTGCCGCGATATGCGTTGACGTTTTGGCCCAGTAAATTCACTTCTCGCACGCCCTGCGCAGCCAGTTGCGCGATTTCCAACAGAATATCGTCACATGGACGGCTCACTTCCTCACCGCGGGTGTAAGGCACCACGCAGAAAGTACAGTATTTGTTACAGCCTTCCATAATGGAGACAAAGGCCGTCGGGCCTTCTGCACGCGGTTCTGGCAGACGGTCAAATTTCTCGATTTCCGGGAAGCTGATGTCAATCACCGGGCTTTTCGTCCCGCGCACCTGATTCAGCATCTCTGGCAAGCGATGCAGCGTCTGTGGACCAAATACAATATCCACGCAATTGGCGCGTTCACGCAGGCGTTCACCTTCCTGCGAAGCGACACAGCCGCCGACGCCAATAATCACGTCAGGATTTATCGCTTTCAATTTCTTCCAGCGTCCTAACAGCGCGAAAACCTTCTCCTGCGCCTTCTCACGGATCGAGCAGGTGTTGAGCAGCAGGACATCCGCCTCTTCAGCGTCCTCGGTCAGGGTGTAACCGTGCGTGCTGTTCAGCAGATCGGCCATCTTTGATGAATCGTACTCATTCATCTGACAGCCCCAGGTTTTAATATGCAGTTTTTTGGTCATCTAACTAGCCATTGATTCAGAGCAGGGAAGTGCAGGGCGCGTATTGTAATGCTTTGCTGCTGTTGTGACCAGCACAGCAGGGTCTGAGATTGTGCAGCAAATTTCCGGTACACTTTATCTATCAACGTGATGACGTGAGCTATCACGACAAGCAGAAGGATTAGAGTCAATGCAGGATTCACATTTTGATGTGGTGGTGGTGGGCGGCGGTATGGTCGGTGCCGCGCTGGCTTGTGGACTGGCACAGCAGCAATTTCATGTGGCGGTGATTGAACGTGCCGAACCCGCTGCGTTTGATGCAGAAAGCCCGCCCGATGTCCGCATTTCCGCGATTGGAGCATCGTCGGTAGCACTGCTGCGTCAGTTGAATGTGTGGGAACGCGTGCTGGCGATGCGCTGTGCGCCTTATCGCAAGCTCGAAACCTGGGAGTGGCAAAGTGCACATGTGACCTTTGATGCTGCCTCGCTGGGCTTGCCAGAGCTGGGATATATGGTGGAAAACAGCGTGCTGCAACGTGCGCTGTGGGAAAAGATGCAGGAAGAGGGGATCACGCTGATTTGTCCCGCCAGCCTGCAGCAGCTTCAATCGCATCGTGGCGGCTGGCAGGTCCAGCTGGATAATGGTACCACGCTGGATACGCGGCTGGTGGTTGGCGCGGATGGCGCCAACTCGCGCGTGCGCCAGCTGGCGGGAATTGGCGTCCGTGGCTGGCAATACGCGCAGTCCTGCATGCTGATTAGCGTCGAATGTGAGCATGATGCGGGGGATTCGACCTGGCAGCAATTTACGCCAGAGGGGCCACGTGCTTTTCTGCCGCTGTTTGATCGCCACGCTTCTCTGGTGTGGTATGACGCACCGGCGCGTATTCGCCAGCTACAGGCGTTGCCATTGTCACAGCTTGAAAAAGAGATTCACGCCCATTTCCCGGCACGCGTTGGGCGGGTTCAGGTCAAGAAAGCAGCCTCATTCCCGTTGGTTCGGCGCCACGCTACGCGCTATGTTTTGCCGGGATTGGCGCTGGTGGGTGATGCAGCACACACCATCAATCCCCTTGCCGGACAGGGCGTAAACCTCGGGTATCGCGATGTTGATGCGTTGATCAATACGTTGGTGGAGGCGCGCAGCCAGGCTCAGTTATGGTCATCGGATGCGGTGTTAAAGCGCTATCATCGTCAACGCTATAACGATAATTTGCTAATGCAGGGTGGGATGGATCTGTTCTATTTTGCCTTTAGCAACACGCTGGCCCCATTGCGTTTTGTGCGTAATCTGGGATTGATTGCAGCGGAGAATGCCGGAGCGCTGAAACGTAAGGCGCTGAAGTACGCGTTGGGCTTATAGATGGCAGAGCGTCGCAGGGCGCTCCTGGCATTTTCCCGGATGCAGAAAACAATAAAGCCCGCAAAAGCGGGCTTTATTGTGCAATTTGGCTGGGGTGCAGGGATTCGAACCCCGGAATGCTGGTATCAGAAACCAGAGCCTTACCGCTTGGCGACACCCCAATTAATGGCGTTACAAATTATCTTTAATATGGCTGGGGTGCAGGGATTCGAACCCCGGAATGCTGGTATCAGAAACCAGAGCCTTACCGCTTGGCGACACCCCAAAAATTTGGTGGCTACGACGGGATTTGAACCTGTGACCCCATCATTATGAGTGATGTGCTCTAACCAGCTGAGCTACGTAGCCTGAGTTTACTGCTTAGTTTATCTGGTATTGGCTGGGGTACCTGGATTCGAACCAGGGAATGCCGGTATCAAAAACCGGTGCCTTACCGCTTGGCGATACCCCATCCGGCTGCCGAAGACTGAAATGGTGCGGGAGGCGAGACTTGAACTCGCACACCTTGCGGCGCCAGAACCTAAATCTGGTGCGTCTACCAATTTCGCCACTCCCGCGAAAAGATGGTGGCTACGACGGGATTTGAACCTGTGACCCCATCATTATGAGTGATGTGCTCTAACCAGCTGAGCTACGTAGCCATCTTTTTTCGCTAACCTTCATCGGCGTTGCGGGGCGCATTATGCGTATTGAGCTTTGTAGCGTCAACAAGTTTTTTGCCGTTTTTTGCCTTAAAACGCCTGTTTGACTGGCTTGTAACCAGGGTGGCGATTTATTCAGCAGTTTTCTATCGTCACATCGACGATGAAAACAAAAAGGGGCCTTTACAGACCCCTTATCCTACTCATTCACAAGCTTATTTGTAGGCGGACTGATGCACGCCGACAGCACGACCAGATGGGTCATCCATGTTTTTGAAAGCTTCATCCCACTCAATCGCTTTGGCCGATGAACAGGCAACAGATGGACCGCCTGGAACACACTCTGCTGCACTGGCAATCGGGAACAGCTCTTCAAAGATTTCGCGGTACAAATACGCTTCTTTCGAGTTCGGCGTGTTGTACGGGAAACGGAAGTGCGCGGTAGACAACTGCTGATCGGTGATCTGCTTCGCGGCCACTTCTTTCAGGCTATCAATCCAGCTGTAGCCTACGCCATCAGAGAACTGCTCTTTCTGACGCCATGCCACGCTCTCCGGCAGGTAAGAAGAGAAGCATTCACGCAGAATGTGTTTCTCCATTTTGCCGTTGCTGCCGCACATTTTGTCTTCCGGGTTGATGCGCATCGCCACATCAAGGAATTTCTTGTCGAGGAACGGTACGCGCGCTTCAACGCCCCATGCCGACATCGCTTTGTTGGCACGCGCACAGTCAAACATGTGCAGCGCCAGCAGTTTACGCACGTTCTCTTCGTGGAATTCCTGAGCGTTCGGTGCTTTGTGGAAGTACAGGTAGCCGCCAAACACTTCGTCCGCGCCTTCACCAGACAGCACCATTTTGATGCCCATTGCCTTGATTTTACGCGACATCAAATACATCGGCGTAGAGGCGCGAATGGTGGTGACGTCATAGGTTTCGATGTGGTAAATCACATCGCGAATCGCATCCAGACCTTCCTGCACGGTGAAGTGAATCTCGTGGTGCACGGTGCCCAGATGTTCCGCCACTGATTTGGCCGCTTTCAGATCAGGTGAGCCTTCCAGACCTACCGCAAAAGAGTGCAGCTGTGGCCACCAGGCATCACTTTTATCTTCATCTTCCACACGTTTTGCCGCAAAGCGCTTAGTCACGGCAGAAATGATAGAGGAGTCGAGGCCGCCAGACAGCAGCACGCCATAAGGCACGTCAGACATCAGGTGGCTTTTCACTGACTCTTCCAGCGCATGCTTCAGGCCCGCAGCGTCAGTGGTGTTCTCGGCAACGGCAGAGAAATCCATCCAGTCGCGCTGCCAGTAACGACGGATTTCGCCATCGCTGCTGCACAGGAAGCTTCCCGGCGGGAATTCTTTGATGGTGCGGCAAACCGGCACCAGCGCTTTCATTTCAGAGGCGACAAACAGGTTTCCGTGCTCATCGTTGCCCATGTACAGTGGGATAATCCCGATGTGGTCACGGCCAATCAGATACTGCTGCTTCACGCTGTCCCACAGAATGAAGGCGAACATACCTTGCAGATCATCGAGGAAATCGAGACCTTTTTCCTGGTACAGCGCGAGGATCACTTCGCAGTCAGAACCGGTCTGAAACGCATAACGATCGCTCAGTTCAGCACGCAAAGCCTGATGGTTGTAGATCTCACCGTTCACGGCCAGTACGTGGGTGTGGTCAGCGTTGTACAGCGGCTGTGCGCCGTTGTTGACGTCAACAATCGACAGGCGCTCATGCACCAGAATGGCTTTGTCATCGGCATACACGCCAGACCAATCCGGTCCACGGTGACGCATCAGACGGGAACACTCCAGCGCTTTCTTGCGCAGTTCAACAGGATCGGATTTCAGATCCAGCACTCCAAAAATCGAACACATAACTGACTCCTGATCTCACCTTGCGGCGATGTTATTTCTACGTTTGTCCGGCAGCCTTGACTGCGTGATGTATAAGAAAATGCGCTATCAGGTGGTGTTAACGCAAGTTAAATTGCGATCTTTTGATAAAAAGATTGTTGTGATGGCTTAAAAATTGAATTTCATCTAATCAAATGTCAATTAAATTAGATGGCGTCTAATGAATTGGCGTTTTGGATGATTTCCTGCGCAATTAATGGTGCACAGAATCATAATAAAGGGATGTAAAAACAAACGCCCTGCTCACACGACGTACGGGCAGGGCGATAAGTAAACGCGATAAGAGAAGGTTTAGAACAGGTCGATATCGGCCACTGAAGGGTAAATCCAGTCAGGGCGGAAAGGCATCGCATCAATGTCACTCAGCGTCGAAACCCCGGAGAGCACCAGAATGGTTTCCAGGCCCGCCTGGAATCCGGCCAGAATATCGGTGCGCAGGTTATCGCCGACAATCACCGTCTCTTCCGAGTGGGCATGCATCTTATTTAGCGCAGCACGCATGATATACGGGCTCGGCTTACCGACGTAAAACGGTTTGCGACCGGAGATGGTTTCGATACCGGCGCAGAGTGCACCGCAGGCTGGCACAAAACCGCGTGCGTGGGTATCCGGGTTGGTGGCGATAAAGCGTGCGCCATTAGCGACAAAGAAAGCCGCTTTATGCATCATTTCCCAGTTAAAGGAGCGCGTCTCCCCAACAATCACAAAATCGGGATTCACATCGGTGATGGTAAATCCGGCTTTATACAGTTCGTGAATCAGCGCGCCTTCGCCAATCACGTAGGCTTTTTTGCCTTCCTGACGACGCAGGAAATCGGCTGTCGCCATCGCCGAGGTATAGAACACGGAATCCGGTACCTCGACACCCGCATTGGCAAAACGGTTTGCCAGATCCTGAGCGGTTTGCGACGGATAGTTGGTCAGCACCACCAGCGGCATCTCTTTTTCAAGGATACGCTGCAGAAACTCATTCGCGCCTTTCACGGCGGTATTGTCGTGCATCAACACGCCGTCGATGTCACAGATTACGCTTTTGATGGTCATATTGGCTTCCGGTCGGGCCCGCCAGACGGCAGGCTTCAATTATTCTTCCAGCAGATGCTGCAGCAAAATACCATTCAGCATCGCACGTTTCGCCAGGGCAAAGGCGCCAATAGCGGAACGGTGATCCAGTTCGGAACGCACCACCGGCAGGTTTTTGCGGAAGGCATTCAGCGCCTGGGTATTAATGCAGCCTTCAATTGCCGGGAACAGCACTTTGTCTGCGTCGGTGATTTCCCCCGCCAATACCACCTTTTGTGGATTGAACAGGTTAATGGCAATCGCAATCGCTTTCCCGAGGTAGCGTCCCACGTATTCGATCACTTCGCAGGCCAGCGCGTCTCCCTGATTAGCGGCACGACAGATTTGTGGCATCAGACAGTTATCCAGCGTCAACGTGCTCGGATAGCCCTGATTGAGCAGATGGCGCACGCGATTCTCAATCGCGCCGTTGGCGGCAATCGTTTCCAGACAGCCAAAGTTGCCGCAGTGGCAGCGCTCACCCAATGGATCGACCTGGATGTGGCCAATTTCGCCCACGTTGCCGTTGCTGCCAAGGAAAATATGGCCGTTAGCGATGATGCCCGCGCCGGTACCGCGATGTAAACGCACCAGAATGGAGTCTGCACAGTCACGACTTGCACCGAAATAGTGCTCCGCCAGCGCCAGACTACGGATATCGTGACCGACAAAGCTGGTGACGTTAAAGCGTTTCTGCAAGCTGGATACCAGCGGCCAGTGGCTGACAGCGATGTGCGGCATATAGCGAATAATGCCGTTAATCGGGTCCACCAGGCCTGGCAGAATCACCGCGATCGCGATTAATTCATGAATCTTGCGTTGATGCGCCGCCATAAATGCCGTGATGGCATTGAACAGCGCATTCTCCAGCGTTTCCTGGGTGCGCTCAGGCAGGGGATAATCTTCCTGCGCCAGCGATTTTCCGCTCAGATCGAATAATGTCAGCGTGGCATCATTGCGTCCTAAGCGAACGCCGATGGTATGAAAATGGCGAGTTTCGGTAATGATGGAAATGGCGCGGCGACCACCGGTAGAGGCTTGTTGCTCTACCTCTTTGATCAGGCCGCGCTCAATAAGCTGGCGGGTAATTTTCGTGACGCTGGCGGGCGCAAGCTGGCTGAGATCGGCAATCTGTATACGCGATATCGGCCCTTGTTGATCAATTAGCCGGTAAACGGCTGCACTATTGAGTTGTTTGACAAGATCGACATTTCCTATTTGAGTCTGGCCGCCAGTGGTCATTCAGTACTTACTCGCTGAGGACGTCGTCTCCATTGACTAACGTCTTAGTGATTTGATAATCGCGGGTAAAGACAGTGAGGTTAGCGACTTTTCCTGCTGTCACTGAACCCAGCTGTTTTTCCACACCCATTGCCTTGGCCGGGTAGAGCGTTGCCATGCGCAAAGCTTCATCCAGCGCGATACCACAATGTTCTACGCTGTTTTGCACCGCTTCAATCATGGTGAGCGCAGAACCGCTTAAGGTACCGTTTTCGTCAACGCAAAGGCCGTCGCGATAGTATATTGTTTTGCCTGCAAAAATGAATTTATCAATTGACGCGCCAGCGGGTGCGGTCGCATCCGTTACCAACACCAGCTTGTCACCTTTGATGCGCTTTGCATTACGCACGTTAGCGTAGTGGACATGTAAACCATCCGCAATGATGCCGCAGTATACATCAGGTGAATCAAACAGCGCACCGATCAGACCAGGTTCACGCCCTGCAAAGGTTGGCATGGCATTATAAAGGTGAGTGGCAAAAGAGACACCGGCACTGAAGCCCGCTTTGGCTTCTTCGTAAGTGGCGTTTGAATGGCCCGCAGAGACAATAATGCCGGCATTGCGCAGCTTGCCAATCACATCGGCACCGGCATTTTCTGGCGCCAGCGTCACTTTGGTGATCACGTCTGCGTTGGCGCAAAGAAAATCGACCATCTCCGCATCGGGCAGACGAATCAAATCTGGATTATGGGTACCTTTTTTGGCTTTGTTCAGCCATGGACCTTCCAGGTGCAGACCTAACGCCTGATTAGGGTGTTTGGCCAGATAGGCGCGCATGGTTTCGATGGCACGCTTCATCAAAGCATTGGTGCTGGTGATCAGCGTTGGCAGATAGCTGGTGCAGCCTGATTTTTCGTTGGCACGCTGCATGATTTCCAGCGTTTCCACGCTCAGTGCGTCGATATCATCGTTGAACTGCACGCCGCCGCAGCCGTTTAACTGTAAATCAATAAATCCGGGAGCGATAAACGCACCAGCCACATCCTGCTGTGCAATCGTTGCGTCAAGCGCCTCTCGTGGGCACACTCGCTCAATCAGGCCATCCGCAATCACCACTGCATGATTGTCCAGAATTTCATGACCGGTAAAAATCCGGCCGTTCACTAATGCGTACATCGTTTTTCTCTCCCGGCTAAGCCTGCCGCATTAAGGCAGCAGGTTTTTCACAACGTGTTCTCACACACCTTTCATATTTTCCGCTTCCATTTCGCGGAAATATTTCACGGTTTTCACTTTCAGTTCCATGGTGGCCGGTTCGTCACACACCACCACAGATTTCGCATGCAGCTGCAGACAGCTGATGGTCCACATGTGATTAACGTTACCTTCTACAGCGGCCTGCAACGCCTGCGCTTTCAGATGGCCCGTCACCAGAATCATCACTTCTTCAGCATCCAGTAACGTGCCCACACCTACGGTCAGGGCGTATTTTGGCACCTGATCCACATCACCATTAAAGAAGCGCGAGTTAGCGATACGGGTATCGTGCGTCAGGGTTTTAATGCGGGTGCGGGAAGAGAGTGAAGAAGCCGGCTCGTTAAAGGCAATGTGTCCATCGTTGCCCACGCCGCCCATAAACAGATTAATTTTACCGTAAGAGCGAATCTTCTCTTCGTACTGGCGACATTCTGCGTCAATATCTGGCGCATTGCCATTCAGAAGATTGATATTTTCTGGTTGGATATCAACGTGATCGAAAAAGTTGCGGTACATGAAGCTGTGGTAGCTTTCCGGATGCTCTTTTGGCAGGCCCACGTATTCATCCATATTGAACGTCACCACATGCTTGAAACTAACCTGGCCCGCTTTGTGCATATCAATCAGGTGCTTGTAAGCTTCCAGTGGCGTACCACCGGTTGGCAAGCCCAGCACGAAAGGACGTTCTGCGCTAGGCTTAAACGCATTAATGCGGTTAACAATGTGGCGTGCAGCCCATTTACCCACCTGGGTCGGTGTGGCCAAAGGGATCAGTCTCATGTCTTCACCTCAATTAAGATTAGGAAAATGTTGTCGCCGATGCTGGTTTAGGTTGCTGCCATTAAGCGTAATCGGTTTAAGCGCAACCAGCAGGGAAAAGTGCGACCTGATATTTTTCATCATAAAATAAGTTTGTGGTGGTGGCTAGCATTTCGCAGTGATAAACGTCCATTATGGTGATTAAAGTCACAGTTACTGTGGTTTTAATTTGCGAGGCGAATTAATTTATCTTTACACTGCGCCTCGTGGTGAAAGATGTCATCAAGGTACCGAGCGTAGGGATAATAAAATCAACCCGCGCTACGGCAAAACGCCAGTCTCATAGGGGGAGAAAAAGGTGAGTATTTTAGGATATCTGCAAAAGGTCGGCCGCGCGCTTATGGTGCCGGTAGCGACACTGCCGGCAGCGGCAATCTTGATGGGGGTAGGGTATTGGATTGATCCAGACAGTTGGGGTGCAGGCAATGCGCTGGCCGCTCTGCTGATCAAGTCCGGTTCTGCCATTATCGAAAATATGTCAGTGCTGTTTGCCATCGGTGTGGCTTACGGTATGTCCAAAGATAAAGATGGTGCGGCCGCGTTAACCGGCTTCGTGGGCTTCCTGGTGGTGACGACACTCTGTTCACCTGCCGCAGTAGCGATGATTCAGAAGATTCCGGTCGATCAGGTGCCTGCTGCCTTCGGCAAGATCAACAACCAGTTCGTGGGTATTCTGGTCGGTATTCTCTCCGCTGAAGTGTATAACCGCTTTAGCCATGTTGAGTTGCCCAAAGCGCTGTCGTTCTTCAGCGGGCGCCGTTTGGTGCCGATCCTTGTCTCATTCCTGATGATCGTTGTGGCGTTTATCCTGATGTACATCTGGCCAATCATCTTCGGCGGCCTGGTGAACTTCGGTGAGCACATTCAGAAAATGGGCTCGGTGGGCGCAGGCGTGTACGCCTTCTTTAACCGCTTGCTGATTCCGGTCGGTCTGCATCACGCACTGAACTCCGTATTCTGGTTTGACGTGGCAGGCATTAACGATATTCCTAAGTTCCTTGGCGGTGCACAATCAATCGCGAATGGCACGGGTATCCCGGGCATCACCGGTCGCTATCAGGCGGGCTTCTTCCCGATCATGATGTTTGGCTTGCCGGGTGCAGCATTGGCTATCTTCCACTGCGCACGTCCAGAAAACCGCGCGAAAGTCGGCGGTATTATGCTGGCTGCGGCCTTCGCGGCCTTCTTCACGGGGATCACTGAACCGCTGGAATTCTCCTTCATGTTCGTGGCACCGGTTTTGTATGTGATCCATGCCGTATTGACCGGTATCTCGGTATTTATTGCTGCGAGCATGCACTGGATTGCAGGCTTCGGCTTCAGTGCCGGTTTGGTGGATATGGTGCTGTCAACGCGTAACCCGCTGGCGGTGAATTGGTGGATGCTGATTCCACAAGGTCTGGTGTTCTTCGCCATCTACTATGTGGTGTTCCGTTTCACTATTCAGAAATTCAACCTGATGACCCCGGGCCGCGAATTGTCTGCGGGTGATGAAACTGATGGTTATGACGTTAACGTCGACCATAGTGGTAATGGTGAAAGCCAGACCGAATCACTGGCACGTCGTTACATTGCCGCCATCGGCGGTTCAGACAACCTGACCAACATCGATGCCTGCATTACTCGTCTGCGTCTGAACGTCAAAGACTCAGCCCAGGTGAATGAAGGCGTGGCGAAACGTTTGGGTGCGTCTGGTGTGATTCGTTTGAACAAGCAGAGCGTACAGGTGATTGTCGGCACACAGGCTGAAAGCATCGCCTCCGCAATGAAAACGGTATTGAGCAAAGGCCCGGTTGCTGCGGCTTCCGCTCCTGCCGCCGCTGCGCCGGTCGCGACTAAACCCCAGGCCGTGCTGAACACTGAAAAAGCGGTGATTGCTACGCTGGTGGCACCAGTGACCGGTGAGATTGTCGCGCTCGACGCGGTGCCGGATGAGGCGTTCGCCAGCAAAGCGGTGGGCGATGGTCTGGCAATCAAACCAACCGACAAAACCGTGGTGGCACCGATTGCCGGTACCGTGGTGAAAATCTTCAACACCAACCATGCGTTCTGTCTGGAAGCCGCTAACGGCGTTGAGATCGTGGTGCACATGGGCCTGGACACCGTGGCGCTGGAAGGAAAAGGCTTCACACGTCTGGTGGAAGAGGGGGCAACCGTCACTGCCGGTCAGCCGATTCTGGAGATGGATCTGGACTTCCTCAACGCCAACGCGCGCTCAATGATTAGCCCGGTGGTGGTCAGCAACAGCGATGATTTCGCCGGACTGAATCTGCTGGCCAGCGGTTCAGTGGTTGCAGGTGTGACACCGTTGTATGAAGTGAAAAACTAAGTCCTTGTGATTTAGCCAGAAGGCAGGAAGCAATTCCTGCCTTTTTTGTTTTAAAACGACCAACAAACGGTTGTTTCCCTCCTGCGCTTTGTGGATCATACTCCGTTACTTCGTGGTACAAATCACCCGCTATTGTTTTGAGGATTTTGAGATGAGTGAGGCTGAAGCCCGCCCAACGAACTTTATTCGTCAGATCATCGACGAAGACTTGGCGAGCGGTAAGCACAGCAGTGTGCATACCCGTTTCCCGCCTGAGCCCAATGGTTATCTGCATATTGGCCATGCGAAATCTATCTGCCTGAACTTTGGTATCGCCCAAGATTATCAAGGACAGTGCAACCTGCGTTTTGACGATACTAACCCGGTGAAAGAAGACCTGGAGTTCGTTGAATCCATCAAGCGTGACGTGCAATGGCTGGGCTTTGAGTGGAGCGGCAACATTCGTTACTCCTCAGACTATTTCGACCAACTGTTTAACTACGCCGTTGAGCTGATCAATAAAGGTCTGGCTTACGTTGATGAGTTGTCTGCGGAAGAGATCCGTGAATATCGCGGCACCCTGACTGCGCCGGGTAAAAACAGCCCGTACCGCGACCGCAGCGTGGAAGAGAACCTCGCGCTGTTCCAGAAAATGCGTGATGGCGGTTTCGAGGAAGGTAAAGCTTGTCTGCGTGCCAAAATCGACATGGCTTCCAGCTTTATCGTGATGCGCGATCCGGTGCTATACCGCATTAAGTTTGCCGATCATCATCAGACCGGTGATAAGTGGTGCATCTACCCGATGTACGACTTTACCCACTGCATTTCGGATGCGATCGAAGGCATTACGCACTCACTGTGTACGCTGGAGTTCCAGGACAACCGTCGTCTGTACGATTGGGTGCTGGACAACATCACCATTCCACAGCATCCGCGCCAGTACGAATTCTCGCGTCTGAATCTGGAATACGCGGTGACGTCGAAGCGTAAGCTGACGCAGCTGGTCACCGAGAAAGTGGTGGAAGGCTGGGATGATCCGCGCATGCTGACCGTTTCAGGCCTGCGCCGTCGTGGTTACAGCGCAGCTTCAATTCGTGAGTTCTGCCGCCGCATCGGCGTGACTAAACAGGACAACATCGTTGAGATGGCGTCACTGGAATCCTGTATTCGTGACGATCTCAATGAGAACGCACCACGCGCGATGGCGGTACTTGACCCGTTGAAAGTGGTGATCGAAAACCTGCCCGCCGGCCACGAAGAAACGCTGACCATGCCTAATCATCCAAACAAGCCGGAGATGGGCACGCGTGAAGTGTCGTTCAGCCGTGAAGTGTGGATCGATCGCGCTGACTTCCGTGAAGAAGCCAACAAACAGTACAAACGTTTGGTTCTGGGCAAAGAAGTGCGTCTGCGCAATGCTTATGTGATTCGTGCTGAGCGTGTGGCGAAAGACGAAGAGGGTAACATTACCTGCATCTATGCCACTTGTGATGTTGACACCCTGAGCAAGGATCCGGCGGATGGTCGCAAAGTGAAAGGTGTGATCCACTGGGTTTCCGCCATTCATGGACTGCCAGCTGAGTTCCGTCTTTACGACCGTCTGTTCAGCGTGCCAAACCCCGCGGCGGCTGAGGATTTCCTCACCACCATTAACCCGAACTCGCTGGAGATCAAACAGGGCTTCGTGGAGTCTGGTTTGCGTGAAGCGGCCACTACCGCAGCTTATCAGTTTGAACGTGAAGGTTATTTCTGTGCCGATAGCGTCTACTCACAGCCGGGTAAATTGGTGTTTAACCGCACGGTTGGACTGCGCGATACTTTCGCGAAGATTGGCGAGTAATATCTTTCGTCGATAGCACAATATGATCATGAAAGGGCGAGCAATCGCCCTTTTTTATTGCCTGTAATTCGCCACGGGCAATCAATTATGCTGAAGGCCGGAAGCTGAGCTTGTTGTCTATTTTGCGAGAATTCTGACTTTAGCAAAATTAACCCATTTGCGAGTGTGAAAAATTGTATTTCAGGTAGGCTATGCGCTTTAAATAGAGCTCTGCGGGTTATCAAAGGAAAAAAAATGACAAGTCTCGCCCTGGAAGCTAAGCATAGTGTGGTGGTATTACATCAGCTTATTGAACGTGTTTTTAACCAGGTAGAAGGCAGTGATGACAGCATGGAACTGCTTTTGTCACACTTTCACCCGGATTTCAAAATGGTGACGCCGCTGGGTAAGCAGCTGGATCTGAATGAGACCGAAGTGCTGTTTCGCAAACTGCACGGTCAGCGGGAAGGGCTGCGCATTGCCACCAGTGAGCATGCCATCATTTCTCAACAGAGCCAGGAAGTGACGATTCAGTATCGTGAACTGCAGATGTTGAACGGCACCCATCAAACGCGCATCTCTTTGGCTGTGCTGGATTGCAGCACCACCATTCCTCGCTGGCGCTACCTCCACGAGACCTTTATCGCTTGATAACAGGCATAAAAAAACCGGTGACCAGCACCGGTTTTTTTATATTGCATAGCACACTCAATTACTTATCGTGGAGCGTCTCGTCTTCGCGGCAGTCTCCCAGTGCACAGTGGCCGTACAAATACAGGCTGTGGTTACTGAGTTTAATGCCATGGCGAGTGGCAATCTCACGCTGACGCGTTTCGATTGATTCATCGCTGAATTCGATCACTTTGCCACAATCCAGGCAGATCAAGTGGTCATGGTGATGCTGCTGAGTCAGTTCGAATACGGATTTGCCGCCTTCGAAGTTATGACGGGTGACGATACCCGCGTCATCAAACTGGTTAAGAACGCGATATACCGTTGCCAGGCCAATCTCTTCGCCCATATCGATCAGGCGCTTATACAAATCTTCCGCACTGACGTGATGGGACTCGGGGCCCGGTCCCTGAAGCACTTCCAAAATTTTCAATCTTGGGAGAGTGACTTTCAGGCCAGCCTTCTTCAATGCGGAGTTGTTGTCAGTCATTCGGATATTGTCCTGTTACTTTGCATGTCACTTACGGCGCAGGGGCCTTGAATGTTTAGGTCACGCGTATTCTCATTTGCGTCTCATTATAGAACTCAAGCAGTGAAATGAAAACCGGGGTATCGCGCAAATCAACAAAAGTCGTAAGGTTAAACATCGCCTACGTCAGCGCGGAACGGTGTGGTTTGGGTTTCCATTTCACTCAGCCTCAGTCAACAATCAGAGGAATAAGCGGATGACCATTGCGGGTATTCTACAGATTTGCGGGGAAAAGTTAAAAAACCGTAGCTATTATTTTTATAGGAAATTCCTTTGTCCCAATGTGAGCCAGCGCTCACATTGGGGAGGCGAGGCATCAGGCTTCAATGATCTCTTTTAACTGCAGCTCATCAAAAATCTGTTTCACCCAGGCATCAACACGTTCATTGGTCAGCTCAGGTTGACGGTCTTCGTCAATCGCCAGGCCGAGGAAGTGTTTGTCATCGGCCAGACCTTTTGAGGCTTCAAAATGATAGCCCTCAGTCGGCCAGTGGCCCACAATCACCGCGCCATTTGGCTCAATGATGTCGCGAATCGTGCCCATCGCATCACAGAAATATTCTGCGTAGTCTTCCTGGTCGCCACAACCAAACAGCGCCACCAGTTTGCCATTAAAGTCGATCTCTTCCAGCGTAGGGAAGAAGTCATCCCAGTCACACTGTGCTTCGCCGTAATACCAGGTAGGAATGCCCAGCAGCAGGATGTCGAACGCTGCGAGATCTTCTTTAGTGCTCTTAGCAATGTCATGCACTTCGGCGACATCTTTACCCAGTTGTTTCTGGATCATTTTTGCAATGTTTTCAGTGTTGCCGGTATCGCTGCCGAAGAAAATGCCTACGATTGCCATGGGTTAAGTAACCTCTTAAAGCCTGATTGTGAAAGTAAGTCAATTGACTGCACATGTTAGCGAATGATAGCAGACCGTTGAAAAGGGCGGAACGAGTAAAGCTTGAACTTTGTGTTCCTGCGTGCGGTCAGCGCGCTAAGACAGTTTGAGTTGCGCCAGCAGCATTTGTTCAATCAATTCGCTGCGGCTGATGTTTTGTTGCTCGGCCAGCGTGTTCAGGGCGTCAACCGCTTCGCTGGACATTTTCAGCTCAACACGACGCAGCCCTCGCACTTTATCGCGCTTGAGCTGGTTACGTTTGTTGATACGCAACTGTTCGTCACGTGTCAGCAGGCTGGTTTTGGGTCGACCAGGACGCCGCTCGTTTGCAAAAAGATCAAGCGTGGTACGGTCTGTCTGTTCTTTTGCCATGATTTGTGAAACTGAGTGGGCGCGAACGGCGGAAAGGCGCTGCGCGATTTATACATTATCGGCCCGACCACGGCGAAAAAATCATCCGCGGCAAATTTTTAGCGCGACATCATACTCCAGCACCATCCGCGACGCCAACCCTAAACCGCATACGGCAAGCTTTTGCTTTTACAGGTTAAAAAAGCGACGAACTGCGCGCAAAACCGCATCAGGTTTTTCAGCATGTACCCAATGACCGGCCCCGCTAATCACGTGTGCGTGTGCCTGCGGGAACTGACGCAGCAGTGCATCGCGGTGCTGATTGTCGAGGTAAGGAGAATCGCCACCGCGGATAAACAATGCGGGATGTGGCCAGGCGGGAACTTCTTCCCAGCCAGAAATCGTGGTGTAGTTGTCCCACAGCACCGGCACGTTAAAGCGCCATTCACCCTCGACAAAGGACTTGAGGATAAACTGAATCACCCCCTCTTCAGTGACATGTTGACGCATCACCTCGGCCGCTTCGCTACGACGCGTTACACCCGCGGCGGTGACGGCGCGAATACCGGCAAAGATTTCATCGTGGCGGCGGGTTTGGTAATCCACGGGCGCGATATCGATCAGCACCATCTTCTCAATACGTTCGGGGGCCACTGCGCTCAATGCCATGGCGATCTTACCGCCCATCGAGTGGCCTATCACGCCAGCGCGTTCAATCTGGTGTGCATCCAGCGTCTCCACGATATCTTGCGCCATGGCGTGATAATTCATCACCTCACTGCGCTCAGATAAACCATGGTTGCGTACGTCCACTTGTAGCGTGGGGCGAGCATCCCGTACGCCGCGTGCCAGCACGCCAAGGTTATCCAGGCTGCCAAACAGGCCATGAATTAACAGAATCGGGGACGCTTCAGGGGGAGATTGTTCAGTTTGCAGACGGGCGTTCAAAATCATGGCTAAAGTTCTTACGGTTGTGACCTTGGCTTAGGGTATCATGGATTCACCTGTCCAGGAGCCAGCCGGCCAGGCATTAGGGCATATTCCGACTTTTGCCCTGAAACGACGCCAGCGCTATCGGCTGCCACGGATTTAACTTTATAATCCTTATGTTAGAGCCCGCTCACGTTTTGCACAGCTCGATTTTGCTAAGGCCGTTGCAATAATGCGTGGTTCTGTCATTTGCCAGAATTGTACGGAATAAGATGAAAACGATTGAAGTTGACGAAGAACTCTACCGTTATATTGCCAGCCACACGCAGCACATTGGTGAAAGCGCCTCCGATATTTTGCGCCGCATGCTGAAGTTTACCGCGGGCCAGACCGCACCGACTGCACCTGTCGCTGCGGCTTCGGCTTCGGTCAAGGAAGCGCAGCCAGTGCGCAGCGAAGCGCGTCCTCAGGATCGCGTACGCGCCGTGCGTGAACTGCTGCTCTCTGATGAGTATGCTGAGCAGAATAAGGCGGTTAATCGCTTTATGCTGGTACTGTCAACGCTCTATCGTCTTGATCCAGCAGCCTTTGCTGAAGCCACTGCCTCGCTGCAGGGCCGCACTCGCGTCTATTTTGCGGGTGACGAGCACACACTGCTGCAAAATGGCACCCATACTAAGCCGAAGCACGTTCCCGGCACACCGTACTGGGTGATCACCAATACCAATACAGGCCGCAAATGCAGCATGGTGGAACACATCATGCTGGCTATGCAGTTCCCACAGGAACTGACAGAGAAAGTTCGCGGCACCATTTAAACTGAAGCGTCAGGGAGAAGCGTCAATGGCCAATCACCCCCGTGCCGGGCAGCCTGCCCAGCAGAGCGATTTGATTAACGTTGCACAATTAACCTCGCAGTATTACGTCCTGAAGCCCGATACGGCTAACCCGGACCATGCGGTGAAATTTGGCACTTCTGGCCACCGCGGCAGCGCGGGACGCCAAAGCTTCAATGAAGTGCACATTCTGGCGATTGCGCAAGCCATCGCAGAAGAGCGCAAAAAGAATGGCATCACCGGTCCGTGCTACGTGGGTAAAGATACTCACGCACTGTCTGAGCCGGCGATTCTGTCGGTGCTGGAAGTGCTGGCGGCGAACGGTGTAGATGTGATCGTGCAGCAGGATAATGGCTACACGCCAACGCCGGCGATCTCCAACGCCATTCTGGAACACAACAAACGCGGTGGCGCGCAGGCGGACGGTATCGTCATCACGCCTTCACACAACCCGCCAGAAGATGGTGGCATCAAGTACAACCCGCCAAACGGCGGTCCGGCTGATACCAACGTCACCAAGGTGGTGGAAGATCGCGCTAACCAGCTGATCAAAGGCGAACTGAAAGACGTGAAACGTCTGCCGCTGGATCAGGCCTGGGCAAGCGGCCATATCGTTGAGCAGGATCTGATTCAGCCCTATGTTGAAGGTCTGGCTGAAGTCATTGACTTCCCGGCAATCCAGAAAGCGGGCCTGAAAATCGGCGTTGATCCATTAGGTGGCTCCGGTATCGCTTACTGGCAGCGTATTGCTGAGCACTATAAGTTGGATCTGACCATTGTTAATGATGCGGTCGATCAGACCTTCCGTTTCATGCATCTGGATAAAGATGGCGTGGTGCGTATGGACTGTTCGTCTGAGTGCGCGATGGCGGGTCTGCTGGCGTACAAAGATAAGTTCGATCTGGCGTTCGGTAACGACCCGGATTACGACCGTCACGGCATCGTCACGCCTGCGGGCCTGATGAACCCGAACCATTATCTGGCCGTGGCCATCAATTACCTGTTCCAGCATCGCCCGCAGTGGGGCAAAGATGTTGCTGTGGGTAAAACCCTGGTCTCAAGCGCAATGATTGACCGTGTGGTCAATGACATTGGTCGCAAGCTGGTTGAAGTGCCGGTTGGTTTCAAATGGTTTGTTGATGGCCTGTTTGATGGCAGCTTCGGTTTCGGCGGCGAAGAGAGCGCGGGTGCTTCCTTCCTGCGCTTCGATGGTTCCGCCTGGTCAACCGATAAAGACGGCATCATCCTGTGCCTGCTGGCAGCCGAAATCACTGCGGTGACCGGCAAGAACCCGCAGCAGCACTATGACGAACTGGCAGCACGCTTCGGCGCGCCAAGCTATAACCGTCTGCAGGCGCCGGCGACCTCAGCGCAAAAAGCGGCACTGTCTAAGCTGTCACCGGAAATGGTGAGTGCTGATACGCTGGCGGGCGATCCGATTACTGCACGTCTGACCGCTGCACCGGGCAACGGCGCGTCAATCGGTGGTCTGAAAGTGATGACCGAAAACGGCTGGTTTGCTGCGCGTCCGTCAGGCACGGAAGATGCTTACAAAATCTACTGTGAAAGCTTCCTTGGTGCTGAGCATCGCCAGCAGATCGAGAAAGAGGCTGTAGAGATTGTTAGCGAAGTGCTGAAAAACGCGTAATTAAACGTCGAGGCGCGCTATGTGCGCCTTTTCACGCGTTTTCTATGGAACGACCCATGTGACAACATGGGTCGTTTTTTTATGGCATAAACCGATAGCCGATACCGGTTTCGGTCAGCAGATGGCTGGGTTGGGTGGGATTGCTTTCCAGCTTCTGACGAAGATGTCCCATATAAATGCGCAGATAGTGGCTGTGCTCCACCGCATTCGGCCCCCACACCTGATTCAACAACTGACGTTGCGTCAGAACCTTCCCGGCATTGTTCAGCAACAAACTCAGCAGGCGAAACTCGGTGGGCGTCAGGTGAATTTCCTGTTCATTACGCAGCACGCGGCGCGCAGCCAGATCGACACTCACTTCCCCAAATTTCACGATCGGCTCAGGCTGGCTGCTTTGATGGCGACGTAACGCCACGCGCACGCGGGCCAGTAACTCGCCGATACCAAACGGCTTAGTCAGATAATCATCTGCACCGGCATCCAGTGCATCGATTTTGTCCTGCTCATCACTGCGCGCAGATAGCACAATCACCGGCATGCTGCTCCACTGGCGCACTTCACGGATAAAGTCGTTGCCGTCACCATCCGGCAGCCCAAGATCGAGGATCACTAAATCCGGCTTTCGTGTCGCTGCTTCAATCAGCCCGCGCTGTAATTGCTCCGCTTCCACAATTTTCAAACCTTCGCTTTCCAGCGCCAGGCGCACGAAACGGCGAATCTCTTTTTCATCTTCAACAATCAAGATGGTCGTCACGCTGACTCCTGCCACAGGTAAAGTTAACACGGCACTTTATCAAGAATTGGTCACCGCGTCCGTCATGATGTTTGTAACCTTGCGAGATCCCTACGTTTACAATTATGTAACTTACTTTCAGCTTAAGCCGTAAAGCACAAAAAAAGACCAAAATTAGTGGTCGGATGAGTAGTAAAATTACACAACCAGGCGTAATATCTGAGGCAGATCACATTTCAACGCAAAAATTACCCCAGGAGGCAATCATGTATCAGGCATATCCACTCTATAAAATCGTGTTGCGCCGTTTTCTGGCGGTATTGGTCGGCATACTTGCCTTGCCCGTGATGCTGTTCCGCCAGGATCGTGCCCGTTTCTATAGCTATCTGCACCGCGTCTGGTGTAAGACCAGCACCAAGCCAGTCTGGCTGGCGCAGACAGAAGCGATAGGCAGCATCCACTGGTAAGTGCTCTCTTGGCTCTCTAAGAACCCGGCAGCTTCAATCAAGCGCCGGGTTTTTTTATTCTAAACTTTGTCTGTATTCCCCGGTTACCCGCTGTTATCCCTCGCCGTTTCAGCTACACTTAAACCTCTACAAGAATTTGGAGGTTGTGCAAGTATGAGCGAAAAAATTCCTGTCGGTATCAGCGCTTGCCTGCTCGGGGATAAGGTCCGTTTTGACGGTGGCCACAAGCGTTTCGCTTTTGCAACTGAAGAACTGACTCCCTTTATCCGCTTTGAACCGGTGTGTCCGGAAATGGCAATTGGCTTGCCCACGCCGCGTCCCGCACTGCGTCTGGTCAAAGAGTCGGATGATCAAATCCATCTTTGTTTCAGTAAAGATGGCGGGCAAGAGGTGACCGATGAGATGGAACGCTGGTCGGCCGATCGTGTGAAATCGCTGCATCACCTTTGCGGCTATATTCTCTGCGCAAAATCACCCAGCTGCGGTCTTGAGCGCGTGCGCGTCTATCAGCCCGATACCAATGACAATCGCAAAGCGGGCACCGGCGTATTCACTGCCTTTCTGCAAAAAGAGATGCCATGGCTGCCTTTAGAGGAAGATGGCCGTTTACATGATGATGCTATCCGCGAAAACTTTATGGGGCGCGTGTATGCGCTGCATGAGTTCAATGAAATGTGGCGGAGCGGTTTAACCCGCCACAAGCTGATCGCCTTCCATAGTCGATACAAGTTGCTGCTGCTGTCGCATGCGCAGGATGAGTATCGCGAGATGGGGCGTTTTGTGGCGGCGATGGAACATTGGGATTCGCTGGATGATTACGCCTTTGAATACCGGATTCGCCTGATGCATTTGATGTCCCACCAGGCTTCGCGCCGTAATCACACCAATGTGCTGATGCATGTACAGGGCTACTTCCGCCCGCAGTTGTCCTCACCACAGCGCCAGGAACTGGCGCAGCTAATCGATCGTTATCGCACTGGCGTCCAGCCACTGTTGGTTCCCATCACCATGCTGAAACACTATATGGCGGAATATCCGCATCCGTGGCTGGCGCAGCAACGTTACTTTGATCCTTACCCGGAAGCGCTGCGTCTGCGCTACGGACAATAATTTCGGAGCATTATGACCACCCACTTAGTCTGGTTGCGAAACGATCTACGCATCAATGACAACACTGCGCTGGCTGCCGCTTGCCGCGACAGCCATGCCAGGGTGCTGGCGCTGTTTATTGCCACGCCTAAACAGTGGCAGCAACACCATATGGCACCCAAGCAGGCGGCCTTTATTCACCAGAATCTGTGTGCGTTGCAAGACTCACTGGCCGAGCGAGGTATTCCGTTGCATTACCATCAGTGCGATGACTTTGCCGCATCGGTGGATTATCTGAGTGAGTTTTGCGACCAGCATCAGGTGGATGAGCTTTATTACAACTATCAGTACGAGATAAATGAGCGCGAACGTGATGCTGCAGCTGAAAAGCGTCTCGATGCTCAGGGCGTAATTTGTCAGGGCTTTGATGACAGCCTGTTATTGCCGCCGGGCAGCGTGCAGACCGGCAATCACACCATGTTTAAAGTCTTCACGCCGTTCAGCCGCGCCTTTGTCCGTCGACTGCATCAGGGGTTACCGGAGTGTCATCATGCACCGAAAGCGCGCCGTGATGCGCCGATCAGTGCGGGTAAGAAAATCCCTGCTTTTGATTATCCGCAGGAAGATTTCGATGCATCGCTATTTCCGGCTGGGGAAGAGGCAGCGCTGAAGCAATTGCGCCATTTCGGCAAACAATCGGTGCAGCACTATCCCGAGGTGCGCGATTTACCGGCATTAGATGGTACCAGCCGCTTATCGCCTTATCTGGCGATTGGGGTGCTGTCTCCGCGCCAATGTTTGCATCGTATTCTGAAAGAACACCCAGATGCACTGAACGAAGGTAAAGCCTTTACCTGGCTGAATGAACTGATCTGGCGCGAGTTTTACCGTCATCTGATGGTGGCCTTTCCGGCGTTGTGTAAGCACCAGCCGTTTGTGGAGTGGACGCATAACGTACAGTGGCAAAAAAACGATGCACATCTCACGGCCTGGCAGCAGGGCAAAACCGGTTATCCCATCGTCGATGCGGCAATGCGCCAACTCAATACACTGGGCTGGATGCACAATCGCCTGCGCATGATTGTTGCCAGCTTTCTGGTAAAAGACCTGCTGATCGACTGGCATGAAGGTGAGCGCTACTTCATGCAGCAATTGATCGATGGCGATCTGGCGGCCAACAACGGCGGCTGGCAGTGGGCAGCTTCCACCGGCACCGATGCGGCACCTTATTTCCGTATTTTTAATCCCACTACTCAGGGTGAACGCTTCGACGAAAAAGGCGAATTTATCCGCCAGTGGCTGCCAGAGCTGAAAGACGTGCCGGAGAGTGATATTCATCAACCGCAGATTTGGGCGAAGAAAAATAATAAGAAACTCGATTATCCCGCACCAATCGTGGAACATAAGGACGCACGTAAAAAGACACTAGACGCCTTCGAGCGCGCGCGCAGCGCGGCCTGAGGCGGTCAGGGAGCCCTACTAAATGAATCATGTCGAGTTAGAACACATTGTTAATCAGCAGCTGAACACCAGCGCCTTCAGTGACTATGCGCCTAATGGTTTGCAGGTGGAAGGTCGCGCGGAAGTGAAAACTGTCATCACGGGCGTGACCGCGTGTCAGGCGCTGCTCGATGAAGCGGTCAAGCGCAATGCTGACGCTATCCTGGTCCATCACGGTTATTTCTGGAAGAGCGAATCGCCGCTGATTAAAGGAATGAAACGCCAGCGTCTGCATACGCTGCTGGTCAATGATATCAACCTGTATGGCTGGCACCTGCCGCTCGATGCACATCCACAGCTCGGCAACAATGCACAGCTGGCAAAGTTATTTGATATTGACGTGAAAGGGGAAATTCAGCCGCTGGTGCCGTGGGGCGAATTGACTGAACCGTTGAGCGGTGAAGCGCTGGCAGCGAAAATCGCCGAACGTTTAGGCCGGAAACCGTTGCACTGTGGTGATAATGCCCCGGCACTGATCAAACGCGTCGCCTGGTGTAGTGGCGGCGGACAGGGATTTATCGATAGCGCGGCTGCTTTTGGTGTAGATGCATTTATCACGGGCGAAGTTTCTGAGCAAACCATTCACAGCGCACGTGAACAAGGTCTGCACTTTTTCGCCGCCGGACATCATGCCACCGAGCGCGCTGGTATCAAGGCGCTGGGCGAATGGCTGGCGCAGAGCTATGGCCTCGACGTAACCTTTATTGATATCGACAATCCTGCCTGATTTTTCTCTCTCCGCGTCCTTAACCCACGTTAAGGACGCAAATCTGTTGACACATCTCTGTCACTTTCGCATAACTTATTGACTTTCATTATAAGCAAAGCGATTTGTGGACATTTTTTGTCCGCGCCAATCATGACCGGGAGGTGGGTTTTGCAACGAGCACGTTGTTATCTACTGGGTGAGCGAGCGGTGGTGCTGGAGCTGGACCCCCCCGTTTCACTCGCCAGCCAGCAGCGCATCTGGGGACTGTGCCAGCGCCTGCATCACAATGAACAGGTTCAGGAAGTGATTCCGGGGATGAATAACCTGACGCTGCTACTGCGCGATCCGCAATTGAATGCGCTGGATGCCATTGAGCGTCTTCAGCGCTGGTGGGAAGAGAGTGAGGAACAGATTCCTGAATCACGTCGGGTGGAGATTCCGGTGGTGTACGGTGGCGCGGGTGGCCCCGATCTGCAAGTGGTGGCTGAGGGGGCCAGCCTGTCGCCAAAACAGGTCGTCGAGCTGCACAGCAGTGTTGATTACGTGGTCTATTTCATCGGCTTCCAGCCTGGTTTTCCCTATCTCGGCGGCTTGGATGAACGTCTGCACACGCCGCGCCGTGCTGAACCGCGAGTTATCGTTCCCAGTGGATCAGTCGGCATCGGTGGCAGTCAGACGGGTATCTACCCATTGGCCGCACCTGGCGGTTGGCAGCTAATTGGCCATACGCCCGTCAGCCTGTTTGACCCCTTACAACACCCGCCGACACTGCTGCGCCCCGGTGACAGCGTGCGCTTTGTGCCGCAACAGGAGGGCGTATGTTAAACATTCTACGCGCCGGATTGATGACCTCGATTCAGGATCAGGGCCGTACCGGCTGGCGGCAATATGGCATCAGCGTCAGCGGAGCGCTGGATCAACCCTCAATGCGTACCGCCAATATGCTGGTGGGCAACCCGGAAGAGAGCGCGGTATTAGAGATTGTGCTCGGCCAGTTCAAAGCGGAATTCAAACGTGACGGCTGGTTTGCACTCACTGGGGCGGGCTGTAATGCCGATCTGGATGGCAAACCGGTGTGGACTGGCTGGCGACTGCCGGTGAAAAAAGGTCAGGTGCTGTCCCTGGCGATGCCGGTGCGCGGTATGCGCAGTTATCTGGCGGTCAATGGCGGTTTCGCCATTGATGAGATGCTCGGTTCACACAGTACCGATCTCAAAGCGGCTTTTGGCGGTTTCCAGGGCCGTAAGCTGCAGGATGGCGATCAGCTGCCGTTGGGCAAACCCTCCCGCACCTTCAAAGGCAAAGCGGGCGTTCGTCAGTTGTTGTGGGGCAACCGCATTCGCGCTTTACCGGGCCCGGAGTATAACGAGTTCACGCGCGAAGCGCAGGAAGGTTTCTGGCGCAGCCCGTGGAAGCTGAGTCCGCAGAGCAATCGTATGGGTTACCGCATGCAGGGGCGTCAATTGCAGCGTAAAGCCACGCGTGATTTGTTGTCACATGGGTTAGTGCCCGGCGTGGTGCAGGTGCCGCCTAATGGCCAACCGATTGTGCTCATGGCCGATGCGCAAACTACCGGCGGTTATCCGCGTATCGCCTGTGTTATCGAAGCTGACCTGTATCAACTGGCGCAGATTCGACTCGGCGAACCGATTCACTTTATCCATTGCACTCTGGAAGAAGCGCTGCTGGCGAAGCAGCATCAACAGCGCTCCTTTGACCAAATTGCCTGGGGGCTTGCACATGAAGATTGATCTTAACGCTGACCTCGGCGAAGGCAGCGCCAGCGATCAGGAACTGCTGACGCTGGTGAGTTCGGCCAACATTGCCTGTGGTTTTCACGCTGGTGATGCGCAAACCATGCTGCAATCGGTGCGCTGGGCCAAAGCCTCGGGTGTGGCGATTGGTGCCCATCCCAGCTTCCCGGATCGCGAAAATTTTGGTCGCACCGCGATGCAGTTGCCACCGGAAACGGTGTATGCGCAGATGATCTATCAGATCGGCGCACTGAAGAGCATCGCCGAAAGTGAAGGTGAGCGTTTAGTGCATGTGAAGCCACACGGCATGCTGTACAACCAGGCCGCGGCGGACGCAACGCTCGCCGACGCGATTGCCCGCGCGGTGAAAGCGATCGATCCCGCATTGATTCTGGTCGGTCTGGCGGGCAGTGCTTCCATCAAGGCGGCTGCGCATCATGGCTTGCGCACGCGGGAAGAGGTGTTCGCCGACCGTGGCTATCTGGCAACCGGCGCACTGGTGCCGCGCAGCCAGCCAGGCGCGATGATTGAAGAAGCCGAGCAGGCGCTGGCGCAAACGCTCACTATGGTGCAGCAGCGTCAGGTGAAGAGTATCAGCGGGGAGTGGGTGCCGGTGAATGCAGAAACCGTGTGTCTGCATGGCGATGGTGCACACGCGCTGCAATTTGCGCGCACGTTGCGTGCGGCTTTTGCTAACCATCAAATTACTGTGACCAGCGCATGACAAATAACAACTCGCCCGATCTGTATCGGGCTTTTTATTTCTGATGAGGGGAAAAACATGGATAACGTGGTCAATCTCTGGCCGTTACTCGGCATTGCCGCCATCGTTCTGGGATTCGTGTTGCGCTTTAACCCGGTGCTGGTGGTGATTGTTGCCGGTTTTGTGACCGGCCTGGCCGCGCATCTGCCGCTGGCCGATATTCTGGAGAAACTTGGTTCCGGCTTCCTGAACACCCGCAACTTGCCGCTGATTTTGCTGCTGCCGCTGGCCGTGATCGGTTTGCTGGAGCGCCACGGTTTGAAGGAGCGCGCACAAAGCTGGATCGCGCAGATCAAAACCGCGACGGCGGGCCGTTTGCTGATTGTCTATCTGTTCGTGCGTGAAATCACCGCAGCACTCGGTTTAACCAGCCTCGGAGGTCATCCGCAGATGGTGCGTCCACTGCTGGCACCGATGGCAGAAGGCGCCACAGAAAACCGCTATGGTGAAGTGCCCGATGAAGTGCGCCATCGCTTGCGCGCCATGTCGGCAGCCACCGATAACGTCGGGCTGTTCTTTGGTGAAGATATCTTTGTCGCATTCGGCGCGATTATCTTCATGCACAACTTTATGCAGGAGTCGGCAGGCATTAGCACCGAGCCGCTGCATATCGCTTTGTGGGGTATTCCCACCGCACTCTGTGCCTTCCTGATCCATTCGGCGCGACTGGTGCGCCTTGACCGCCAGCTGGCGCGTGAATTGGGTGCCATTAATCAGCAGGCGTTGCACGCCAAAGGCGGGAAATAATGTTTCAGCAACAATATCTGATGTGGCTGGCAGGGGTGATCCTGCTGGTGGTCGCCGTTCTCTCCTGGCGTGATGCGGCTAACCCAAGACGCTTTACGACCGGTTTATTCTGGGCGCTGTATGGCCTGATGTTCCTGATTGGTGATGGTGCTTATCAACTAATGGGGCAGTGGGCAGGCGATGCCGCTGCGGGTAAACGCATGCTGCACATTGGCGTCGGCATTGCGGTGGTGTTGATGGCGTTAATTGCCGGTTTCGGCGGCGTGCGCCTCGGCAGCTATCATCAGCGCAGCGATCAGCAGAAGCGCGAAAGTGCGAAGCGTTTGCGTAATAAGCTGTTTTTGCCCGCGCTGGCGATTCCGGTGGTCACCGTGATTGGTGTGCTGGCGTTTAATAACATCCCTGGCTTGCAAGATGCTGTGTTTGGCCCGGGTAATCATTCAACGTTGGTGACCCTGTTCTCGATGATGGTCGGCTGCGTGCTGGGCTGGATAATCGCGCTGCAAATCACCCATGAAAAACCGCTGCAGTCGATGCAGGAAACTCGCCGCCTGCTGGATGCAGTGGGTTGGGCATTTATTCTGCCGCAAATTCTTGCCACGCTTGGTCTGTTATTCACCAGCGCGGGCGTCGGCACTGCGATTTCACATCTTACTGAACAGTATCTGGCAGTGGACAATCGCCTGATTGCGGTTGCGGTGTATGCGATTGGCATGGCGCTGCTGACCATGGTGATGGGTAATGCGTTTGCCGCCTTCCCGATAGTGACGGCTGGCATTGGGATTCCTATTCTGGTGCTGCAACACGGCGGCAATCCGGCGGTCATGGCGGCAATTGGCATGTTTTCTGGCTATTGCGGCACCTTGATGACGCCGATGGCGGCGAACTTCAACATCGTACCCGCGCGCTTACTGGAGTTGCCGGATCGAAACGGGGTGATCAAGGCTCAGGTGCCAACCGGTGTGCTACTGTTGGTGGTAAACGTATTCCTGCTCTACTTCCTGATGTTCTTATGAGGTCGCAATGAAAACGGTATTGATGACGGCGTTTGAGCCGTTCGGTGGCGAAACCATTAACCCTTCATGGGAAGCGGTGCGCAGTTTTGACGGTAAAGAGATTGCCGGAGCCCGAATTGTGGTGCGCCAGCTACCCGTGGTGTTTGCCACCTGCGGAAAGGTGCTAACGCAAGCGCTGGATGAGATTCAACCTGACCGAGTATTGTGCGTGGGCCAGGCCGGTGGGCGTGTTGATATCACCGTCGAACGTGTGGCGATCAACGTGGATGATGCGCGTATTCCCGACAACGATCAGCAGCAGCCGATCGACCAGCCCATCGTGATGGATGGACCTGCCGCCTATTTTTCCACCTTACCGATTAAAGCGATGGTTGCAGCACTGCGCGAAGTGGGTGTGCCGGCCTCGGTATCGCAAACGGCCGGGACATTTACCTGTAACCACGTGATGTACAGTCTGTTGCACTGGCTGAAGACCACCAACAGTCCGGCGCGCGGGGGCTTTATTCATATTCCCTATATGCCAGAACAGGCGGTGAACCATCCCGGCGTCGCCAGTATGGCGACGGCCAGCGTGATCCTGGCGCTGGAAACCTCGTTGCAGGTGATGCTGAGCACTGAAAATGACATCCGCGTGGTCGGTGGATCGACGCATTAACAGGAGACGTTATGCCTGAAGGACCGGAGATCCGCCGTGCGGCGGATCAACTGGCAGCGGCGATGGAAGGCAGGCCACTCACTGATGTGTGGTTTGCCTTTCCTGAACTGAAAACCTACGAACCGGCACTAATGGGTGAAACCATTACGGCTTTTGAAACACGTGGCAAAGCACTGCTGACGCATTTTTCGAATGGCTTAATTCTTTATAGCCATAATCAATTGTACGGCGTGTGGCGTGTGGTGCCGACCGGCACTGAACCCAACACTTCGCGGCAGTTGCGCGTACGGCTGGCAAACGCCGAACAGACCATCCTGCTCTATAGCGCTTCGGATATTGAACTGCTCAATGCAGATACCGTCGGCGCACATCCCTTTCTGCAGCGCGTGGGGCCTGATGTGCTCGATGCCACTTTAACGGTGGCAGAGGTGCGTGAGCGGCTGCTATCGCCGCGTTTTCGTCGCCGTCAGTTCAGCGGATTGTTACTCGATCAGGCCTTTCTGGCGGGATTGGGTAACTATTTGCGTGTGGAGATTTTATGGCATGCCGGATTGCTGGCGTCGCATCGGGCGCAGGATCTCACTGAGGCACAGCTCAATGCATTAAGTGAGGCGATGCTGGCGGTGCCACGGTTGTCGTATCAGATGCGCGGCAGTATGAAGAAATACCATGCCGATGCGGCGTTTCGCTTTGAGGTGTTTCATCGCCAGGGCAAGAGATGTCGGCGCTGCGGCACGCTGATTGAGAAGGGCACGCTATCGTCGCGGCCATTTTACTGGTGCCCGGGATGTCAGTTTTGACGCCATAATGCGATCAATAAAAAAGCTGCCATCTCAATGAAATGGCAGCCTTTCTTTCACACTCATTTAGCTGTGGATTATTTTTTCAGCGCCGAGTTAAATGGACGCTCGGTGTAACCGGTGTACAGCTGACGTGGACGCGCAATCTTCATGCCTTCGTCGTGCATCTCTTTCCAGTGTGCAATCCAACCCACGGTACGCGCCATCGCGAAAATAACGGTAAACATGGAAGAAGGAATACCCATCGCTTTCAGAATAATGCCAGAGTAGAAATCGACGTTTGGATAGAGTTTACGCTCGATGAAGTACGGGTCGTTCAGCGCGATATGTTCCAGCTCCATCGCCACTTCCAGCAGGTCATCTTTCATACCCAACTCATTCAGCACTTCGTGACAGGTTTCACGCATCACGGTGGCGCGAGGGTCATAGTTTTTGTAAACACGGTGACCGAAGCCCATCAGACGGAACGAATCGTTTTTGTCTTTCGCGCGACGTACGAATTCTGGGATGTGCTCAACGGTGCTGATCTCTTCCAGCATACGCAGGGTAGCTTCGTTGGCGCCACCGTGTGCCGGTCCCCACAGTGAAGCGATACCCGCAGCGATACAGGCAAATGGGTTTGCACCAGAAGAACCGGCGGTACGCACGGTTGAGGTAGAGGCGTTCTGCTCATGATCAGCATGCAGAATCAGAATACGGTCCATGGCGCGTTCCAGCACCGGGTTCACTTTGTACTCTTCACACGGTGTGGCGAACATCATATGCAGGAAGTTGCCTGCGTAGGACAGGTCGTTACGTGGGTAAACGAACGGCTGGCCAATCGAATATTTGTAGCACATCGCTGCCATGGTCGGCATTTTGGACAGCAGGCGGAAGGCAGCGATTTCACGGTGACGTTCAATGTTGACGTCTAAGGAGTCGTGATAGAACGCCGCCAGGGCGCCAGTGACACCACACATGACCGCCATCGGATGCGAGTCGCGGCGGAAGCCATGGAACAGTCGGGTGATTTGCTCGTGGATCATGGTGTGGCGGGTAACGGTGGTGCGGAATTCTTCAAACTGGGCTTGGGTCGGAGCTTCGCCATTCAGCAGGATGTAACACACTTCGAGGTAGTTGGAGTGGGTTGCCAGTTCGGAAATCGGGAAGCCGCGGTGTAACAGAATGCCTTCATCACCATCAATAAAAGTGATTTTAGATTCGCATGACGCAGTAGAGGTGAAACCGGGATCGAAAGTGAACAGGCCGTGATTGCCAAGTGTGCGGACATCAACAACGTCTTGTCCCAGCGTACCTTGCATCACATCCAGTTCAACGGAAGCATTATCTTGTAGGGTTAGCGTCACTTTTTTATCTGTCATTTTTCGTCTCCATAGCGCCTTAGTAGGTAAGGATCTTAGACACCAGAATAGCCTTCATGTTGTATAAAACCACAATCTTCACAGTATCACTCTGCGGTAACGTTTGTCGTGCAGGGTTACAGGGAGATGTATTAGGGCCAGTCGGTGGCGTTCGGGCATGACATGCTGAACAGCGCGGATGTTAAAGATCCTGTCACGACATAACTTCTTGGTAACCAATAACCTGATGCTTTGTGTTGCTCCTAAAGGCAATGTTACATAACTTGAGCTTAGGGGAAAGTGTATCCCCATAACTTTTGTGCATCATAGGGCTTTAATGCGTTTGTTTGTAACTGAAATGTTGATCTTTTGTCAAATCAGATAATTAAAAATGTATGAATTGTGAAATTCGTGAGTCGGATCACTGTTCAGCCTAAATGTGACCAAAGAGATTGTAGGGGAATTGTAATCAGAATGTGATCCTCCTATACTGCCGCCAGGTCTCCGGAATACCCTGACACCAGGAGCCACCCAGCGTTTTTTTCGCTTCACTTAACACTGGATGTTGCTTTTTTGGTGGCGGTTGCAGTCTGAACACGCGCTGTGCTCTGATGCGACTCAGGTCCGGAGGAAGCAAAATAAAAAAGAGCTGTGTGGGCAAAACCGTGAAAAAACAAAGACCTGTTAACTTGGATCTCTCGACGATCCGGTTTCCCGTTACTGCAATATCGTCCATTCTCCACCGCGTCTCCGGCGTGATCACCTTTGTCGCTCTCGGAATACTGCTCTGGTTACTGGGTCTCTCTCTCTCTTCTCCTGAAGGCTTCCAGCAAGCGGCTTCCATCATGGACAGCTTCTTCGCCAAATTCATCATGTGGGGCATCCTGACTGCGCTGGCGTACCACGTCGTGGGCGGTATTCGTCATATGCTGGCTGATTTTGGCTTTATGGAAGAAACCCTGCAGGTGGGAACCCGTTCCGCGCAAGCGGCTTTTGGTATCACTGTCGTGCTCTCAATTTTGGCTGGAGTCCTCGTATGGTAAGCAATGCTTCTGCATTAGGACGCAACGGTATTCATGACTGGCTGTTACTGCGTGCTGCTGCAATCTTAATGACGCTCTACATCATCTACCTCCTTGGTTTTGTGGTGATGACCGGCACCCTGACCTATGACGCCTGGCACGGCTTCTTCGCCTCTGCCTTCACGAAAGTGTTTACGATACTGACGCTGTTCTCGATTCTGGTCCACGGCTGGATTGGTATGTGGCAGGTCCTGACCGACTACGTTAAACCAGTAGCAACCCGCTTGCTGCTGCAGTTTGTGATTGTGGTCGCGCTGTTGTCGTATGCCGTTTATGGAATCGTTGTTGTGTGGGGTGTGTAAATGAGTTTGCCAGTCAGAGAATTTGATGCCGTGGTGATCGGCGCGGGTGGCGCGGGAATGCGCGCGGCTCTGCAAATCTCCCAATCGGGCCAGACTTGTGCCCTGTTATCCAAAGTTTTCCCAACCCGTTCTCATACCGTATCGGCGCAGGGCGGTATTACCGTTGCGCTGGGTAACACCCATGAAGATAACTGGGAATGGCATATGTACGATACCGTCAAAGGCTCCGACTATATCGGTGACCAGGACGCGATCGAGTATATGTGTCACGTCGGTCCGGAAGCGATTCTGGAACTGGAACACATGGGTCTGCCTTTCTCCCGTCTTGATGACGGCCGCGTATATCAGCGTCCGTTTGGTGGTCAGTCGAAGAACTTCGGCGGTGAGCAGGCGGCGCGTACCGCTGCGGCAGCCGACCGTACTGGCCACGCACTGCTGCATACCCTGTATCAGCAGAACCTGAAAAACAAAACCACCATCTTCTCCGAATGGTATGCGCTGGATCTGGTGAAAAATGAAGACGGTGCGATTGTCGGCTGTACCGCTATCTGCATGGAAACCGGTGAAACCGTTTACTTCAAAGCGAAAGCGACCATTCTGGCAACGGGCGGTGCAGGCCGTATTTACCAGTCCACTACTAACGCGCACATCAACACCGGTGACGGCGTAGGTATGGCGCTGCGTGCCGGTGTGCCGGTGCAGGATATGGAAATGTGGCAGTTCCACCCAACCGGTATCGCCGGTGCGGGTGTGCTGGTCACTGAAGGTTGCCGTGGTGAAGGTGGATACCTGCTGAACAAACACGGCGAACGCTTCATGGAGCGTTATGCGCCAAACGCCAAAGACCTGGCAGGTCGTGACGTGGTCGCACGCTCCATGATGGTGGAAATTCGTGAAGGCCGTGGTTGTGACGGTCCATGGGGCCCGCACATCAAGCTGAAACTCGATCATCTGGGCGCAGAAGTTTTGGAATCGCGTCTGCCGGGTATCCTTGAGCTGTCGCGTACCTTTGCGCACGTCGATCCGGTTAAAGAGCCGATTCCGGTTATTCCAACCTGCCACTACATGATGGGCGGCGTGCCGACCAAAGTGACCGGTCAGGCGCTGCGCGTGAACGAGCAGGGTGAAGACGAAGTGATTCCGGGCCTGTTCGCGGTAGGCGAAATTGCTTGTGTATCAGTACACGGCGCTAACCGTCTCGGCGGTAACTCGTTGCTCGACCTGGTGGTATTTGGCCGCGCGGCGGGTGTGCACCTGCTGGAGTGTCTGGAAGAGCAGGGTGAACTGCGCGAAGCCACGCAGGAAAACATTGATGCCGCCATGGCGCGCTTCAACCGCTGGGAAAATAACACCACGGGTGAAGATCCGGTTGAAATCCGTAAAGCGTTGCAGCGTTGCATGCAGAACAACTTCTCGGTATTCCGCGAAGGTGATGCGATGCGTGAAGGTCTGGAAGAGCTGAAAGTGATTCGTGAACGTCTGAAGTCAGCGCGTCTTGATGACCGTTCGCCAGATTTCAACACCCAACGTATCGAGTGCCTTGAGCTGGATAACCTGATGGAAACCGCGTACGCCACGGCGGTCGCTGCAAACTTCCGTACCGAAAGCCGTGGCGCACACAGCCGCTTCGACTACCCGGAACGTGATGATGCTAACTGGCTGTGTCACAGCCTCTATGTTCCGCAAACGGAAAGCATGACGCGCCGTGAGGTGAACATGCAACCGAAACTGCGTGCGGCCTTCCCGCCGAAAGCGCGTACCTACTAATTGCGGAGATCATCATGAGACTCGAATTTTCTATCTATCGTTACAACCCGGAAGTCGATGACAAACCGCGTATGCAGGAATACACGCTGGAGTCAGAAGACGGTCGTGACATGATGTTGCTGGACGCGCTGATCCGTTTGAAAGAGAAGGACCCGACGCTGGCCTTCCGTCGCTCATGCCGTGAAGGTGTGTGCGGTTCTGACGGCCTCAACATGAACGGTAAAAATGGTCTGGCCTGCATCACGCCAGTCTCCGCGCTGGGTAATGGCACGAAGAAAATTGTTATCCGTCCACTGCCTGGTTTGCCGGTGATCCGCGACCTCGTCGTTGATATGGGACAATTCTATACGCAGTATGAGAAGATTAAGCCTTTCCTGTTGAATAATGGGGAAAATCCGCCAGCACGCGAGCATCTGCAGACCCCGGCAGACCGTGAGCACCTGGATGGATTGTACGAGTGTATTCTGTGCGCTTGCTGCTCAACCTCGTGCCCATCGTTCTGGTGGAACCCGGACAAGTTCATCGGTCCGGCAGGTTTGTTAGCCGCTTACCGTTTCCTGATCGACAGCCGCGATACCGAAACCGATGCGCGTCTGGACAATCTGAACGATGCTTTCAGTGTATTCCGCTGTCACAGCATCATGAACTGTGTGAGCGTGTGCCCGAAAGGACTAAACCCGACGCGCGCTATCGGCCATATTAAGTCGATGCTGCTGCAACGCGGGGCGTAACACACTGAAGTCACTGTCCGGGAACTTAAGGTTCCCGGCAGTTTACGGAAGCCTTTATAAGCGCGGTACTGACCACGCTTATAAAGGTTCCCTTACGGGCCAGGCGCCGGTTGCGCACAGGTTCGTATCGCTGAACTCACTACGGCAAGCCGCGAAAGCGGCAACAAATGAAACCTCATAAAAAGCAGATTAATGCTTAAGGGATCACAATGCAGAACAGCGCGATGAAACCCTGGCTGGACTCCTCCTGGCTGGCCGGCGCGAACCAATCCTACATAGAGCAACTCTATGAGGATTTCCTGACCGATCCTGACTCAGTTGATGAAATGTGGCGCGAGCTGTTCCAACAGCTGCCCGGCACTGGCGTGAAACCTGAGCAGTTTCACTCCACCACGCGTGATTACTTCCGCCGCCTGGCAAAAGATGCGACCCGCTACACATCCTCAGTCACCGATCCGGCTACTAATTCCAAACAGGTTAAAGTGCTGCAGCTGATCAATGCGTTCCGCTTCCGCGGCCATCAGCACGCTAACCTCGATCCGCTCGGCCTGTGGAAACAGGATCGGGTGGCGGATCTTGACCCTTCTTATCACGATCTCACCGACGCCGATTTTCAGGAAAGCTTTAACGTAGGTTCCTTTGCCATTGGTAAAGAGACCATGAAGCTGGCTGATCTGTTCGCGGCACTGCAGCAGACCTATTGTGGCTCGATTGGTGCAGAGTACATGCACATCAACAACACCGATGAGAAACGCTGGATTCAGCAGCGTCTGGAATCGGTGGTCGGCCATGCGTCATTCAGCAGCGACGAGAAAAAAGGTTTCCTGAAAGAGCTGACCGCGGCTGAAGGTCTGGAAAAATACCTCGGCGCGAAATTCCCGGGTGCAAAACGCTTCTCACTGGAAGGCGGTGATGCTCTGGTGCCGATGCTGCGCGAAATGATTCGCCATGCAGGCAAAAGCGGTACGCGTGAAGTGGTACTGGGGATGGCACACCGTGGTCGTCTCAACGTCCTGATCAACGTACTGGGTAAAAAGCCACAGGATCTGTTTGACGAATTCTCCGGCAAACACAAAGAGCACCTCGGCACCGGCGACGTGAAGTACCACATGGGCTTCTCGTCTGACGTTGAAACCGAAGGTGGTTTAGTGCACCTGGCGCTGGCGTTTAACCCGTCACACCTCGAAATCGTAAGCCCAGTGGTCATGGGTTCGGTGCGTGCACGTCTGGATCGTCTGGCTGAGCCAGGCAGCAACAAAGTTCTGCCGATCACCATCCACGGTGATGCGGCGGTGATCGGCCAGGGCGTGGTGCAGGAAACCCTGAACATGTCTGCGGCGCGCGGTTACGAAGTGGGCGGTACCGTTCGCATCGTGATTAACAACCAGGTAGGTTTCACCACCTCGAACCCGAAAGATGCGCGTTCAACGCCTTACTGCACCGACATCGGCAAGATGGTGCTGGCGCCAATCTTCCACGTGAATGCGGACGATCCAGAAGCGGTGGCCTTCGTGACTCGCCTGGCGCTGGATTATCGCAACACCTTTAAACGCGACGTGTTTATCGATCTGGTGTGCTACCGCCGTCACGGCCATAACGAAGCGGATGAGCCAAGTGCAACCCAGCCGCTGATGTACCAGAAAATCAAGAAACACCCAACGCCACGTAAGATCTACGCCGATCAGCTGGAGAGCGAAGGTGTGGCGACGTTAGAAGATGCGACCGAACTGGTCAATCTCTACCGTGATGCGTTGGATGAAGGCGAATGCGTGGTGCCAGAATGGCGTCCGATGAGCCTGCACTCCTTCACATGGTCGCCGTACCTGAACCACGAGTGGGATGAAAACTATCCTGCCACGGTTGAGTACAAACGCTTGCAAGAGCTGGCGCGTCGCATTAGCAGCGTACCGGAAGCCGTCGAAGTGCAGTCGCGCGTGGCGAAGATTTACAATGACCGTAAAGAAATGGCGGAAGGCAACAAGCCATTTGACTGGGGCGGCGCGGAAAACCTGGCGTACGCGACCTTGGTTGATGAAGGCATTCCTGTTCGTCTGTCGGGTGAAGACTCCGGCCGCGGCACCTTCTTCCACCGTCATGCGGTGATCCACAACCAAACCAACGGCTCAACCTACACCCCACTGCACCATGTCCATAACGGCCAGGGTCAGTTCAAGGTCTGGGATTCCGTGCTGTCAGAAGAAGCGGTACTGGCCTTTGAATACGGCTATGCCACCGCAGAACCGCGCGTGCTGACCATTTGGGAAGCGCAGTTCGGCGACTTCGCCAACGGTGCTCAGGTGGTGATCGACCAGTTCATCAGCTCCGGCGAGCAGAAGTGGGGCCGTATGTGTGGCCTCGTGATGCTGCTGCCACACGGTTATGAAGGCCAGGGGCCAGAGCACTCCTCTGCGCGTCTGGAGCGCTATCTGCAACTCTGTGCTGAACAGAACATGCAGGTATGCGTGCCGTCAACGCCAGCACAGGTTTACCACATGCTGCGTCGTCAAGCGCTGCGCGGTATGCGCCGTCCGCTGATTGTGATGTCACCGAAATCGCTGTTGCGCCATCCACTGGCGGTCTCCAGCCTGGAAGAGCTGGCCAATGGCAGCTTCCAACCGGCGATTGGCGAGATTGACGATCTGGATCCGAAACAAGTGAAACGCGTGGTGATGTGTTCCGGTAAGGTTTATTACGATCTGCTGGAACAGCGTCGCAAGAATGAGCAGACCGATGTCGCCATCGTGCGTATCGAACAGCTCTATCCGTTCCCGCACAAAGTGGTGCAGGACGTATTGAAAAATTATGCGCATGTGCAGGATTTCGTCTGGTGTCAGGAAGAGCCACTGAACCAGGGCGCATGGTATTGCAGTCAGCATCATTTCCGCGAAGTGGTTCCCTTCGGTGCGTCACTGCGTTACGCAGGTCGTCCGGCTTCTGCTTCACCAGCCGTGGGCTACATGTCCGTACATCAACAACAGCAGCAAGACCTGGTTAACGACGCGCTGAACCTTGGTTAATTAAAAGGAAAGAAAATGAGTAGCGTAGAAATTCTGGTTCCCGATTTGCCTGAATCCGTAGCGGATGCAACGGTTGCAACCTGGCACAAAAAACCCGGCGATGCGGTCAGTCGCGATGAAGTACTGGTTGAGATTGAAACGGACAAAGTTGTGCTTGAAGTGCCTGCTTCAGCAGACGGTGTACTGGAAGCGATTCTGGAAGACGAAGGCGCTACGGTGCTCTCGCGCCAGCTGTTAGGCCGCCTGGTGGAAGGCAACAGCGGTGGTAAAGAGACCTCTGCGAAAGTAGAAACGAAAGAAGCGACACCAGAACAGCGTAAAACCGCGTCTCTGGAAGAAGAGAGCAACGATGCGCTGAGCCCAGCGGTTCGTCGCCTGATCGCTGAAAACAACCTCGACGCGAGCCAGATTAAAGGCACCGGTGTGGGTGGTCGTCTGACGCGTGAAGATGTTGAGAAGCATGTCGCGAAGAAAGCTGACGGCGCGAAAGCGGCGCCTGCAGCAGCGGCCGCGGCACCACAGGCTGCTGTGGCTAACCGCAGCGAAAAACGCGTACCAATGACGCGTCTGCGTAAGCGTGTGGCTGAGCGTCTGCTGGAAGCGAAAAACAGCACCGCGATGCTGACCACTTTCAACGAAATCAACATGAAGCCGATCATGGATCTGCGCAAGCAGTACGGCGACGCGTTTGAGAAACGTCACGGTGTGCGTCTGGGCTTCATGTCCTTCTACATCAAAGCGGTGGTTGAAGCCCTGAAACGCTATCCAGAAGTGAACGCTTCTATCGATGGCGAAGATGTGGTTTACCACAACTACTTCGACGTCAGCATCGCGGTGTCTACGCCGCGCGGCCTGGTAACCCCAGTGCTGAAAGATGTTGATGCGCTGAGCATGGCTGACATCGAGAAGAAAATTAAAGAACTGGCGGTGAAAGGCCGTGACGGTAAGCTGACGGTTGACGAGCTGACCGGCGGTAACTTCACCATCACCAACGGCGGTGTGTTCGGTTCCCTGATGTCTACGCCGATCATCAACCCACCGCAGAGCGCGATTCTGGGCATGCACGCGATCAAAGAGCGCCCGATGGCGGTCAATGGTCAGGTTGTGATCCTGCCAATGATGTATCTGGCACTCTCTTATGACCACCGTCTGATCGATGGTCGCGAATCCGTGGGCTATCTGGTCGCGGTGAAAGAGATGCTGGAAGATCCGGCGCGTCTGCTGCTGGACGTCTAATTTTCGCCGGGCGCATCGCACAACGGTGCGCCCAAACTCATATCTGAATGGATAGAACATCATGAACTTACATGAATACCAGGCGAAGCAGTTGTTTGCTCGCTATGGCATGCCAGCTCCAACTGGTTACGCCTGCGCTACGCCACGTGAAGCAGAAGAAGCCGCCTCTAAAATTGGCGCAGGTCCGTGGGTAGTAAAATGTCAGGTACATGCCGGTGGCCGCGGTAAAGCGGGTGGCGTGAAAGTGGTGAACAGCAAGGAAGATATCCGTGCATTTGCTGAGCATTGGTTGGGCAAGCGTCTGGTGACCTACCAAACTGATGCTGATGGCCAGCCGGTAAACCAGATTCTGGTTGAAGCCGCGACTGACATCGACCAGGAACTGTATCTGGGTGCGGTCGTTGACCGTGCTACCCGTCGCGTGATCTTCATGGCTTCCACCGAAGGCGGCGTGGAAATCGAGAAAGTGGCGGAAGAAACCCCGCACCTGATCCACAAAATGGCATTGGATCCGCTGGCCGGACCTCAGCCATACCAGGGTCGTGAGTTGGCGTTCAAACTGGGCCTGTCCGGTAAGCAAGTTAGCCAGTTCACCAAAATCTTCATGGGTCTGGCGACCATGTTCCTGGAACGCGACCTGGCGATGGTTGAGATCAACCCGCTGGTGATCACCAAGCAGGGCGACCTGATCTGCCTCGATGGCAAACTGGGCGCCGACGGTAACGCATTGTTCCGTCAGCCTGAGCTGCGTGAAATGCGCGATCCAAGCCAGGAAGATCCACGTGAAGCACACGCAACACAGTGGGAACTGAACTACGTTGCGCTGGATGGCAACATCGGCTGTATGGTGAACGGTGCTGGTCTGGCAATGGGTACTATGGACATCGTGAAACACCACGGTGGCCAGCCTGCTAACTTCCTTGATGTCGGCGGCGGCGCAACCAAAGAGCGCGTAACCGAAGCCTTCAAAATCATCCTGTCTGACGATGCTGTTAAAGCAGTATTCGTTAACATCTTCGGCGGCATCGTGCGTTGCGACCTGATCGCAGACGGCATCATCGGTGCAGTTGCAGAAGTGGGTGTGAACGTGCCAGTGGTGGTACGTCTGGAAGGTAACAACGCCGAGCTGGGCGCGCAGAAACTGGCGGACAGCGGTCTGAACATCATTGCAGCAACCAGCCTGACAGACGCTGCGCAGCGTGTTGTTGCTGCCGCGGAGGGTAAATAATGTCCATTCTTATCGACAAAAACACCAAAGTCATTTGCCAGGGTTTCACCGGTGGCCAGGGGACTTTCCACTCTGAGCAGGCTTTGGCCTATGGTACGCAGCTGGTTGGCGGTGTCACGCCAGGCAAAGGCGGCACCACGCATCTGGGTCTGCCAGTGTTTAACACCGTGCGTGAAGCGGTAGAAGCCACTGGCGCCACTGCTACCGTGATCTACGTTCCAGCCCCGTTCTGCAAAGACGGTATCCTGGAAGCCATCGACGCAGGCATCAAACTGATCATCACCATCACCGAAGGTATCCCAACGCTGGATATGCTGACCGTGAAAGTGAAGCTGGATGAAGCTGGCGTGCGCATGATTGGCCCGAACTGCCCAGGTGTGATCACCCCAGGCGAATGTAAGATCGGTATCATGCCAGGTCACATTCACCAGCCAGGTCGCGTAGGTATCGTGTCTCGTTCAGGCACCCTGACCTATGAAGCGGTTAAGCAGACCACTGACATCGGCTATGGCCAGTCAACCTGCGTCGGTATCGGTGGTGACCCGATCCCAGGTTCAAACTTCATCGATATCCTGAAAATGTTCCAGGATGACCCACAGACCGAAGTGATCGTCATGATCGGTGAGATCGGTGGTAGCGCGGAAGAAGAAGCCGCAGCCTTCATTAAAGAGCACGTGACTAAGCCGGTTGTCGGCTACATCGCGGGTGTAACTGCACCGAAAGGCAAACGTATGGGCCACGCAGGCGCCATCATTGCTGGTGGTAAAGGCACCGCTGACGAGAAATTCGCCGCGCTGGAAGCGGCCGGTGTGAAAACCGTACGCAGCCTGGCTGACATTGGTGACGCTGTTAAAGCCGTTCTGCCAATCAAATAAGTCATCACTGTTGATGTGCATGAAGCCACCTTCGGGTGGCTTTTTTTATGTCTGGAAGAGAGGGATAGCCAGTGGCAACAGCGCCCTGTGCAGAGGCACACAAAAAGCAGGGAAAAACCGTAACGGAGATACAATCTGCGGCTATGCTTACTGAGTTGGTAAGGTAAAGATAGGAAAATGTGCGTGATCTCACAGGGGAAATTAAACCTGAGTATCCGGTATTAACGTTAAAAAAATACGGGAGAAGTAATTATTTCCTTAATTGCATCACGCGTTCATGACAACTAATTAACAACAACGCTAACACTACATATCTGAAAAATTATTGTCTTAATCCAGATCAATAAAGCGTGAGATATAACAAACTTTACTGCTGGCATCACGCACGACAAACGGTATAAATTGCGCTGCATCAATTCAGTCTTTTCCGCGAATTTTCAGGAGTTTGAGCCAGGCGTTGTTAGCGCAATTCTGCCGCCTTCTTGGATCACACTCCTGCTCGAAACAGATTGAAGCGATCGGTTTTTCGGGAAATTTTCACCACTGTTACTCACTCATTTCGGGCTACAGATTTCTCTGTTCTGTCAGTAATAAAACTGGAATCAATAATCAGTCGTTCCTGGATCTTATTCTGCACGTCAATGTTCGCTGTTTACCGTTGTCAGCCGCAGAGTAAATTCATGCGAGGAGCAAGGAGTCATCATGTTAGATATTGTCGAGCTGTCGCGTTTACAGTTTGCCCTGACGGCGATGTACCATTTCCTGTTCGTCCCCTTAACGCTGGGTATGGCGTTTTTGTTGGCGATCATGGAAACCGTATATGTCCTGACGGGTAAGCAAATTTATAAAGACATGACCAAGTTCTGGGGCAAGTTGTTCGGTATCAACTTTGCGCTGGGTGTCGCAACCGGTCTCACCATGGAGTTTCAGTTCGGGACCAACTGGTCATATTACTCCCACTACGTCGGCGATATCTTTGGTGCGCCGCTCGCCATTGAAGGCTTGATGGCGTTCTTCCTTGAATCCACCTTTGTTGGTCTGTTCTTCTTCGGTTGGGATCGCCTTGGCAAAGTCCAGCACCTGGCGGTAACCTGGCTGGTGGCGCTCGGTTCTAACATGTCTGCGCTGTGGATTCTGGTGGCGAACGGTTGGATGCAAAACCCAATCGCTTCTGAATTCAATTTCGAAACCATGCGCATGGAGATGGTGAGCTTCTCCGAGCTGGTGCTCAACCCGGTTGCGCAGGTGAAATTTGTCCACACTGTGGCAGCAGGTTACACCGCTGGCGCGATGTTCGTGCTGGGTATCAGTGCATGGTATCTGCTGAAAGGCCGCGATGTGGCTTTCGCTAAGCGCTCATTCGGTATTGCAGCCAGCTTTGGCATGGCCGCGATTCTGTCCGTTATCGTGCTGGGTGATGAATCCGGTTATGAAATGGGTGACGTGCAGAAAACCAAACTGGCGGCAATTGAAGCCGAGTGGGAAACGCAGCCTGCACCTGCGGCCTTCACGCTGTTTGGTATTCCCGATCAGGATTCGCAGGAGAACAAGTACGCGATTCAAATCCCGTATTTGCTCGGGCTGATCGCGACGCGATCGGTGGATACACCGGTCACCGGTCTGAAAGATCTGCTGTCGCAGCATGAAGTGCGTATCCGCAACGGCATGAAAGCCTACGCGTTGCTGAATGAACTGCGCGCGGGCAGCAAAGATCCTGCGGTGCGTAGCCAGTTCGAAGCCAGCAAACAGGATCTCGGTTATGGCTTGCTGCTGAAGCGCTACACCCCGGATGTGGCGAATGCGACTGAAGCGCAGATTCAGAAAGCGACACAGGATTCGATTCCACGTGTGGCACCGCTCTATTTCGCCTTCCGCATCATGGTGCTGTGTGGCGTGCTGCTGCTGGGCATTATCGCTCTGTCATTCCTAAGCGTGATTCGTAACCGCATTGGCAAGAGCCGCTGGCTGCTTAAGGCGGCACTGTACGGTATTCCGCTGCCATGGATTGCCATTGAATCGGGCTGGTTTGTTGCTGAGTACGGTCGTCAGCCTTGGGCGATTGGTGAAGTGTTGCCAACCGCCGTAGCGAACTCCTCACTGACCGTTGGCGATCTGCTGTTCTCAATGATTCTGATTTGCGGTCTCTACACCATTTTCCTGGTGGCGGAAATGTACCTGATGTTCAAGTTCGCCCGTCTGGGTCCTAGCAGCCTGAAGACTGGCCGCTACCATCATGAGACCGTGAAAGCGGCTGCTCAGCCCGTTCGTGGATAAGGAGAGCAACCATGTTTGATTATGAAGTATTGCGCTTTGTCTGGTGGTTGCTGATTGGCGTGCTGCTAATTGGCTTTGCGGTTACCGACGGGTTTGATATGGGGGTCGGTATGCTGACGCGCATCCTTGGCCGTACCGATACCGAACGACGTATCATGATTAACAGCATCGCCCCGCACTGGGACGGCAACCAGGTATGGCTGATCACCGCGGGTGGCGCGCTGTTTGCCGCCTGGCCAATGGTTTACGCCGCCGCGTTTTCCGGCTTCTATGTGGCGATGATTTTGGTGCTGGCTTCGCTGTTCTTCCGCCCGGTGGGTTTTGACTACCGTTCGAAGATTGAGGACATGCGCTGGCGCAACACCTGGGACTGGGGCATTTTCATCGGCAGCTTTGTACCACCACTGGTGATTGGCGTGGCCTTCGGCAACTTGCTGCAGGGCGTACCTTTCCATGCGGATGAGTATCTGCGTCTGTTCTACACCGGTAACTTCTTCCAGTTACTCAATCCGTTTGGCTTGCTGGCGGGTGTGATCAGCGTCGCGATGATCCTGACACAAGGTGCGACCTATCTGCAGATGCGTACCAACGGCGATCTGCACCTGCGAGCGCGCGGCACCGCGCAAATCAGTGCGCTGGTGATGATGGTGTGCTTCGTATTAGCCGGTGTGTGGGTGAAATACGGAATTGATGGCTATGTGGTGAAAAGCGTCATCGATCATCACGCTGCATCCAACCCGCTGGGCAAAGAAGTGGTGCGTGAAGCCGGTGCGTGGATGGTGAACTTTGAACAGACGCCAATCCTGTGGCTGTTCCCGCTGCTTGGCGTGGTGCTGCCGCTGCTGACCGTGCTCTGTTCGCGCATGGAGAAGGGCGCCTGGGCGTTTGTCTTTTCTTCATTGACGCTGGCATGCGTCATCATGACTGCAGGCATCGCGATGTTCCCGTTCATCATGCCTTCCAGCACCGTGCCGGGCACTAGCCTGACCATGTGGGATGCCACCTCAAGCCTGCTGACGCTGAAAGTGATGACCTTCGCCGCCATCATCTTTGTCCCGATTATCCTCGCCTATACCGCGTGGTGTTATTACAAGATGTTTGGCCGTATCACCAAAGAACACATTGAGAGCAATACGCACTCCCTGTACTGATTAAGGAGATTGAGCATGTGGTATTTTGCCTGGATTCTTGGCACTTTGCTGGCCTGTGCGTTTGGCGTGATCACGGCGCTGGCGATTGAGCAAGCAGAAGAGAGTGGCGCAAAGGATAAACAACACTGATGCGCACACTGATTCAGACGCTGTATCGTCTGATGGACAAGGGCCCGTTACGGGCCCTTTCGCTGATACTGGCGCTGTGGCTGGCGGGCTGTGTTATCTGGCAACCGTCACGCTTTGCCGCCCGCACGAGCGACTTAGCCATCTGGCATGGATTATTGATGATTTGGGCGGTGTGCACCGGCGTGATTCATGGTACGGGCTTCCGTCCATTGCAAACGCGCTGGCGAGCCGTGTTTTCACCGTTGCCTGCGATGATCGTACTGATTCTGGGAATCTATTGGTTCTATCATTGAGCCCCCAAGGCTGTTTTTTATCCGCTTCATTCGGGCGCTGACGTGAGTTTATGTCAGCGCCTGGTCAAGAAATATCCTGAAATTCCTTCCAGTTGTTAACGTGTGATAATTATTTTCTCCTGGCTCTGGCGGACCATTCCCAAGCCGATCTCACTTGCGTATAGTAGCAACGTTTAAAATGAGACCGGGATGTAGAGTGAGTACAACGCTGTTTCGCTGGCCGGTTAGGGTCTATTACGAAGACACCGACGCCGGTGGTGTGGTTTACCACGCCAGTTATCTTGCTTTCTATGAACGAGCACGTACCGAGATGTTGCGCCAGCACCATTTCAATCAACAAGCCCTGTTAGAAGAACAGGTGGCGTTTGTGGTACGACGCATGACGATAGACTTTGTTGCCGCAGCACGTCTTGACGATCTTCTGGATATCCAGAGTGAAGTGACCGCCATGACTCGCGCCACCATGACCTTCTCGCAGCGTATCGTGAATGCAGAAGGCAAAGTGCTGAATGAAGCAGAAGTCCTGATTGCCTGCATCAACCCACATCTAATGAAGCCGATTGCGCTTCCCAAGTCTATTGTCGCGGAGTTCAAGCAGTGACTGACATGAATGTTCTTGATTTGTTCCTGAAGGCGAGCCTTCTGGTCAAACTTATCATGTTGATTTTGATCGGCTTTTCTATTGCCTCATGGGCGATCATTATTCAGCGCACGCGCATCCTGAATGCGGCGGGTCGCGAAGCCGAAGCCTTTGAAGATAAGTTCTGGTCAGGCATCGAGTTATCGCGCCTGTACCAGGAAAGCCAGGGACGCCGCGATGAGCTGGGCGGATCTGAGCAAATTTTCTATTCGGGCTTCAAAGAGTTTGCCCGTTTGCACCGTGCTAACAACCACGCGCCAGAAGCGGTGGTCGAGGGAGCCAGCCGTGCGATGCGCATCTCAATGAACCGTGAACTGGAAGCGCTGGAAAACCACATTCCTTTCCTTGGCACCGTTGGTTCCATCAGCCCGTATATCGGTCTGTTCGGTACGGTGTGGGGGATCATGCACGCCTTTATCGCGCTTGGCGCGGTGAAACAGGCGACGTTGCAGATGGTTGCGCCGGGTATTGCCGAAGCGCTGATCGCCACTGCCATCGGTTTGTTCGCGGCCATTCCTGCCGTTATGGCGTATAACCGTCTGAACCAGCGCGTCAACAAGCTGGAGCAGGGCTACGACAACTTTATGGAAGAGTTCACGGCTATCCTGCATCGTCAGGCTTTCTCCACCGACAACACGAAGTAAGTCGAGGTTAACGATGGCCAGAACCCGTGGTCGCGGGCGCCGCGACCTTAAGTCGGAAATCAACATAGTTCCACTGCTGGACGTACTGTTGGTGTTGCTGCTCATCTTTATGGCAACTGCGCCGATTATTACGCAAAGCGTGGAAGTGGACCTGCCTGATGCGACCGACTCGAAAACGGTCTCAACGGATGATAATCCCCCGGTCATTGTTGAAGTGGCTGGCGTCGGGCAATACAGCCTGGTAGTGGATCACGATCGTATGACGCAGCTGCCGCCGGAACAGGTGGTAAGCGAAGCACAGCGCCGCATTGAAGCCAATCCGAAGACGGTATTCCTGATTGGTGGCGCGAAGGATGTGCCTTACGACGAAATCATCAAGGCGTTGAACCTGTTACATCAGGCAGGCGTGAAATCTGTCGGTTTGATGACACAGCCGATTTAAAGCGAACCGTTTTTGGGATCCGAGAGTGTCGAAGGTAACCGAGCAGAACGACAAGTTAAAACGCGCGATAATCATTTCGGTGATTCTGCACATCGTGCTGATCGCCCTGCTGATCTGGAGCTCGTTTAACGAAAAGATCGAATCCAGCGGCGGTGGCGGCGGCAGTGACATTGATGCCGTGATGGTCGATTCCGGCGCGGTGGTTGAACAGTACAACCGCCAGCAGAATCAGCAACGCGACAGCCAGCGTGCCGAGCAGCAGCGTCAGAAACAGTCGCAGCAGCAGGCCGAAGAGTTACAGCAGAAGCAAGCCGCTGAGCAGCAGCGTCTGAAAGAGCTGGAAAAAGAGCGTTTGCAGGCGCAGCAGGAAGCCAAAGAGCAGGCCAAACAGCAAGCTGAGCAACAGAAAGCCGCTGAAGCGGCCGCGAAGCAGGCGCAGGATCAGCAGAAAGCTGCAGAAGCGGCTGCCGCAAAAGCTAAGGCCGACGCCAAAGCTGAAGCGGATGCGCAAGCTAAAGCGGCGGCAGATGCCAAAGCCAAAGCGGTAGAAGAGGCGAAGCAGGCTGCAGCGGACGCGAAGAAGAAAGCGGACGAACAGGCCAAAGCAGCGGCTGCTGAAGCGGCGAAAGAGAAAGCGGTAGAGCAAGCCAAAGCCGCCGCCGAAGCGAAAGCGCAAGCTGCCGTAGAGGCCAAAGCGCAGGCTGCAGCTGATGCGAAGGCGAAAGCCGCTCAGGAAGCCAAAGAGGCTAAAGAGCAAGCTGCCGCAGAAGCAAAAGAGAAAGCCGCTGAGGCAGCGAAAGAGAAAGCGGCTGCCGATGCGAAAGCGAAAGCTGATGCAGCAGCCAAAGCGAAAGCAGCCGCAGATGCTAAAAAGAAAGCCGCTTCTGAAGCTGCCAAGAATGAAAGTGATGTTGATGACCTGTTAGGTGGTCTCTCGTCCGGTAAGAATGCACCGAAAAGTGGCACGGCTTCTGGCGGTGCGGCAGGGCAGGGGAATCAGAAGAAAGCGGGTGCATCAGGCGCTGAGATTAACTCTTACATGGGACAGGTCGTTGGTGCGATTCAAAGTCGCTTCTACGATGCGGATACCTTTAAGGGTAAAGAGTGTAATCTGCGTATTAAATTGGCACCTGACGGTTTGCTGATTGATGTCAAAGCAGAAGGTGGCGACCCGGCATTGTGCCAGGCCGCAATCACCGCCGCGAAGCAGGCTCGAATTCCTAAGCCGCCATCGCAAGCGGTGTATGAAGTGTTTAAAAACGCCCCAATGCGTTTCAAACCGGAATAATGCAGTAACTCACGGCAGGTTGAACTAAGGTTAGCTTGCCGTAATTTATGAACACTCGTGTTTTTCAGGAACTGTGCGAATTATCGTGGACTCAGGTTCAGATAAGGGAGAAAAGATGAAGCAGGCACTTCGTGTAACCTTAGGTTTTTTTGTACTGCTGTGGGCAGCCATGCTGCACGCAGAAGTGCGCATTGAAATTACGCAGGGCGTGAACACCGCACGTCCAATTGGTGTGGTGCCGTTCAAATGGGCTGGCCCAGGCGCGGCGCCAGAAGACATTGGCGGCATCGTCGCGGCTGACTTGCGCAACAGCGGTAAATTCAACCCGCTGGATCGTTCACGTCTGCCACAGCAGCCCGCCAGCGCGCAGGAAGTTCAACCTGCTGCCTGGAGCGCATTGGGTATTGATGCGGTTGTCGTGGGTCAGGTCACGCCGAACCCAGATGGTAGCTACCAGATTGCTTACCAGCTGGTGGACACCGGCGGCGCACCTGGAACAGTCCTGGCGCAGAACTCTTATAAAGTCACTAAGCAATGGCTGCGTTATGCAGGCCACACCGCCAGTGATGAAGTGTTTGAGAAGCTGACCGGTATCAAAGGCGCATTCCGTACGCGTATCGCGTATGTGGTGCAAACCAACGGCGGCCAGTTCCCGTATGAACTGCGCGTATCTGACTACGATGGCTACAACCAGTTTACCGTGCACCGTTCACCAGAACCGTTGATGTCACCAGCATGGTCTCCAGACGGCAGCAAAGTGGCCTACGTGACCTTTGAAAGTGGTAAGTCGGCGTTAGTGGTACAAACGCTGGCAAACGGTGCCATCCGTCAGGTGGCTTCTTACCCGCGCCATAACGGTGCACCGGCCTTCTCGCCGGATGGTTCAAAACTGGCGTTCGCGCTGTCTAAAACTGGCAGCCTGAACTTGTACGTGATGGATCTGGCCTCAGGTCAGACGCGTCAGGTGACCGACGGTCGCTACAACAGCACCGAACCGACCTGGTTCCCGGATAGCCAGACACTGGCCTATACCTCGGATCAGGCAGGTGCGCCTCAGATTTATAAAGTGGGTATCAACGGCGGTGCGCCACAACGTATTACCTGGGAAGGTTCTCAGAACCAGGATGCGGATGTGTCAACTGACGGCAAAACCATGGTGATGATCAGCAGCGCCGGTGGCGCTCAGCATGTCGCCAAACAGGATCTGGTAACGGGAGCCGTTCAAACAATAACGGACACGTTCCTGGATGAGACGCCAAGTCTGGCGCCTAACGGCACGATGGTAATCTATAGCTCTACTCAGGGGATGGGTTCCGTGTTGCAGTTGGTTTCAACAGATGGGCGTTTCAAAGCGCGTCTTCCGGCAACTGATGGACAGGTCAAATTCCCTGCCTGGTCGCCGTATCTGTAATGCATGAGTCCCCTGCATAGCGGGGGATGACAATGTATAGCAAACAAAATAATAGGATAAAGAAATGCAACTGAACAAAGTGCTGAAGGGTTTGATGCTGGCTCTGCCGGTAATCGCGGTAGCTGCATGTAGCTCGCACAAAAACAACAACAACGACCAGACTGGTATGGGCGCAGACAACGGCGCTTACGGTGCTGGCCAGAACGGTAACATGTCTTCTGATGAGCAAGCGCGTCTGCAGATGCAGCAGCTGCAGCAGAACAACATCGTTTACTTCGGTCTGGACAAGTATGACGTGGCTTCTGACTATGCTCAGATGCTGGATCAGCACGCAGCATTCCTGCGCGGCAACCCGTCTTACAAAGTCACCATCGAAGGTCACGCGGATGAGCGCGGTACCCCAGAGTACAACATCGCCCTGGGCGAACGTCGTGCTAGCGCAGTGAAAATGTACCTGCAGGGTAAAGGCGTTTCTGCTGACCAGATGTCTATCGTTTCTTACGGTAAAGAAAAACCAGCTGTACTGGGTCATGACGAAGCGGCTTACGCTAAAAACCGTCGTGCCGTACTGGTTTACTAAGAGCATTACATGATGAGTAACTTCAGACTTCATTTATTGAGTCTGTCGTTACTGGTTGGCGTAGCGGCCCCCTGGGCCGCTAATGCCCAGGCGTCAATCAGTAGCGTTGGCTCAGGCTCGGTCGAAGACCGTGTCACCAATCTTGAACGTATCTCCAATGCCCAGGCTCAGCTTCTGCAGCAGTTGCAGCAGCAGATGAGTGACAACCAAAGCGATATCGATTCGCTGCGCGGCCAAATCCAGCAGAACAGCTATCAACTTAATCAGGTGATTGAGCGCCAGAAGCAGCTCTATCAGCAGATCGATACGTTGAGCAGCGGTAATGCGGGGGCACAGGCGAGCGGTGGCGGTGATGCCGCAGCGGCGGGCGCAGGTGCAGCAGCGGGAAACGCTGATGCAGGTGGTAGCAATGCCAGTGGAAGTTCCGCTGCCCCTGCACAAACCGGCGATGCGAATACCGATTACAATGCGGCAGTTGCGCTGATTCTTGAGAAGAAACAGTTCGATCAGGCCATCACGGCCCTGCAGGCGTGGGTGAAGAAGTATCCTGACTCCACCTACCAGCCCAATGCCAATTACTGGCTCGGTCAGTTGTATTACAACAAGGGCAAGAAAGATGATGCCGCTTATTATTTTGCCACTGTGGTAAAGAATTACGCGAAATCGCCGAAAGCCCCGGAAGCGCTGTTTAAGGTTGGCGTGATCATGCAAGAGAAGAACGATACGGCGAAAGCCAAAGCGGTCTATCAACAAGTGATCAAACAATTCCCGACCAGCGAATCTGCCAAGCTGGCGCAAAAGCGTCTGGCTGGGATGTAATTCGTGCAGCAGAGACCGGATTTCGTATGATTTCTGGTCTTGCAGCATGAAAGGTAAGCAATTGAGTGATTTGGTGATAAATAAGGGTTGCGCCCTCCCGCTAAATCAGTAATATATGCCGCCGTTGCCCGGGCAGTTTAACAAAGCGTCCGGCAGCCTGAAGATGGGTCGTTAGCTCAGTTGGTAGAGCAGTTGACTTTTAATCAATTGGTCGCAGGTTCGAATCCTGCACGACCCACCATCTTAACCTGCTGTATGTTAGATGTTTTCTTCAGAAGCTTCACAACCTTGATGGGTCGTTAGCTCAGTTGGTAGAGCAGTTGACTTTTAATCAATTGGTCGCAGGTTCGAATCCTGCACGACCCACCATCAAGTTTAAAGTTGTAAGCCGCTCCTCGAGCGGGTCGTTAGCTCAGTTGGTAGAGCAGTTGACTTTTAATCAATTGGTCGCAGGTTCGAATCCTGCACGACCCACCACTATGTAGAAAGGCGCCCTAAAGGCGCCTTTTTGCTTTTCTGCGTTTCTCAAATCTTCACTTCTCAAAAATTTTAGCTGAACTTGCTATGAGTCCGAAGTGTCAGTCTTTCTTTCCGTGTGGGCGGATGGTAAAGGAGTCTCATTCAGAACTAAAATTTGGTGGGATTGCTGTGAGCCTGTGCGTCAGCCCGTCAAGGCGGGACGGATCGCGAAGGAATCTCACATCCCTGTGGATCGGCCTCGCCATCCATGGCTCGGACGCTTCGCTCTTCCGCTCCCGCCTTGCCGGACTTGTGTGGCTTAGGTTATGCTTTTAAAAAACGCAGAGATGTGCCATGAAGGCGGCAATAAGGGGCTGTGGAGTAAAGCTTGTGGCGCAGGGATGCGCCACCAGAGCCTACAGGGATGTATTCACGGCGTCTTTACGTAACCGCCCCTTATTGCTGACTGAAACGCACTGTCGTTGTTTTGCTTGTGGCTTGAGTGTGAAATCAATAGCCCGAACCATGGCTCGGACGCTTCGCTCTTCCGTTCCCGCCTTGCCGGACTTATGTGGCTTTGGTTAATGCTTTTTAAAAACCGCAGAGATGTGCCATGAAGGCGGCAATAAGGGGCGATGGAGTAAAGCTTGTGGCGCAGGGATGCGCCACCAGAGCCTACAGGGATGTATTCACGGCGTCTTTACGCAACCGCCCCTTATTGCTGACTGAAACGCACTGTCTTTGTTTTGCAGGTGACTGGAGTGTACAAGCGATGATCCCATTGCCGAAAAGAAGGCCCAGTCATGCCTTTTTCTCTTTCTCAGCCGATTTATCAGGCGTCAAACTCTTCCAGATATGCAGCACCGCATAGCTGCGCCACGGGCGCCAAACCTGCGATAACTGCTCTGCCACTTTGGCACTCACCCCACCGAGGTTATTACGAATCGCAATATCCTCCTTAGGGAACGCATCCGGCCAGCGCAGGGCGCGCATGGCGATATAACTCGCCGTCCATGGCCCTACACCTTTCAATGCCAGCAGCTGCTGCTGAACCACGTCAGGATTCACTGCGCCATTAAAGCGCAGCGCACCGGAGGCACACGCCTGTGCCAGCGCCTGAATCGCCTGCGAGCGAGCGCTCACAATACCGAGGCTGGCAATATCATCAATGGTTGCGCTAGCGAGGGATTCCGCTGTCGGTGGCAGGCGAGAAAGTTCCGGCCATGGTGTCACTAATGGCTCGCCAAACCGCTGCGCCACACGACTGCTCAAGGTGGTCGCAGCCTTAACCGTCACCTGCTGACCAAGAATTGCGCGCACCCCCAACTCAAAGCCGTCAAACGCCCCAGGAACGCGTAACCCAGGATAACGTGCCAGACTCTCAGCTAACAACGGATCCTGGCTTAGCTGCTCGCTGATGCGCTGTGGTTGGGCATCGAGATCAAACAGGTCGCGCAGGCGACGCAGAAGGGCAGGCAAAACCGGCGTTAAGGTGGTAGTGAACTGCACCTTGAGCGCATGCTTCTCCGGCAAATGGCTGACGCGTACCCAGCCCCGACAGTTCCCCAGCGCCACGGTGCGATGATAAGCACCTTCACTGACCCACTCGGCCTCTTTCATCACGCGCTGCTGAAGAAAATCCAGAATGGCATCCCAGTCATAAGGGGGGCGATAACTCAGACGCAATTCCGCGCTCTCTTGTACGGTGGTCACGCTCTCCGGCTGACTCTGCTTGCGCAGGCGCGAAGGCGTCATACGGTAACGAGTCTGAAATACATCATTAAAGCGGCGCAAACTGCGAAAGCCGCTGGCGTAGGCGATTTCGGTAACGGGCAACGAAGTCTCCGTCAAGAGTTGCTTCGCCAGCAGCATGCGCCGCGTTTGGCGCAACTCCAATGGTGACACGCCCAACTCCTGCTGGATCACGCGGCGAAGCTGGCGCTCACTCAGGTTAAACTCGCCGGCGATGTCGGCCAGTGTCTCTTGCTCTTCCAGCAAGCCCTCTTCGATGCGACGAATCAAGCGATCGGCGATGCGGTGATGACTATCGACCGGTGCGAAGCCCGGCGCTAACTCAGGACGGCAGCGCAGGCAGGGCCTGAAATGTGCTTTTTCGGCGGCTTCAGCGCTGCCAAAAAACAGGCAGTTCTTCTGCATCGGCGCTTTCACCGGGCAAATGGGCCGACAGTAAATGCCGGTTGAGGTCACGCCGACAAAGAACACGCCGTCGAAGCGACTGTCGCGCGAGGTCAGCGCCTGGTATGCAATCTCGGGATCAAACATCATCGTCTCCAGCTAATAAACCGCATATACCTTCCAGAATTCAAAGCTCAGAAGCGTTGGTTGCGCTCGTTCCCCTGAATCACTGACTTAAGTCAGCTCAGAGAGAGGATGAACTTCCTGAAGAAGGTTCCCCCTTCGGAGCAGCACAAGCGCGGTTCAAATCGACTGTTCGATGAGTCTCTCGTTTGCCGCCTTCTTGCGCCTTGCATTATTTTGGGTATCGTCGCGCAAGTGGCAAAGCAAAACTCGCTGCTTTCGGACAGCTAACCAGTTTATGCTCATGACCGAAAACAGCCAGTTTATCGCGGCAGAAGTGCGATAATGACACACTGATTTATGCCGGAGGTGCCTTATGTATCATGCCAAAATCATTCCCACGCCAGTTGGTGAGCTGACGTTGATTGCGACCGATAACGGGTTATCAGCTATTCTGTGGGAAAACGAAGGCTCGCAACGCGTGCCGCTGAAACCCATCAGCCGTAACGATCAGCATCCGATTCTGTGTGAGGCGGAGCGCCAGCTGCGTGAATACTTCGCCGGAGAGCGTCAGCAGTTCGACATGCCTTACGACACGGTCGGCACTGAATTCCAGAAAAAAGTCTGGCAAGCGCTGCTCACCATTCCGTTTGGTGAAACCCGTAGCTATCAGCAAATCGCGGAACAGATCGGCAACCCGAAAGCCATGCGCGCGGTGGGGGCGGCCAACGGTAAAAATCCTCTGTCGATCATGGCGCCCTGCCATCGGGTTGTTGGCAGCAACGGTAAGCTCACTGGCTTCGCAGGCGGTCTGGCGGTCAAAGCGTTCTTGCTGGAACTGGAAAACCCGCAGAAATCGTTAGGTGGCTTGTAAACCGCATAAAAAAGAGACGACACTCTCGCGCAATTCCGCTATCGTGTTTAGCATATAAAACACGATAGCGGTTTTGATGCCGCATCATCGCTGTAACAGGCGATTTTGTTAAATTGAGAAAACGAGAGCCGTGTCATGAGTCTGATGTTCGATCCTGAAAGCGCGATTTATCCCTTTCCGCCGAAACCGGCGCGTCTCAGCCAGGATGAAAAATCCCACTACATCTCTGAAATCAAACGCTTATTAAAAGAGCGCGATGCGGTGCTGGTCGCGCATTACTACACCGATCCTGAAATTCAGGCGCTGGCGGAAGAGACCGGCGGCTGCGTCTCGGACTCACTGGAAATGGCGCGCTTCGGCAGCACCCATCCGGCAAAAACGCTGCTGGTGGCGGGCGTGCGTTTTATGGGCGAAACCGCCAAAATTCTCAGCCCGGAAAAAACCGTGTTGATGCCGACGCTGCATGCAGAGTGTTCACTCGATCTTGGCTGCCCCATTGAGGAGTTCAATCGCTTCTGTGATGAACATCCGGACCGTACGGTGGTGGTGTACGCCAACACCTCAGCCGCGGTGAAAGCGCGCGCAGATTGGGTTGTCACCTCCAGTATTGCGGTTGAGCTGATTGAACATCTCGACAGCCTTGGTGAGAAAATTATCTGGGCACCGGATCGCCATCTGGGCCGTTACGTCACCCAACAGACCAAAGCGGACGTGCTGTGCTGGCAGGGCGCGTGCATCGTGCATGACGAGTTCAAAACTCAGGCCCTGCAGCGCATGAAAACGCTCTATCCGGAGGCCGCGATCCTCGTACATCCGGAATCCCCACAGGCGATCGTCGATCTGGCGGATGCTGTCGGCTCCACCAGCCAGCTGATTCAGGCGGCGAAAAACCTGCCGCATCCGCAAATGATCGTTGCCACCGATCGCGGCATCTTCTACAAGATGCAGCAGGCGGTGCCGGACAAAGAACTGCTGGAAGCGCCGACGGCAGGTGAGGGCGCGACCTGTCGCAGCTGCGCGCACTGTCCGTGGATGGCGATGAATGGCCTGAAAGCCATTGCCGAAGGGCTGGAGCACGGCGGCAGCGAGCATGAAATCCATGTCGATGATGCGCTGCGCGAAGCCGCATTGATACCGCTTAACCGCATGCTAGACTTTGCAGCACAACTCAAACTCAAGGTGAAAGGGAACGCGTAAGGCGGCTTTCATACAGGTGCAGATCATGGACTTCTTCAGCACACAAAATATTTTGGTTCACATTCCTATTGGCGTGGGTGGCTACGACCTGTCATGGATCGAGGCGGTGGGCACCATTGCGGGTCTGCTGTGTATCTGGCTCGCCAGCCAGGAAAAGATCATCAACTACTTCTTCGGGCTGATTAACGTCACCTTGTTTGCGGTGATCTTCTTCCAGATTCAGCTGTATGCCAGCTTACTGCTGCAGCTGTTCTTCTTTGTCGCCAATGTTTACGGCTGGTACGCGTGGAGTCGACAAAACACCGCCAATGAAGCCGCACTGAAAATTCGCTGGTTGCCGTTGCCGAAGGCGCTTGGTTGGGGCGCAGCGTGCGTCATCGCCATTGCGCTGATGACGCTATATATCGATCCGGTGTTCGCGTTTCTGACTCAAACCGCCGTGGGCATCATGCAGGGCCTTGGCCTGAACGTGACGATGCCGCAACTGCAGCCGGATGCCTTCCCGTTCTGGGATTCCTGCATGATGGTGCTGTCGATTGTGGCGATGATTCTGATGACGCGGAAATATGTCGAGAACTGGCTGCTGTGGGGGGTGATCAACGTAATTAGTGTGATGATCTTTGCGCGTCAGGGCGTGTATGCGATGTCGCTGGAATACGCGATTCTGACGTTGATCGCGCTTAACGGTTCCCGCTTGTGGATGCAAAGTGCGCGCGAACACGGGTCGCGCGCGCTGTCGAATCAGTGATGGTGATGGGCGTGACCATCCAGCGTGAGATGTTCATGTGAGTGATGATGCGAGCTCTGCTCCGCGCAGAGTTCGCAATCATGACCGGTACATGGCTGGTACTCCATCTGCACAGTGGCGTGCGCAATCTGATAGTGCTCATGCAAATACTGATGAATACGCACCAGCAGCCCGTCGTGATCGTAAGGTGGGATCACCTGCACATGTAATGTCAGCACCGGCTTCTCTCCCACCTGCCACACATGCACATGATGCACATTGCGCACTTCCGCGATGTTGCGTGTCAGCTCGCGTGCCAGTTTATCCACGTTAATCCCGCTCGGCGCGCCTTCCAGCAGCTCATGCAGACTTTCCCGCAGCAACGACCACGCACTGCGTACCACCAATAGCGAAACCAGCAGTGAGAGAATCGGATCGATCGGCGTCCAGCCGGTCAGCATGATAATGATAGCGGCAACAATCGCGCCAACGGAGCCGAGCAGATCGCCCAACACATGCAGTGCTGCCGCACGTACGTTGAGATTTTTTTCTTCACTGCCACGATGTAACAGCCAGAAAGAGAGCAAATTAGCCAGCAAACCGGCAATCGCAATCCCCAGCATTAATCCGCCAGCAACCGGCTGAGGTTGATAGAAACGGCGCAGCGCTTCCCAGACAATCAGTGCCGTAATCACCAGCAGCGCGATGGCATTCACAAAGGCGGCAAGTGTGGTGAGGCGCAGTAAGCCAAAGGTGTGGCGGGCGCTGGGTTTGCGCTGAGCAAACTGCACGGCCAGCAGCGCCATCAACAGCGCGGCGGCGTCAGTGAGCATATGTCCGGCATCCGCCAGCAGCGCCAGCGAACCCGATACCACGCCACCAATCACTTCGGCAATCATAAACAGCGCGGTGACGCCAAACGCCGCCGCCAGACGCGTACGATTGCCGTTATGCGCGCCGTGAGAATGAGTGTGTGCCATAACTTTCCAGTTGTTCCAGTAACCTGTTCATTAATGATATCAGTAAATTGAGGGCATCATCGTCCAGACGCTGCTGTTTTGCCTGATCGGTGAGCTGCTGACAGTATTCGGCAATCTCATCCATGCCGAGCAACAGCCAGCTGCCTTTCATGCGGTGTGCGGCACGCTCGACAGCGGGCCAGTCATGCTCGACGCTGGCCGCCAGTAGCGCATCGCGATCCTGCTGCAGCGTGCGTTGCAGTGTCTGGCAAATGCGCGGGATAAAGGCCTCATTGTGCTGGGCCAGAATCATTAAACTGTCGGGCAGCTGTCGGAGAGGATCGCGCACCGTGCGTGCCAGCAGAGCCGCGAGATCATCCAGCTCAATCGGTTTCAACAACAGCGCTTCGTCTTCTTGCAACGCTACCTTCAGCAATTGCACGTCGGCGGAGCAGAGTACGCGCAGTGCCGGTTTGCTGCGTCGCTGCTGGCGGCGGCGTAAAATGCGCAGCAGTGTTAATCCATCCGGACGCGGCATCATCTGGTCAATCAACAGCACATCAAACGGCTGAAGCGCATCGGCGCGCAACAGGCTGCGCCCCTCTTCGAATACCTGCGCCGTGATAGCGAATCGAGCCAGCTGCTGCTGCAAGACCAACAGATTGGTGGGATGGTCATCAACAATCGCCACGCGCAGATGCGGATAGCGTGGCCAGTCAGCAGGGCGCTCGGTGGGCGCATCTTCACAGATATCGAGCGGTAATCGCACCTCCACCGTAGTGCCTTTATCCGGTTCGGATGTCAGCGTCAGCTCACCGCCCATACGTTGCACTATCTCACGGCAGATAAACAACCCCAGGCCGCTGCCCTGCACGGCGTGGCTTTTGCCCGACGGTGCCTGATACCAGGGTTCAAACAGCTGCGCTTGTTCGCTGAGTGGAATACCGCTGCCGCTGTCGGCGACCGTTAACTGAATCTGATCGGTGACGGCGAGCGACAGCCTGACTTCACCCTGGCGCGTGAATTTCAGCGCGTTGGCCACCAGATTGTTCACCACCTGCTGCAGGCGATCGCCATCCAGCATCACGCGCGTCGGCAAGGGCGTGAGCTCCTCAACCAACAACACCGGACCGGATTCGCGCATCAAAGGGTGATAGAACTGCAGCTGTTGCTGCAGCCAATCTGCCAGATGGAGCGGATGCGGTGCCAGGCGAAAACTCTGATTTTCAATGCGTGCATGGTCTTGCAGATCGTTCAGTAGCGCCATCAGCGAGCGCGCACTGCTGTGCATCAGTGTCAAACGCTCGCTAGGATGCTGCTGCTGTTCGAGTTCCAGCAGGCCGAGAATCGCCTGCATTGGCGTGCGCAATTCGTGGCTGGCAGTGGCAAGGAACTGGCTTTTGGCGGCGTTAGCGCGCTCTGCTTGTTCACGCTGCAGGCGATCGCGCCGCTGTTGCAGGTAGCGGCGCAGCAGCAGCACTAACAGCAGCAAAATGATCATCCCGGCCGCCATCAAAATCATCAGCGGCACATTGCGCATCGCCATAGTGGTGCCTGGCTGGGGCGGCTGCGACCAGTTAATGCGCATCTGATTAAGCGTATCCGCTGGGATTTGCTGCAGTGCATGATCCAGCAACCCCTGGAGTTGCGGCTGATCCTGGCTTACCTGAGGTGCCAGCGGCCAGGCAACATCGCTGGCGGCAAAGGCTAAATGGATACGATTATCCGCGTGGCTGGCCATGCGCCAGCGTGCAGACAGGACATTATCTACCAGTGCATCAATCTGACCGCTGTTCAGGGCTTGCCAGAGCTGGGCACGGTCATCGAACAGTTGGGGCGTGATGTTCTCAGGCAGCAGCCGTTGCGCCAGATCGGCGCGCAGTACGCCCACTCGCTGATGTTGCAGGGATTGCCAGCTCATCGGCTGCTGCGTATTAAGCGTGTAAATCCCCCAAATCGCGCGCCACACTGGCAATGTGTTGCTGCTGGTATCGTCGCCGTTCAGGGGTTGTAGCAAATTCAGCATCACCTTATGTTGCTGCATCAGCGTCTGCGCCTGTTGGGGATTGCTCACCCAGCGCGGTGTGAAACGCAGCCCGGTGCTTTGGCTTAACGCATTAAGCAGATCAATACCAAAGCCGCGCGCATTGCCGTTGCCATCGCGATAGCTCCAGGGGGCATTATCCACTTCTGCGGCATAAGGAATCTCGCTCTGTGCGGCCAGCCATTGCTTCTCAGCAGCCGACAGCATCAGCGTTTGCGTATCCTGATAACGCAGCAAAGGCGGGCTCCAGCGCTGTTGCACGCGATTACTGAACTCCGCGGGCAGCAGGCGCAGCTGGGTATTGAGCCAGTGGATCAGCGTGGGATCGCGTGCCAGTGCGCGTAGCGACAGTTCACCCGCCCCCGGATCGGCGGTGATCTGATAAATCTGTCCCTGCTGCAGCTGATTCAGCAGAAAGCCAGCGCTGGTTTCATCCGCCACCAGATAGTCACTCTGCTGATTGAGCAGCGCATACAGCGCCTGCAAATCGCCCGGCAGGCTGTGCCAGCGATGGTTTTGCACAAAGGCATCAGGCAGCTGCGCCAGTGTGGCTTGCGCGATGGTGAGCTGGGCGTTTTCACTGTTGAACATCACCGCGCGTTGATTATCACGATTGCGGTAAATGCGGATCGGGCTGTTAACCCAGCTGTCGCTGACCAGGATGTTTTCCGGCAGCTGTGCATGTTCGTTGCTCAATACGAAATCGACCTCACCACGCTCCAGTGCCGCCAGCTGCTGCGAACGAGCGGCGTAACTTTGCAGGCTAAAGCGCGTGCCGGTGAGTTGGCTCAGCGCGCTAAGGTAATCGGCATCAATCCCCCAGATACGATCGCCAATGCGCATCGCCCAGGGCGCGCTGTTTTGCGCCGGGACGGCAACGCGTAAGGTCGGTTGCGGCCATGGCTCGACATGCGGTGCGGGCATCATGGCGGGGAGCATGACGCTGCTGGCGGGCTGTAAGTCGGCGCGAGCCGTTAAGCTGATCAACAGCAGACACAGCCACAAGATGACTTTCACTGTTGGGCTTTCCACAGTTCGGCCAGCTCCACCACCGACTGCACGCCGGTTTTCTCCAGAATGTTTTTCTTGTGGGTGCTGACGGTTTTATTGCTGATATGCAGCTGCTCGCCAATCTGCAAATTAGACAGCCCGCGCACCAGCAGCGCGACAATTTGCTGTTCTTTCTCGGTGAGCGGCAGCTCGATTCGCTCGGGCAGCGGTGGAAACGCTTGCTGACCGCCAAGCACCGCCAGAATCGCACTCAGCAATTGCGCCATGCTCTGGCTCTTTACCACATAGCCCGCCGCACCGAGCGACACGGCACTCAGCAAAGTGTGGCGACTCTGCTGTGCGGAATAGATCAACACCGGGCAATTTGGATCACGGGCGCGCAAACGGCGCAATAATTCGAGGCCATCGCTATCCGGCAAGCCGATATCGAGCACGATGAGATCAAATTGATGCTGCTGTAAAAGCTGGCGTGCTTCAGCTTCAGTCGCGGCGGCGTGCAGTTTTACCGGGATAGGGGAGTGAACACAGGCCGCTTCCAGCGCGACTTCAACTAACGGATGGTCATCAATAAGCAGCAGTGAAGCCATGAAACAGTTCCTCTGAAATTCATGGATTCAGCATAGCGGAAAAGCACCAGCGGAAATACAAAGGGAGAGCCGAAGCCCTCCCTTTGCGTGACTAAAAAAAGATTACTGTGAAGTGCCGTCAGTTTTCTTGTTGACGTCTCCGCCACCTTCCTTCGTTTCAACTTTTTTATTCACATCCGGGCATTTACCATCTTTACACATGGTATTTTTGTGAACTTCTTCAGCGGACATATTGCTGGAATCAGTGCCGGAAGTCGCCGCACTGTTAGTATTAGTGCTGCCATTATTGATTTTGCTGTTATCAACATTATTCGGTGGCAGATTCTGTTTAGCGCCACCTGCAGCCGCGCCAGCTTCCGCTGAGGCATTCGCTTCACCATTATTATTCGCTGCAGCCATTGCTGCACCGCTGCCCAGGGTCATCGCTGCCGTCAGAAAGATAATTGCAAACTTATTCATCATTATGCTCCTTTAATCGATGGAGAGTTGCCGTCAAACACCACGGGTGTTGAGTGACGAAAATAACGTACCGTGACGGAATATAATTCCATCGTTAACGCTTCGCTTAAAAATTAAATATCGCAAGAACCTCATTCCTCAGTGCTTACGTTTAAAAAGCTTAGTTCATGAGCGTATAAATGCAAATTTCACAGAAGCATTTACGCGAGCGTGGAATTTACACTCGCAGCCTGAAGGGATACATTTAACGGGTTGCGCCCGGCGTACGCGGGGCCAGAAATTTGAATGGAATTATGTATGGATTATCAGAACGACGATTTACGCATCAGAGAAATCAAAGAATTATTACCGCCTGTTGCTTTGCTCGAAAAATTCCCCGCTACCGATAAAGCCGCTGAAACCGTTGCTCAGGCACGTCAGGCGATTCACCGCATTCTGCACGGTCAGGACGATCGTCTGCTGGTGGTGATCGGTCCTTGCTCAATCCACGATACCGAAGCCGCTAAAGAGTATGCGAGCCGTCTGCTGACGCTGCGTGACGAGTTGAAAGGCGAGCTGGAAGTGGTCATGCGTGTTTATTTCGAAAAACCGCGTACCACGGTGGGCTGGAAAGGGCTGATCAACGATCCGTTTATGGATGGCAGCTTCCAGATCAACGATGGCCTGCGTCTGGCGCGTAAGCTGCTGGTGGACATCAACGACATCGGTCTGCCAGCGGCAGGCGAGTTCCTTGATATGATCACCCCACAATATATGGCGGATCTGATGAGCTGGGGCGCGATTGGTGCGCGTACCACTGAATCCCAGGTGCATCGTGAACTCTCTTCCGGTTTATCTTGCCCGGTCGGCTTCAAAAACGGCACCGATGGCACCATCAAAGTGGCCATCGACGCGATTGGTGCCGCCAGCGCGCCGCACTGCTTCCTCTCTGTTACCAAATTCGGTCATTCGGCGATTGTCGAAACCAGCGGTAACGAAGATTGCCATATCATTTTGCGCGGCGGTAAAGAGCCGAACTACAGTGCAGAGCACGTGGCTGCGGTGAAAACCGGACTGGAGAAAGCCGGCTTGCGTCCGCAGGTGATGATCGACTTTAGCCATGCCAACAGCAGCAAGCAGTTCCAGCGTCAGATGGTTGTAGCTGATGACGTGGCACAGCAGATCGCGGGCGGTGAGCAGGCGATTACTGGCGTGATGATCGAGAGCCATCTGGTGGAAGGGAATCAGAGCCTCGACAGCGGTAAAGAGCTGGTTTACGGCCAGAGCGTCACAGATGCCTGCATCGGCTGGGAAGACACCGAGAAAGCCTTGCGTCAACTGGCGCAGGCGATCAAACAACGCCGCGGCTAATTGCTTAACGCGCAATAAAAAAGGCCAGACTCGCGTCTGGCCTTTTTGTTTTTAAGCCGGGAATTACTTGGCTTTACCCTGGTTAGCCACGGCTGCAGCTTTCGCGGCAATCTCGTCGGCATCACCCAGGTAGTAACGCTTCAGCGGTTTGAAGTTCTCATCGAACTCATACACCAACGGCACGCCAGTTGGGATGTTCAGTTCGAGGATTTCATCTTCGCTAAGGTTATCGAGGTATTTTACCAACGCACGCAGTGAGTTACCGTGTGCTGCAATGATCACTTTCTCACCGCTTTTGATGCGCGGCAGAATGCTTTCATTCCAGTAAGGAATAACACGTTCGATGGTCAGTGCCAGGCTCTCGGTGGTTGGCAGCTGTGCGTCGGTCAGTGATGCGTAACGTGGGTCATGGCCCGGGAAACGCTCATCCGCACGATCCAGTTCTGGTGGGGTGATGGCAAAGCCACGACGCCACTGTTTTACCTGATCGTCGCCGTATTTGGCGGCGGTTTCAGCTTTATCCAGACCCTGCAGCGCACCGTAGTGACGCTCGTTCAGACGCCAGGTTTTCTCAACCGGCAGCCACGCCTGATCCAGCTCATCCAGCACGTTCCACAGGGTGTGGATGGCGCGTTTCAGCACTGAGGTATAAGCGAAATCAAACACGAAACCTTCTTTCTTCAGCAGCTGACCGGCTGCTTTGGCTTCGGTGCGACCTTTGTCTGACAGATCCACGTCATACCATCCGGTGAAGCGGTTTTCCTGGTTCCACTGGCTTTCGCCGTGTCGCACCAGAACCAGCTTAGTTACGGCCATAGCTTAACTCCTTAATGCTTGATGTTTCGATGATTATAGAAACCGGCTGCGGCCACCTGAAAAGCGGCACACTGATAGCGCCATACCATAGCGGAAAACAACGCACGGCGTAAGCCTGTCGCTAACGCAGTGCGCGTTTTTCATCCGCTGGCTTACTGCGGTGTGAAGCGATAACGCGTCACAGACTGCCAGCGATCGCCGGGTTGCAGCCAGCAATCAGGCTGCGGCCACTCGGTATGGTTGGGCGAATCCGGTAAAAATTCACTCTCCAACGCGATGCCCTGGAAAGCAGTATAGCTGCCCTGTTCACGGGCGCGTGTTCCATCCAGATAGTTGCCGGAGTAGAACTGCAGCGCCGGTGCGGCGGTAAACACGGTCAGCGCCAGTTTGCCATCGGCCGACCACAGTTCGGCGGCGGGCTGAGTGCTGTCGCCAGCGGTGCTGAGCAGAAACGCGTGGTCATAGCCTTTCACCGCTTTTTGATCGTCATCGGCGAGGAAGTCATCCATCACACACTTCGGTTGATTGAAATCGAAGCTGGTGCCGGCCACGGCTTTCAGTGGCGCGTTAGGGATGCCTTCGCTATCGACCGGTAAGTAACGATCCGCGTGCAGTTGTAAGCGATGCTGGCGTGCATCGCCATGATGCGCGTCAAGATTGAAGTAAGCATGGTTGGTGAGGTTCACCGGGCAGGGCTTGTCGGTCTGCGCGTCATAGGTGATCGACAGGCAGTTATCATCGTCAAGATGGTAAATCACATCGGCAATCAGGTTGCCGGGAAAACCCTGATCGCCATCGGGTGAATCGATACGATAGTGCACTTCGGTCTCGCTCTGGCTGACAATTTGCCAGCGGCGCTTATCGAAGCCTTCCGGTCCGCCGTGCAGTTGATGCGCACCCTGATTAGCGGCCAGCAGCAGATTTAGCGGCTTAAGCTCAGCCGAAGCGATGCGGTTGGCGTAGCGGCCAACGGTCGCACCCAGGTAAGCATCCTGATGCAGATAATCCGATGGTGTGGCGCAGCCGAGCAGCGCTTCACGTACGCTGCCATCCTGCATCGGCACGCGCGCGGAGAGCCAGGTCGCGCCCCAATCCATAAAAGTGACCACCATGCCGTTGCGATTGCGCAGCACGGTCATGCGCCACGGTTGCCCGTCTGGCGCATGAGAGTTGACGTCGCTTACCATTGGCCTGCTCCTGCTGACGCTTTGCACACGTAGAAGGTTTCTTTGATGCCGGTCTGCGCTTCGTATTTTTCGGCAACCGCGGCTTTCACCTGATCCACCAGTTCGGTTGGCATCAGTGCCACGATGCAGCCGCCAAAACCGCCGCCGGTCATGCGCACGCCGCCACGCGGACCGATTTCAGCCTTAACGATCTCAACCAGCTGATCGATAGGCGGAACGGTGATTTCAAAATCATCACGCATTGAGGCGTGGGATTCAGCCATCAGTTCACCCATGCGCTTCAGATCGCCACTGCTCAGCGCATCGGCGGCTTCCAGCGTACGGGCATTTTCGGTGATGACATGGCGTACACGTTTTGCCACCAGCGCATCCAGCTGCGATTCCGACGCGGCAAACTCTTCCAGCGTGACATCGCGCAGCGCCGGTTTGTTGAAGAAGCGTGCACCGGTTTCGCACTGCTCACGGCGGGTGTTGTACTCGCTGCCCACCAGGCTGCGGCGGAAGTTGGAGTTGATGATCACCACCGCGACATCTTCCGGCATCGAGACGGCGCGTGTGCCGAGTGTGCGGCAGTCCAGCAGCATGGCGTGATCGGGCTGACCCAGCGCGGAAATCAGCTGGTCCATGATGCCGCAGTTGCAGCCGACGAACTGGTTTTCCGCTTCCTGACCGTTAACCGCGATGGCTGCACCATCCAGCTTCAGCTGATACAGCTGCTGGAATACGGTGCCGACTGCCACTTCCAGCGACGCCGATGAACTCAGACCTGCACCCTGTGGCACGTTGCCGCTGATCACCAGATCCGCGCCGCCGAAACTCGCATCACGCTGCTGCAGGTGTTTCACCACGCCGCGTACGTAGTTGGCCCACATCGGCTCTTTTAACGCTTCAATCGGCGCATCCAGTGAGAAGCTGTCCTGTTGATTGTCATAATCAACAGCAACCACGCGCACCTGGCGGTCGTCACGTTTGGCGCAGGCAATCACCGTCTGGTAATCAATGGCGCACGGCAGCACGAAGCCGTCGTTGTAATCGGTGTGCTCACCAATCAGATTCACGCGGCCCGGCGCCTGAATGCTGTGCGTCGGTTGATAGCCAAAGGTGTCAGCGAAAACCTGTTGAGTAGTGGACTTTAATGACATTTATTGCGCCTCGCGGAAATGGATATCGCTGACAGAACGCAGACGTTCTGCTGCCTGTTCCGCCGTTAAATCACGTTGGGTTTCGGCCAGCATTTCATAGCCAACCATAAATTTGCGCACCGTGGCTGAACGCAGCAGCGGTGGATAGAAGTGGGCATGCAGCTGCCAGTGATCGTTGGCTTCGCCGTTAAACGGCGCGCCGTGCCAGCCCATTGAGTAGGGGAAGGAGCACTGGAACAGGTTGTCATAGCGGCTGGTGAGCTGTTTAAGCGCTAGCGCCAGATCGCTGCGCTGAGCAGCGGTCAAGTCTGTGATGCGTTTGATGTGGGCTTTTGGCAGCAGCAGGGTTTCAAACGGCCACGCCGCCCACCATGGCACCACGGCCAGCCAGTGTTCGGTTTCTACCACGGTGCGGCTGCCATCTTTCAGCTCGCGTGCGGCGTAATCCACCAGCATCGGCGAACCTTTTTCGTCAAAGTAGCGGCGCTGATTATCATCTTCTTTTTGCACTTCATTAGGCAGAAAACTGTTAGCCCAGATCTGGCCGTGCGGATGGGGATTTGAGCAGCCCATCGCTGCGCCTTTGTTCTCAAACACCTGCACCCATGGATAGTGCTGACCGAGATCGGCGGTCTGCTCTTGCCAGGTGCGCACAATATCTTCCAGTCCACTGAGCGGCAGTTCCGGCAGCGTTTTACTGTGGTCAGGTGAGAAGCAAATTACTCGGCTGGTGCCGCGTGCGCTCTCACAGCGCATCAGCAGATCGTCGCTTTGCGGCGCATCGGGTGTATCGGTCATCAGCGCGGCAAAGTCGTTGGTGAAAACATAGGTGGTTTTATAATCGGGGTTTTTATCCCCGGTGATGCGGGTGTTGCCGGCACACAGGAAGCAATCAGGATCATGCGCAGGCAGTTGTTCCAGCGCAGGCGTTTCCTGTGCACCCTGCCACGGACGCTTGGCACGATGCGGTGAGACCAACACCCACTGATCGATCAATGGGTTATAACGGCGATGCGGATGATCAACCGGATTAAATTTTTCCATAACGAGTCCTGGTAAACGGCAAACGGATCAAAATCACTGCGATCAAGGTAGCACAAAGGCCAGCCCCAAAGCGTGATCCAGTCTGGATAAATGGTATCGTTTACACAAGGTGACGATTCTCATTTTGTGGGGTTAAAGCGCGCGTTTGCTGAAATACCAGGCGAGTAAATGGTAGCGGTTACATCAGCTATTCAATGAGGTGCATACCAATGCACACACGACAATGTAAAAGGGTTTAGCTGGCGACCGGATTGAAGCATAAATATGCCCCTACGATGCAGGGGCGGTGTGGATGACAACGAGGTTAGCGCAAATCATCCTGCTGGAATCCGTACCCTTCATCCTGCTTCACAAAGCTCAGGCGATGAGTAATACACTGCGGCGCATCTTCGGCATGGTGTGAGACAAACAGTAACTGCGTTCGTCCTTCACCAATCAGCACATCAACAAAGCGGCGCACCAGCTGGCGGTTAATCGGATCCAATCCCTGCAGCGGCTCATCCAGAATCAACAAGGTAGGGTGTTTGACCAGCGCACGTGCAATCAGCACCAGGCGCTGCTGGCCCCATGACAAACCGTGGAACGGCGCATCGGCCAGATGATTGTCCATACCCAATAAGGCCAGCCACTGGCGCGCCAGCGCTTTCTGCCGATCCGAAGCGGGTTGATACAAGCCGATCGAATCGAAAAAGCCGGACAGCACCACGGTGCGCACGTTACAGCTGACGCGATAATCGAGATGCAAACTGCTGCTGACGTAACCAATGTGCTGTTTGATGTCCCAAATGGTTTCACCGCTGCCGCGACGAATACCAAACAGAGTTAAATCGTTGCTGTAGCCTTGCGGATGATCGCCAGTCACCAGGCTTAACAGAGTGGATTTACCCGCGCCGTTGGGCCCCACAATTTGCCAGTGCTCGCCGGGATTCACCTGCCAGCTCAGCCCATCGATCACCGCTTTATCGTTATACGACACCACGCCATTCCGCAGAATCACGCGTGGCGCGTCTTCTGCCAGCTGCGGCAACTGATCCGGTGCATCCGCTTCTGGCAACGCCATGCCGTCGAGTTTCTCACTGTGTGCCAGTTGCGCCACCAGTGCTTCTGCCAGTATCGCCTGGCGTTCGCCCACGTGGGTCAGGGTGCACTCGGCGAGTACTCCGACCTGCTGCACAAAGTCAGGAATATCGTCAAAGCGGTTGAGCACCAGCACCACGGTAAAGCCATGCTGGTGCAGATCGCTCAGCGTCTCCGCCAGGCTGGCGCGCGAGGCGACATCTAACCCATCGAAAGGCTCATCGAGAATCAATAAATCGGGCTGCGCCATCAGCGCCTGGCACAGCAAGGTTTTGCGCGTCTCGCCGGTGGAGAGGTATTTGAAGCGGCGATCGAGCAGATAAGTGATACCAAACTGCTGGGCCAGCGCCTGACAGCGCGCCTCATCTTTCACTTCATCCTGAATGATCTGTGCGGCAGTGCGACCGGTATCGTCTTCGCCTTCACTCAACAGATCGGTGTTATTGCGTTCCCACTCCTGCGCCACCAGCTTTTGCAGCTGCTCCAGCGAGAGGCGCGTGCGACGCTGAAAGTCCTGAGTAACCGCGCCTTTACCCGGCGAGAGTTCACCAGAAAGTGCGCGCGCCAGGGAGGATTTACCGCTGCCGTTGGCGCCGACAAAGGCCCAGCTTTCGCCGCTTTTGAGAGTCAGATCGTTGAGGGACAGTGCTCGGGTGTCGCTAAGGTGAAATATGCCTTGCGAAATTTGCAATGAAGCCATGATTCATTCCGTTTTATGCATCGTGTTACTCAGTTGTAGCGAGCGACGCAGACGAAGTCAAATCATGGCCTGGTTTTCAGAGCAGTGTGGCGATGATGGCGTGTTCCGCATTAAAACTGGCGGTTACTCTGTCGCCCGGCTGCAGATTCTGCTGTTGCACCTGCGCGTTGTTCACCGTCGCGCACAGGGTTTCACCGCTCGGCAATGTCATCAACACTTCGCTCACCTGTTCACCTGGCTCGATGGCGCTGATCGTTACCTGCAATTGATTATCGCTGTTTACCGCATCCCGGCTCACCTGAATCCACGGTGCTTTGATCAGCACCAGCACCTCTTTGCCACTGTCGAGCTGCAGACGTTCGGCACTGCGTTCGGTGATTGCCACCTGCAAACGCGTGACGCCGTCGGCCAGCTGAACCTCAATGTGCTGCTGCACCTGATGGTGATCGCGCGCCATCACCGTGCCAAATAGCTGATTACGTGCGCTGGTTTGCAGGGAGAAACGCGCAATCGCTGCCAGCAGGCTGTCGAGCGGCAGGCTGTCGTTTTGCAGCGCATCAAAGGCTTTCTGCTGGATCTGCTCCATCAGGTGAAACAGCTGAATCAGACGCTCGCCATAGCGTGTCAGCTGCGCACCTCCGCCGCCTTTGCCTCCGGTGGCGCGGTCGACTAAGGTTTGATCAGCCATTTGGTTCATATCGTTGATGGCGTCCCAGGCACTTTTGTAGCTGATGCCAGCCAATTTAGCGCCCTGGCTGATGGAGCCGGTTTCCTGCACGCGTTTCAGCAGTTCGATGCGGCGTGGGTCGGCAAACAGCTTCTGCTGAAGACGAATGTGAAGAGAAAGTTCTGCCTGCATGTCAGCTCCTTAAGTGAGTACGACAAGTGTAAGGCCAAAAGTAAAAGCACGAAAAGGGCAGTGCGTTTTTTTCCCTAACCGTTACAATCACTTTTTTATTTTCTGCGTGAGGTTTCCATGCTGGAACTGCTTAAAAGCCTGGCTGTGGCTGTCATCATGGTGCCAATTGTGATGGCCATTATGCTCGGTCTGATTTACGGCTTGGGTGAAGTGTTCAACGTCATCTCCAAATTTGGCCGCCGCGACGATCGTCCTGCCAACAGCTCGCAACACTGATTTTACAAGCGCCCGCACTCAGCGGGCGTTTTTTCTTTAACTTCCCCTCAATCCTGCCGATATTAAGTTCATGACAGCATTTGTCCCTGCGTTGTATTATCGAATATATAACGTAACAAGGAGTAAAAAATGCTGAAAATCAATTACCGCTGGGCTGCTGTTACCGTACTGACTGTTTCCATGGCCGGTCACGCCGTGGCGGCAGAGAAGATCACCGTGTTTGCTGCGGCATCGTTAACCAATGCGATGCAGGATATTGCCACGCAATATCAGAAAAAGAGCGGCGTTGAAGTGGTATCGTCCTTCGCCTCTTCATCCACTTTGGCACGCCAGATTGAACAGGGCGCGCCGGCCGATCTGTTTATCTCTGCTGATCAGCAGTGGATGGACTATGCGGTGGATAAAAAGAGTGTGGTGGAAAACACCCGCTACACCTTGTTGGGCAATGATTTAGTATTAGTGGCACCGAAAAGCGACAGCGCAAAAGCGGTCACTATCAATGCAAAAACTGACTGGAAAAGTTTGCTGAAAGGCGAACGTCTGGCGGTGGGCGATCCGGATCATGTCCCGGCCGGGATTTATGCCAAAGAAGCGCTGCAAAAGCTGGGCGCGTGGGATACGGTGTCGCCGCAGCTTGCACCGGCTAACAACGTCCGTGCCGCATTGGCGCTGGTCGAACGCAATGAATCACCGTATGGCATCGTGTACGGTTCTGATGCGGTTGCCAGTGACAAAGTGCAGGTAGTAGGACGCTTCCCGGACGATAGCCACAAGCCAGTGGAATATCCGATGGCGGTGGTAAAAGATCATCAGAACGCAACGGTTGAAGCCTTCTACAAATATTTGCAGGGGCCGGACGCCGCTGCTGTGTTTAAACAGTATGGATTTGCGCCGAAGAAATGATACTCAGTGATCCCGAATGGCAGGCCGTTTTTCTCAGCTTAAAAGTCTCCAGCGTAGCGGTGCTGTTTAGTTTGCCGTTTGGCATCATGATGGCCTGGATTCTGGCACGTTGCCGGTTTCCAGGTAAAACCTTACTCGACAGTCTTATCCATTTGCCGCTGGTATTGCCACCGGTGGTGGTGGGATATCTGTTGCTGATTGCACTGGGCCGACGTGGATTCATCGGCGAGTGGCTTTACGACTGGTTCGGTTTCACCCTGGCCTTTAGCTGGCGTGGGGCGGTACTGGCTTCGGCCGTGATGGCTTTTCCGCTGATGGTGCGGGCGATTCGTCTGGCACTGGAAGCGGTGGATACCAAACTGGAACAGGCAGCACGCACGCTCGGTGCCGGTCGCTGGCGCGTGTTCTTCACTATCACCTTGCCGCTTACGCTACCGGGCATCATTGTCGGCACCGTTCTCGCTTTCGCCCGTTCACTGGGTGAGTTTGGCGCCACCATCACTTTCGTTTCGAATATCCCCGGCGAGACACGCACCATTCCCTCGGCGATGTTCACCCTGATTGAAACCCCCGGCGCAGAAGGCACTGCCGCACGCTTGTGTGCGGTGGCCATTGCGCTGGCGCTGTTATCTTTGGTGGCCTCTGAGCTGTTGGCACGTTGGGGCCGTAAGCGGCTGGGGGCAGCCTGATGCTTAATCTCAATATTTCCCAGTTGCTGGGCGATCACCAACTGGACGTCAACGTGCAGGTTCCCGGCAGCGGCATTACGGCTGTTTTTGGTGTATCCGGTGCGGGCAAAACGTCGCTGATCAACGCGATTGGCGGTTTGACACAGCCACAAAGCGGCCAGATTCAGCTCAACGATCGTCTGCTGTTTGATTCGGCGACGCAGGTCAATCTGCCGCCGGAAAAACGCCGCGTTGGCTATGTGTTCCAGGACGCTCGGCTGTTTCCGCACTATCGGGTGCGCGGCAATTTGCAATATGGCATGGCTGCGGCCATGAAGCCGCAGTTTAACGCGCTGGTGGCATTACTGGGCCTTGAGCCTCTGCTGAGCCGTTTTCCGGCCTCGTTGTCAGGCGGCGAGAAACAACGTGTGGCGATTGGCCGCGCGCTGCTCACCGCGCCAGATATTTTGTTGATGGATGAGCCGCTGGCGTCGCTGGATTTACCACGCAAGCGCGAATTGATGCCATATTTGCAAAAGCTGGCGAAACAGGTCGATATTCCGATTCTTTATGTCTCGCACAGCCTGGATGAAATTCTGCAACTGGCGGACAACGTGCTGGTGCTCGACAACGGCAAAGTCAAAGCCTTTGGTTCGCTGGAGAAGGTGTGGAGCAGTGCAGCCATGCGCCCGTGGCTGCCGATAGCCGATCGCAGCAGCGTGCTCAGAGTGCAGGTGCTGGAACAGCATCCCGATTACCCGATGACGGCACTCTCTTTAGGGGATCAGCATATCTGGGTAAGCCGTGTGAACCAGCCGCTGAAAACGGCACTGCGTATTCGTATCGCGTCCGGTGATGTGTCACTGGCCTTGCAGCCGCCGCAAAACACCTCGGTGCGCAATATCCTGCCGGCTCAGGTGGTCGAGTTATTGGAGATTGACGATCAGGTGGAAGTGAAGTTGCGCATTGGCATTAGCGAACTGTGGGCGCGAATTTCGCCGTGGGCGCGAGATGAGCTGGGGATCCGGCCCGATCAATGGCTGTATGCGCAAATTAAGAGTGTGGCGATCACGGCTTGACCTTAGGGTCATCAAGGGCGATCAGACAAAATGTGTGCGATGTGCGGATGAAAGCACCCGGTGTGACCCTCATTATTAACAATCAGGTGCAGCAGCGGCCACACCTTAAGCATTCGCAAGGTGCGCCCTGATGCGCACCGCGAACATCCTGTACTTACAGGACTTCCTGATAAATCACTTCGGCAATACCTGGCTCCAGATTGGTGCCAATCACCTTTTTGCTGCGCGCTTTAATCGCCTCATCAGCATTGCCCATCGCCACGCCTAAACCGACCTGTTCCAGCATGCTGAGATCGTTGTAGTTATCGCCGAACGCCAGCACATCCTGCATGCTGAAGCCCTGGCTCTCTACCCACTGTGCCAGACGCTTGCCTTTGCTGTTGCCCGCCTGAGCGATATCAACCTGATCGTGCCATGACCACTCACACGCCAGGCCGAGTTCGGCTTCAGTGCGTTCAGCAAACTGCTGCAATGCACGGGTGTCAGGGTGGGAAAGAGCGAACTTCCAGATGGATTGCGCATCCAGCGCCGCCTGCGCCAGGCTTGGCACCTGCAGGAACAGAGGACGCTGCGCTTCCGGCAGGGATTGTGCCCAGTTCAGGGTGCGGGTCACATGACCTGTCGGCTCCTGGTACAGCATGGCATCATCGACATACAGCAGGCCGTGAATGTTCTCCTGATCGAGCATCTCAATCACGCGGCTCGCCTGGCTTTTTTCCAGCGGATCGGAAGCCAATACCTTTTTCGCCTGATAATCGTACAAGTAGGTGCCGTTACAGCAGATTGCGGGTGTATCCAACTGCAGCGCCTGATAAAAAGGATGAATGGCGCAGTGGTGGCGACCGGTCACAATCAGCACTTTGACTCCCGCCTGTTGTGCGCGGGCTAAAGCTTCGATCGATTCAGGCAAAATGGTTTTTGTGGGGGTCAGCAGGGTGCCGTCAAGGTCAAGGGCGATTACGCGGTAGCTCATTACACTTTCCGTCCGGGAGTTAGCAAAGCATTGAGTCTACACCCGGCAGCGGCCCTGAGACAAAAAACAGGGCACAAATGAATCCAGCGCGGCAGAATGAAACGCGCTACAGTTATCCCTTTCATCAGGCAGCGAATAAGGAAAAACGCATGAAACAAGTCGTGTATACCGCCAGTCCCGAGAGCCAGCAGATCCATGCGTGGCAGTTGCAGGAAGATGGCGCACTGACGTTATTGCAGGTCACGGATGTGGCCGGTCAGGTGCAGCCGATGGTGGTGAGCCCGAAGAAAGATTTCCTCTATGTCGGTGTTCGTCCGAATTTTCGCGTATTAGCGTATCGCATTGCGGCCGACGGTTCTCTGAGTCTGGCGGGTGAAGCGCCACTGCCGGGCAGCCCAACGCATATTTCGACCGATCGCCAGGGTAAATTCCTGTTCTGCGGTTCTTACAATGATGCATGCGTCAGCATCAGCCCGATCGACAGCGATGGTTTGCCGCAAGCCCCAAGCCAGGTGATTGGCGGCATGGATGGCTGCCATTCAGCCAATATCGATCTCAGCAACCAAACGCTGTTTGTGCCAGCACTGAAGCAGGATCGTATTTGCCTGTTCCAGCTTAACGCCGATGGCACTCTGGCACCGCGCGAGCAAGCACAGGTCACCACAGTTGAAGGTGCGGGTCCGCGCCATATGGCATTCCATCCAAATGGCGCGTACGGCTATGTGGTGAATGAACTTGATAGCACCGTGGATGTGTGGGCACTGAACAACGTGCATGGTCAGGTTGAGCGTGTGCAGAGTCTGGATATGATGCCAAAAGATTTCAGCGACACGCGCTGGGCGGCTGATATCCATATCACGCCAGACGGCCGTTTCCTCTACGCCTGTGACCGAACCAGCAGCACCATTACCGCATTTAGCATCAGCGAAGATGGTTCAGTGCTGGCGATTGAAGGTTATCAGCCAACCGAAACCCAGCCGCGCGGCTTCAATATTGATAACAGCGGTCAGTATCTGGTGGCGGCAGGACAGAAGTCGCACCATATCGAAGTCTACAAGATTGCCGATCGCGGTCTGTTGCAACCGCTGGCGCGTTACGCGGTGGGACAAGGCCCGATGTGGGTGGTGATTCACGCACTGGATTGATGATAAAACGGCGCCATTCGGCGCCGTTCTCATTTTAAGAATACAGAACTGTGATCGACGCGCTTGCCAGTGCATGGAAGTGCACATTAAAGCCGACCATGGCGCCGCTCGCGCCGGCGTCGACATCAATCTTATCGGTGTCCATCGCGTGCACAGTAAAGATATAGCGATGCGGATCACCCTGTGGTGGTGCTGCGCCACCGTAACCGGTTTGACCGAAGTCGGTACGGGTTTGAATCGCACCCTGCGGCAGCTCGACCACGCCTGAACCGGAACCTTGTGGCAGCTCGGTGACGTCAGCCGGAATATTTGCCACGACCCAGTGCCACCAGCCAGAACCGGTGGGGGCATCCGGATCGAAGCAGGTCACGACAAAGCTCTTTGTCCCTGCAGGCACCTCATCCCACGCCAAATGGGGAGACAGATTGTCACCCTGACGTCCCATCCCATTGAAAACGTGACGTTCGGGCATTTTATCGCCGTCTTTAAAATCCTGGCTAACTACGCGCATGACTTCTCCTTTTTCCGTTGTGCAGTGTGCTCTCCATCATGGTGGAAAACGCGCTCCACTTCCAGTTCGCTTAGGCCAGGAAATGTGCCTCAACGTCCAATGCCGCGCGCACCGCCTGGGTTAACTGCGCCAACTCTGCGGCAGAAATCAGATAAGGTGGCATCAGATAGATCAGCTTGCCGAACGGACGGATCCACACGCCACGTTCGACAAAGAACTGCTGCAGCGCCGCCATATTGACCGGTGAACGCGTTTCAATCACACCAATCGCGCCCAGCACACGCGCATCGGCCACCGCGTGATGTTCACGCAACGGCAGCAGCTCACGACGCAGTTGCTGTTCAATCGCCGCCACCTGCGCAGGCCAAAGTCCCTCGTTGATCATCGTCAGGCTTTCAACGGCCACCGCAGAAGCCAGCGGATTGCCCATAAAGGTCGGGCCATGCATAAAGCAACCTGCCGCACTGCGGCTAATGGTGTCGGCCACTTCGCGCGTGGTCAACGTGGCGGAGAGCGTCATGGTGCCGCCGGTCAGCGCTTTACCGAGGCAGAGAATATCTGGCGTAATCCCGGCGTGTTCACAGGCAAACAGCTTGCCGCTGCGGCCAAAGCCGGTGGCGATTTCATCGGCAATCAGCAGGATACCGTAGCGGTCGCACAGCTCACGCACCTGTTGCAGGTAGCGCGGGTGATAGAAACGCATACCGCCTGCGCCTTGCACAATCGGTTCAAGGATCACCGCGGCAATGTCGCGATGGTGCGTCTCGGCTAACCGGGCGAAATCAGCGAAGTCCGCATCGTTCCACTCGTCATCAAAACCGCACTGCGGCGCAGCGGCAAACAGATGCTCGGGCAGATAGCCGCGCCACAGACTGTGCATCGAATTTTCCGGATCGCACACCGACATCGCGGCAAAAGTATCGCCGTGATAGCCACGTTTTAACGTCAGGAATTTCTGTCGCGTTTCACCGCGCCCCAGCCAGTACTGCAACGCCATTTTCATCGATACTTCAACGGCAATCGACCCCGAATCGGCGAGGAACACGCACTCCAGCGCTTCAGGGGTCATCTCGACCAGTTGACGGCTCAATGCCACTGCCGACGGATGGGTAATGCCGCCAAACATCACGTGCGACATCTGTGCCATTTGTTGCTGCATCGCCTGATTGAGGCGCGGATGGTTATAGCCATGAATCGCTGCCCACCATGACGACATACCGTCGACCAGTTCACGTCCATCGGCCAATTGAAGCTGGCAACCGTGCGCTGCCACCACCGGATAACAGGGCAGGGGATCGCGCATTGACGTATAAGGATGCCAGATATGCTGGCGGTCAAAGTTGAGGTCGTCTTGGGTGAACATCAATCTTGTAAACCATTTTGAAAAGATTTAGTTTACAAGTATAACCACGTTAATCGTCGGGATGAACCCCTTTTTTTTGGAGTAAGCAATGGCAAACCGCTGGACACTGACACAAGCCCAGGCTCTGTTCGATAAACCTTTCCTTGAGCTGATGTTCGAAGCGCAGCAAGTTCACCGTCAGCATTTTGACCCGCGTCAGGTGCAGGTCAGTACGCTGCTGTCGATCAAAACCGGTGCCTGCCCGGAAGATTGTAAATACTGCCCGCAGAGTGCGCGCTACAAAACCGGGCTGGAGTCCGAGCGGCTGATGGAAGTGGAAGCGGTGCTGGAGTCGGCGCGTAAAGCCAAAGCGGCAGGATCGAGCCGCTTCTGCATGGGCGCTGCGTGGAAAAACCCGCACGAACGCGACATGCCGTATCTGGAGCAGATGGTGCAGGGCGTTAAAGCCATGGGCATGGAAACCTGCATGACGCTGGGCACGCTGGATAACACCCAGGCGGAGCGTTTGGCCAGCGCCGGGCTGGATTTCTACAACCACAACCTCGATACCTCGCCGGAATTCTACGGCAGCATCATCACCACGCGCAGCTATCAGGAACGTCTGGATACGCTGGATAAAGTGCGCGGCGCAGGTATCAAAGTCTGCTCTGGCGGCATCGTCGGCCTGGGTGAAACCGTGAAAGATCGTGCTGGCTTGCTGGTGCAGCTGGCGAACCTGCCGACACCGCCAGAAAGCGTGCCAATCAACATGCTGGTGAAAGTCAAAGGCACGCCTCTGGCCGATAACGATGACGTTGAGCCGTTCGACTTTATCCGCACCATCGCCGTGGCGCGCATCATGATGCCATCGTCGCACGTCCGCCTGTCCGCAGGTCGTGAACAGATGAGCGAACAGACGCAGGCGATGTGCTTTATGGCCGGTGCTAACTCGATTTTCTACGGCTGCAAGCTGCTGACCACGCCAAACCCGGAAGAGGACAAAGATCTGATCCTGTTCCGCAAGCTGGGCCTGAATCCAGAACATACCGCCACTACCGCCGGTGATAACGAACAGCAGTATCAGCTCAGTGAGCAGCTGGTGCACGCTGATACCGAGCAGTTCTACAACGCGGCGGTGTGATGGGCTGGTCATCTCGCATCGAACAGGCGCTGGCGGCGCGACGTGATGCCGATGGCTGGCGTCTGCGACGCCGGGTTGAACACAACAGCGTGCGTGAGATAACGCTGGAGGGGCGTTCATACCGTCACTTCTCCAGCAATGATTATCTCGGGCTGAGCCAGCATCCAGCGGTGATTGCGGCCTGGCAACAGGGCGCAGCAGAAGCGGGTGCGGGAGCGGGCGCGTCGGGTCATGTGACGGGCTATAGCCGTCATCATGCGCAGTTAGAAGAGCAACTGGCTGACTGGCTGGGTTACAAGCGTGCGCTGCTGTTTATCTCTGGCTTTGCCGCTAACCAGGCGGTGATCCACCTGCTGGCTGAAAAGCAGGATCGCATTCTTGCTGATAAGCTGGCGCATGCTTCATTACTGGATGCTGCCAGCCACAGCCCGGCCACACTACGCCGCTTTGCGCACAACCAGCCGGAGAGTCTGGCAAAACTGCTGGCTAGCCCGTCGGAAGGCGGTACGCTGGTGGTGACCGAAGGCGTATTCAGCATGGATGGCGACAGCGCACCGCTCGCTTCCCTTGCTGAAGAGACGCGCCGTGCCAACGGCTGGCTGCTGGTGGATGATGCGCACGGCATTGGCGTGCACGGTGAGCAGGGGCGCGGCAGTTGCTGGCAGCAGGGTGTGAAGCCGGAATTGCTGATTGTCACGTTTGGCAAGGGCTTTGGCGTCAGCGGTGCAGCGCTGCTGAGTGACGATGCCACAGCGGATTACGTCGAGCAGTTTTCACGCCATCTGATCTACTCCACCGCGATGCCACCGGCACAGTGTTGTGCGCTGCTGGCGGCGCTGCACCAGATCCAGCAGGGCGATGAACTGCGTGAGCGGCTGAATAGTCATATTGCGCGATTCCGGGCGGGTGCCGCTGATTTGCCCTGGCAACTGATGCCATCAGCCAGTGCTATTCAGCCGTTGATCGTCGGGGAAAACAGCGCGGCGCTGGCGTTGTCACAACGACTGGCACAAGCGGGATGCTGGGTTAGCGCCATTCGGCCGCCAACGGTGCCGCCGGGCACGGCGCGGCTGCGCATTACGCTCACTGCTGCCCATCATAACGACGATATTGATCGTCTGCTGGAGGCGCTGTATGACGCTGCAGGTTAACAAGCAGGCGGTCGCCAAAGCGTTTGGCCGTGCCGCACAGCATTACGAGCAGCATGCCGAGCTGCAACGGCAGAGCGGCGATGCGCTACTGGCGCTGGCACCCGCGGGCTTCGGGCCGCATCTGCTGGATGCGGGCTGTGGCACCGGTTGGTACAGCCGCTACTGGCGCGATCGTGGGCGCGAACTGACGGCGCTGGATCTCTCCAGTGCGATGCTGGACGCCGCGCGTGAGCAGCGCTCGGCGCAGCACTATCTGCAAGGCGATATCGATCATCTGCCGCTGCCGGATGCGTGCGTCGATGGCGTGTGGTGCAATCTGGCGGTGCAGTGGAGCAGCGATCTGCGCCTGGCGTTGCAGCAGTTTTTGCGCGTCACACGGCCGGGTGGCAGCGTGCTGTTCTCAACCTTGCTCGATGGCTCCCTGCATGAAGTGCATGAAGCCTGGGCTCGGTTAGATGGCCGTCAGCACGCCAATCGTTTTCTCAGCGCAGCGCAGTTCTCTGCCGCTCTCACAGGCTTACCGGCGCAGTGCCAGCCGCAGACTATCACGTTGCATTTCCCCAGCGCGCTGAGTGCCATGCGTTCTTTGAAAGGCATTGGTGCTACGCATCTGCACGACGGCCGTGGCGCACAGCCGCTCACACGCTCGCAGCTCACGCAACTGGAGCAGCACTGGCCGCAGGATACGCAGGGTTATCGTCTTAGTTATCACTTGATGTACGGAGTTTTGAGCAAATGACACGCTGGTTTATTACCGGAACGGATACCGAAGTGGGCAAAACGGTCGCCAGTGGCGCACTGTTGCAGGCGGCAAGCGCAGCAGGTTTACGCACCGCAGGATACAAGCCCGTAGCCTCGGGCTGCGAGATCACCCCAGAGGGCGTGCGTAACAGTGATGCGCTGGCGTTGCAGCGCTACAGCAGCCTGGCGCTCAGCTATGAGCAGGTGAATCCACTGGCATTTGTCGAGCCGACGTCACCGCATATTGTCAGCGCGGAAGAGGGCAGGCCGATTGAGTTTTCTGCGCTGTCAGCCGGATTGCGTGCGCTGGAGCAGCAGGCCGAATGGGTATTGGTTGAAGGTGCGGGCGGCTGGTTTACGCCATTATCCGAGACGCAGACCTATGCTGACTGGGTCGAAGCGGAACAACTGCCGGTGATTCTGGTGGTGGGGGTGAAGCTAGGTTGTATTAACCACGCGATGCTGACAGCGGAAGCGGTGAAGGCGCGAGGGTTGCGGTTAGCCGGTTGGATTGCCAATGATATTCAGCCGCCAGGTAAACGACATGCCGAGTACATGGCCACGCTGCGTCAACGTATTGATGCACCGTTCCTCGGTGAAATTCCCTATCTGGACAGCGAAGCACAACAGGCCGAGTGCGGTCAGTATTTAACGTTGCCGCAGTCATGAGCCTGTTTCAGATGCGCATTCATGCGCACTCTACTTCATATCGCCCGTAGGATAGTTATGGATGGCGATTCGATGTCAGGTACGCAACAGTGCGCACCTGACATCATTTCGTCCGTAGGGCCGCCATAGACCAGCACCTTCAATGTCAGAATGTGATGCAACATTTTGGCTGCAGTTCATCGATGGCGACCACATCATCATGTCGCTGTCAGCCACTTATTCACCGTCACATCATCCAGCAAAGCGACTTTACCCTGCGCCACATTGCGACCACGGTGAAGCAGCAGGAAATAGTCTGCCACGCGGCGGATGAAGGAGACATGCTGCTCCAGCAGTAAAATGGTCAGGCCGTAATCGCGATTAAGACGGCGTATCAGGTTGCCCATCTCCTCTTCCAGCCACGGCGACATTCCTTCGGTCGGCTCATCCAGAATCAGCAGTTTAGGTTGCAGCACCAATGCTCGCGCCAGTGCCAGCTGCTGCTGTTGATCCATCGGCAATTCCCCACTGCGCTGATGACGCAAGGAATAGAGTGCCGGGAACAGGTCAAACACCATTTCAGGAATGGCACGGCTGCGATCGTCCTGAGCGGCCATCAGCGCGATCATTAAATTATCTTCCACGCTCATCTGCGAAAAGATATGGCGACCTTGCGGCACATAGCCAATTCCCATGCGCGCACGCTGTTCGGCGGGCTGCAGCAACAAATTCTCGGGTGGCGAGCCATCTTCCTGCCAGATCATTGAGCCACTGTTAATGGGCAAGCGACCCATAATGCAGTTCACCAGCGTGGTTTTGCCCATGCCTGGACTGCCCAGCACACCCGTACAGGTGCCGGGCGGCAGATCGAGATCCACATCCCACAGGATATGGTTGTGACCGTAAAACTGATTCACCGAACGTAAACTCAGCATCTGACATACTCCTTCCAGATTATTTGCCTGAATGCTTCCGCTCTGTGTCGTCTGGCATACAGTCGTGCACGATTAAGGTGGACACTGCTGTTGATGGCCTGCAAGGCAAGCCGTATGGACTCGTCACTCCATCGTTAAACTACTGCAATTACCAGGCCAGGTTAATGGAACGGGATATTCTGAGTCAGAATCCAGCGAAAGCGGGCTTAAAAGGTGAGAAATACTTAATAATCCCGCTGAGTAATAACCTGACTGCACTTTGACGGTGCTGAATGCTTAACGTTTCTGGTGCATCTGTTCATTGATAAGGCAATCACTGAAGAAATAAGTGGTCTTAAGGCACGGTATTTACGAGAACAATGGTGCTTGACTTGCCAAAAGGATAGTTAAAGCGGTTTAAGGCAGGCGGAAAAAAAACGAAAAAAAAAATATTTCGCACGCCAGGATAAGAGCGGGGAAAATTATACACAGCTGATGGGCTCGGGGCTGGATTCAGTTATCCACTATTCCTGTGGATAACCTTGTGCATTAGCGACTGAAAACCGCGTGAAAGCGAGGAAATACGCGGCCTGCATACATTATGCTGCGAAACTGGACTTTGAACTCATTACCAATAAAATCAGCAGGTTAATTAAAAGCAAGCCTGAGATTTTTCTGCCTTGTCATCGGACTGCAATTTAATGACGCTCTCTTGACAAATGTTAAAAGCGTCACGGCTCTGGGGATAACCTTGCGCAACAAGCTTTTGCCTTTTGCCGCTTAAATTGCACTGAAGCGAGACAGCTGCTTTCCCCGTTATCGTGCAAGATATCTGTAAATATATCCAGTATTTTTTTCTGGCAAATTCGTCATAGCAGAGTAGAATTATCAGCCTGCTCGCTGACATCTTCTGCAGGAACCGCAAAACCATGAGTAAAGCCTTCAAACTCAACTCTGATTTCAAACCTTCAGGCGACCAGCCCGAGGCCATTCGTCGTCTTGAAGAGGGGCTGGAGGATGGTCTCGCACATCAAACCCTACTGGGGGTAACCGGATCGGGTAAAACCTTTACCATCGCCAACGTGATTGCCGATCTCAATCGCCCGACGATGGTGATGGCACCAAACAAAACGCTGGCGGCGCAGTTATACGGTGAGATGAAAGAGTTCTTCCCGGATAACGCCGTGGAGTTTTTTGTCTCTTATTACGATTACTACCAGCCTGAAGCCTATGTGCCGAGTTCTGACACCTTCATTGAGAAGGATGCGGCGGTGAACGAGCACATTGAACAGATGCGTCTCTCAGCCACCAAAGCGATGCTGGAGCGCCGTGATGTGATTGTGGTGGCCTCGGTCTCGGCGATTTACGGCCTGGGCGATCCCGATCTCTATCTGAAAATGATGCTGCACCTTACGCGCGGCATGATTATCGACCAGCGCAGCATTCTGCGCCGTCTGGCGGAACTGCAGTATACCCGCAACGATCAGGTGTTCCAGCGTGGCACCTTCCGCGTGCGTGGCGAAGTGATCGACATCTTTCCGGCTGAATCCGACGACATCGGCTTGCGTGTCGAACTGTTTGACGAAGAAGTTGAGCGTCTGTCGCTGTTCGATCCGTTGACCGGGCAGATTGAGTCCGTGATCCCGCGTTTCACTATCTATCCGAAAACGCACTACGTGACGCCACGCGAACGTATTCTGCAGGCGATGGAAGAGATCAAAGTCGAGCTGGTGGATCGTCGCAAGGTGCTGCTGGAGAACAATAAACTGCTGGAAGAGCAGCGCATCAGCCAGCGTACCCAGTTCGATCTCGAAATGATGAACGAACTCGGCTACTGCTCTGGCATTGAAAACTACTCGCGCTATCTCTCGGGTCGCGGTCCGGGCGAGCCACCGCCGACCTTATTTGACTACCTGCCCGCCGATGGATTGCTGGTGGTGGACGAATCGCACGTTACCATCCCCCAGATTGGCGGCATGTATCGCGGCGACCGCGCACGTAAAGAGACGCTGGTAGAATATGGCTTCCGCTTGCCTTCGGCGCTGGATAACCGTCCGATGCGTTTTGAAGAGTTTGAAGCGCTGGCACCGCAAACCATCTATGTTTCGGCCACGCCAGGTAACTATGAGCTGGAAAAATCCGGTGACGAAGTGATTGATCAGGTGGTACGTCCCACCGGGCTACTGGATCCGATTCTGGAAGTGCGTCCGGTCGCCACTCAGGTGGATGACTTACTATCAGAAATTCGCAAACGCGTGGCGATCAATGAACGTGTGCTGGTCACTACGCTGACCAAACGCATGGCGGAAGATCTTACCGAATATCTGGTGGAGCACGGCGAGAAGGTGCGCTATCTGCACTCCGATATCGATACGGTTGAACGTATGGAGATCATTCGTGATTTGCGTCTCGGTGAGTTCGATGTGCTGGTGGGCATCAACTTACTGCGCGAAGGTCTCGACATGCCGGAAGTGTCGCTGGTGGCGATCCTCGATGCGGATAAAGAGGGCTTCCTGCGTTCCGAACGCTCACTGATTCAGACTATTGGCCGTGCGGCGCGTAACATCAACGGTAAGGCGATTCTGTACGCTGATAAGATCACCCCTTCGATGGAACGCGCGATGGGCGAAACCGAACGTCGTCGAGAGAAGCAGCAGCGTTACAACGAAGAGAATGGCATTGTGCCGCAGGGCCTCAACAAGAAAATCACCGATATTCTTGAGCTGGGCAAAAACGTGGTGAAAACGCGCGGTAAGGGCAAAACCGCCTCACGTGTGGCGGCAGAAGAAGAGGCCAATTATCTGGCGCTGACGCCACAAGCCATGCAGAAGAAAATTCACGAGCTGGAAGTGCAGATGCAGCAGCACGCGCAGAATCTGGAGTTCGAAGAGGCCGCCAGTGTGCGCGACCAGTTGCACCAGCTGCGCGAGTTGTTTATCGCCGCCTCCTGACGGTGCAGAAAGACGTATCATTCGGATCGACTGAGCACATACGTGTTAACTATGTGCCCGGTCTGATCTGCTACCCATGTGCCAGGTCGTACCTGAATTGCGACCCTACGTAAGATCCTTAAAATTCGCCCTCGTAGGGTGCGCATTTATGCGTACTGCCTGCGCGAGGTTAAACTGCCTGAATCGCGTGTTCTAGCGCAATTCGCAGCAGCTGGCGATCGTGACGATACTTGATATCGGCGGCCTCCAGCGGTTCGCGTACAATCAGGCGATCTTCCACGCCGCTGACGTCCGCTGACGGGCTGACCACCACGGCATCTATCACTCGCCTGCCGATGGCTTTTTCCATCATCGCCAGTTTATCCGCCACCGTCAGGCTGGCGGCCGGGCTTAACTCACGTCCAAGATTGCCAATAAACACCATGGTGGCGGGCGTACGGCGCAGCGCGCGTGCCATCTCCTCCATCAGCAGAATTGGCATCAGGCTGGTGTAAAAACTGCCTGGGCCAATCAGGATCAAATCCGCTTCCGCAATCGCATCCAGTGCTTCTTTAGTGGGAGTGACATTGGGATGCAGCATCAACTCTTGCGGCGGTAGCTTCATTTCATCAATTGCCGTTTCGCCATACACCATATTGCCTTCGCAATCCTGCGCCACCAGGTCTACCGGTTGCTCCGACATCGGAATCAAGAAGGCATCGACTTTGAGCAGATTGCGAATGATGTTGATGGCTTCCAGCGGCCGCACGCTAAGGTGATCGAGCGCTTTGAGCATCAGATTACCGAGGTTGTGACCGGCCAGTTCGCCGTTACCGGCAAAACGGTATTCAAACATTGCCGAGGCTACGCTCGGTTCCATGATCAACTGGTTCAGGCAATTACGCATATCTCCCCAGGCAATACCGCCTTCCGAACGACGAATGCGTCCGGTGGATCCGCCGTTATCGGTGGTGGTCACGATGCCGGTCAGGCGTGAGCCCAGCGGTGCCAGCGCCGACATCACACGACCCAGGCCGTGCCCGCCGCCCAGTGCTACCACGCGATCCAAATCTGCCAGGGTACGATTCATGCTGTTCCTTTTAACGGACAACTGCAGGTTGTCATGCAGTTGAAGTGATGTGTATCAATATCTGTCGCGCATTTTACCGTATCCTGCGGCGAAAATGCGGTGAAAAAACGTTATGTATCAATATATATAGCGAAATTCACTGATGGATGCGAGAGAGAAATCGCGCTACCATTCGAATTAACCGTGTTGTCCATAATGACAACAGACTCCCAAGCCTTGCATGCCTAAGTCATAACGATATGGATGCCTGGCCGCAGCATCGCTGCCAGGGTGCAGAAAGAAATGACTGCATCTCCCGTATTTGGAAAGGTGTTCAGGTGCCACAATTTACAGATGCCTATGCGCGCAGCTTCTACTATCTGCGCCTGTCGGTCACGGATGTCTGCAACTTCCGTTGTACCTACTGTTTACCCGATGGTTATAAACCGAACGGTAATCACAACAAAAGTTTCCTCTCGCTGGACGAGATTCGCCGCGTGACGCGTGCCTTTGCGGCCGCGGGCACGGAAAAAGTGCGTCTCACCGGCGGCGAACCCTCTATGCGCCGCGACTTCACCGATATCATCGCAGCAGTGCGTGAAAACGCCGCCATTCGCCAGATCGCCATGACCACCAACGGTTACCGAATGGCGCGAGACGTGCGCGCGTGGCGTGATGCCGGGCTCACTCACATTAACGTTAGTGTCGATAGCCTTGATGCGCGCCAGTTTCACGCCATCACCGGCCAGGACAAATTCGCGGAAGTGATGGCCGGAATTGATGCCGCGTTTGACGCCGGGTTCGAGAAGGTCAAAGTCAACAGCGTGCTGATGCGCGATCTCAACAGCCACAGCCTGGCGACCTTCCTCGACTGGATCCGCATCCGTCCAATTCAGCTGCGCTTTATCGAACTGATGGAAACCGGCGAGGGCGGTGATCTGTTCCGTCGTCATCACATCTCGGGTGAGGTGATTCGCGATCAGCTGATCATGCAGGGTTGGCAGCTTCAGCCGCGTGGACGCAGTGACGGTCCGGCGCAGGTGTTCCGCCATCCTGACTATCAGGGCGAAGTCGGTTTGATCATGCCCTACGAAAAAGATTTCTGCGCCAGTTGCAACCGTCTGCGCGTGTCAGCCATGGGCAATCTTCATCTGTGCCTGTTCGGCGACGGCGGCGTCTCGCTGCGCGATTTACTGGCATCCGATGATCAGCAGGGCGAGCTACAGGCCCGCATCGCCCACAGTCTCGGGCAGAAAAAGCAGACGCATTTCCTGCATCAGGGCAACACCGGCATCACACAAAACCTCTCATTCATTGGCGGCTAAACACAGGAGTTACAGCCATGGGTAAACCTACCGGCGAGTTTGTCGCCTTGAATGTGGCGGTGATGACCGTCTCGGACAGCCGTGATGCCAGCAATGATAGCTCGGGCGACTACTTGCGTGAGGCACTGACAGAAGCCGGGCATCAGGTGGTGGATCGCGCGATTGTGCCTGACAACCGTTACCGTATTCGCGCCACCGTGTCGCGCTGGATTGCCAGTGATGATGTGCAGGTGGTGATCGTCAATGGCGGCACCGGATTTAACAGCAAAAACAGTACGCCGGAAGCGCTGCTGCCGCTGTTCGACCGTGAAATTGACGGCTTTGGCGAACTGTTCCGGATGATCTCATACGAAGAGATTGGCAGTTCCACGCTGCAATCACGCGCGGTGGCCGGGCTGGCGAACCAGACGCTGATTTTCGCCGTGCCGGGATCAACCAATGCCTGCCGTAGCGGTTGGGAACGCATTATTGAAGAACAGTTGGATGCGCGCACGCGTCCCTGTAATTTTGTCTCTCATTTGAAGAAGTTGTAAGCATGTCATCATTAACTCATATCAATGCCGCTGGTGAAGCCCATATGGTGGATGTCTCCGGCAAAACTGAAACGGTGCGTGAAGCCCAGGCTGAAGCACTGGTGCTGATGAGCGCGGAAACGCTGCAGATGATCATCGACGGCAGCCATCATAAAGGCGATGTGTTCGCCACGGCACGCATCGCCGGTATCCAGGCCGCGAAACGCACCTGGGAGTTGATCCCGCTGTGCCATCCGCTGATGTTGAGCAAGGTGGAAGTGACGCTGGTGGCCGAGCCTGAGCACAACCGCGTGCGCGTCACCTCTCGTTGCCGTCTGACCGGAAAAACCGGCGTGGAAATGGAAGCGCTGACCGCCGCATCGGTGGCCGCGCTGACCATTTACGACATGTGCAAAGCGGTGCAGAAAGATATCGTGATCGATCAGTTGCGTTTGCTCAGCAAAAGCGGCGGCAAATCCGGCGATTTTCAGGCGGTGGCACATGATTAAGGTGCTGTTTTTTGCCCAGGTGCGTGAATTGACCGGCATCAGCGCGTTAGAGCTGAAACCGGAATATCAGGATGTAGCAACCTTGCGTGCAGCGCTGGCGGAGAGGAACGATCGCTGGGCGCTGGCGCTGGAGTCCGGCAAATTGCTGGCAGCGGTCAATCAGACGCTGGTGCCGATGAGCCATCCGCTGCGTGCGGGTGATGAAGTGGCGTTCTTCCCGCCGGTCACCGGAGGATGAGCATGGCCACTCGTATTCGCGTTGGCGTTGAGCCTTTTGATGTCGGCGAGGAGTATCGCCAACTCGCCGCGCATGACAGTGATGGCGCGGTGGCCACCTTTACCGGCAAAGTGCGCAATCACAATCTCGGTGACAGCGTGGCCGCTTTAACCCTGGAACACTATCCGGGTATGACGGAAAAAGCGCTGGCGGAAATAGTCGAAGAGGCGCGTCAGCGCTGGGCGTTGCAGCAGGTGACGGTGATCCATCGCGTGGGCGAACTGTTCCCTGGTGATGAAATTGTGTTTGTTGGCGTCAGCAGCGCCCATCGCAGTAGCGCATTTGCTGCTACCGAGTTCATCATGGATTACCTGAAAACCCGTGCGCCGTTCTGGAAGCGTGAAGCCACCGAACAGGGCGATCGTTGGGTCGATGCGCGCGACAGCGACCATCAAGCCGCCGAACGCTGGAAGTAGCGCGTAAAACCGACCTGCTCTGATAGCCGTAGCGAGTTGAAAACGTTAAGGTACGGGTTTTGCTGGCCTGTCAGGGAACAAGATGAATACCACTAAAATGCTCAAAGGCGCGGCGCTGCTCACCGCGCTGGTACTGGCCGGATGTAGTACCAAAAAAGAACCGCAGGCCCCCGCGCGGCAACCTGCCGACGTCAAATCTCAGATTCAAAAGTTACTGCCGAGCGATGTCAGCCAAAAAAGCGCCTGGGCGGACGACATCTACACCGCGTTTCGCGTCCAGCAGATCGATCCCAGCGCCAGTAACGTCTGTGCGGTGATCGCGGTCACCGATCAGGAGTCCAATTTCAGTGCCGATGCGCCTGTGCCCGGTTTACCCAAAATCGCCTGGGGTGAAATTGACCGCCGCGCCGCCAAAGTCCACGTTCCGGCGTTCCTGGTGCGCACCGCCTTACTGATTAAATCGCCCACCGGCCAAAGCTACGCCGCGCGACTGGATAAAGTGCGCAGTGAGAAAGAGCTGAGCGCAATTTTCGATGATTTCATCGATATGGTGCCGATGGGGCAGAAGCTGTTTGGCAATCTCAATCCGATTCACACCGGCGGCCCGATGCAGGTCAGCATTGAATTTGCCGAAGCGCATGCCAAAGGTTATCCGTATTCGATTGATGGCTCGATTCGCCGTGAAGTCTTCACGCGTCGCGGCGGCATCTACTTTGGCACAATGCATCTGCTCGGCTATCCGGCGGATTACAGCCAGATGCTGTACCGTTTTGCCGATTTCAATGCCGGTTGGTATGCCAGCCGCAACGCCGCTTTTCAGGCAGCCGTAGCGCGCGCCAGCGGCATTAAACTGGCGCTGGATGGTGACTTAATTATGTACGGCAGCGAGCAAGCGGGTTCCACCGAATTAGCGGTGCGCACGCTGAGCAAGCAACTGGATATGAGCAATCGGGAAATCCGTCGCGACCTGGAGAAGGGCGATACGGAAAGCTTCAGCAGCAGCACGCTCTGGAAGCAGACGTTTATTCTGGCTGATAAAATGGCCGGTAAACGCCTGCCGCGCGAGATGCTGCCGGGCATTAAACTGGAGAGCCCGAAAATCACCCGCAATCTGACCACCGCCTGGTTTGCCCAGCGCGTAAATGGCCGATATCAGCAGTGCTTGACGCGCCGTTGACGCAATGCGGTGTAGACTCCACACTTAGAGCGTTTGTCTAACTTAAAGAGGTGCATCATGGACCGATATCCACGTAATGATTCAATCGTGCAGCAGGCGTCAACCGGGCTGCAGACATATATGGCGCAGGTCTATGGCTGGATGACCTGCGGCTTGCTGCTGACCGCGTTTGTCTCCTGGTTTGCAGCGCGCACGCCGGCGGTGATGGAGCTGGTGTTTGCAAATCGCATCACCTTCTTCGGGCTGATCATTGTGCAGCTGGCGGTAGTCTTTGTGCTGTCGGGCATGGTGCATCGTCTGAGCAGTACCTTAGCCACCGGGCTGTTTATGCTCTATTCAGCGCTAACGGGCCTGACGCTGGCGAGTATTTTCCTCGTCTACACCTATTCCTCTATCGCCAGCACCTTCTTCGTGACGGCGGGCATGTTCGGTGCCATGAGCTTCTACGGTTACACCACCAAGCGCGATCTCAGCCGCTTTGGCAGCCTGCTGTTTATGGCATTGATTGGTATCGTACTGGCGTCACTGGTGAACTTCTGGCTGAAAAGCCCGGCGCTGATGTGGGCGATCACCTATATCGGCGTAGTGGTGTTTGTCGGTCTGACCGCTTATGACACCCAGAAACTGAAATCGATTGGCGAGACCATCAACGTCAATGACAAAGAGAATCTGCGTCGCTACTCAATCATGGGGGCATTGACGCTGTATCTCGACTTCATCAACCTGTTCCTGATGCTGCTGCGTATTTTCGGCAACCGTCGTTAACTCTGCAGCACCGCTTCTGGCTGGTATCAATGCGCCCCCTGCAACATCCGAACAGGATGCTTTTAGGGGGCGCAATTCAAGACAGGCAACATGCATCAATGTAAATCTGCACAGAATTTTGTCGGGTGCGCTATTGATGGCGCCCACCGCGCGCGAGTGATTTCTCCCCGATTATCCCGCGTCTGATTTGGCCATCTTCTGTTCATTCTTCTGCCGCAGATGTTTAGCGCGACTCTCCAGCATCAGATACAACACCAGCGCCAGCAGCAGCGGCAAAATAAAGTACAGCACGCGATAGGCCAGCAGGGCGGCAATGATGGTGCCGTGCGAAACATGCTCGCCAGCCAGCAGCGCCAGAAATACCGCTTCCAGCACCCCGATGCCCGCAGGAATATGAATGATCACCCCTGCAATACTGCTGATCAGCAGCACCCCCAGTACTTGCGGATAATCCACCTGACGCGCCAGCAGCAGCCAGATAATGGTGCCCATCACCAGCCAGTTTGCACTTGAAACGGCAAACTGAATTAGCGCCATCCGCAGCGACGGCAGCTGTAGATGTTGCCCCTTTATCGTCCAGCGACGTTTTTTCGCAAAGGCACAGGCCCACAAATAAATCGCCACCAGCACTAACAGCACGGCACCTATAATGCGCAAGGTGTTTTCGCCAATAAACCAGCGCGGCGGAATCGGCACCATGCCGGCGACAAACACCACGCCCGCCAGCAGGAGATAGCCCAGCCAGTTGGTGGCGATGCTCATGGAAAAGATGCGTGTAATGGTGCCACCGGGCAGGCCGAGGCGGGAATAGAGGCGATAGCGCATCGCCACGCCGCCGACCCAGGTGCTGAGCGTCAGGTTAAAGGCGTAGCAGATAAACGACACCAGCATCACCTGACGCTTCGCCAGTTTGTGTCCACAGTAGGCGCGACCGATTAAGTCATACACGCCATAGGTGAGATAGCTGACCACCACCAGCGCCGCTGCGCCCAGCACCACATAGCGGTTGTAGCCGACGATCACCTGATACACGTCCTGCCAGTTCACTTTGCGCGCGTAGATCACCAGCAGTACGATCACCGCAATAAAGAACAGCCAGGTGAGGATTTTCTTTGTCCATTGCCAGCGAGAATGTTTTTTGCTCATCAGTGTTTCGCTCCTTCGTTGCCGGTTTCGACCCGATCCTGGGTTTCCATTTCCGGTTGCACGGGGGGATCAACCTGCGCCAGTAAAGGCGTATGCGCGGGCAACCAACCGGCAATGGCCGGGAAGTGACGCAGGAAATGGAACACAATCACGCTTTTAGTGAGATGCCACCAGGTGCGCGGCGGCAATTTGTCATCCTGCACACGCACACAATCGTGCTGAAGCAAGGCTTTCAGATTGTCACGCAGCGTCTGATTGAAAGTGCGATCGTGCACGATGAGATTGGCTTCCAGATTGAGCGATAAGCTCAACGGATCAAGATTGCTGGAGCCCACGGTGGCCCAGTGCTGATCCTGCACCGCAATTTTGCCGTGCAGTGGACGGCGGCAATATTCATAAACCTCAACCCCGGCATCCACCAGATAGTTATAGAGCATCTCGGCGCCCACTTTAACAATCGGCATATCCGGTTCACCCTGCACGATCAGCCGTACACGCACGCCACGCTGTGCGGCACTGCGCATTTCACGTAACAGGCGATAGCCAGGGAAGAAATAGGCATTAGCGATGATGACGTCCTGTTTGGCCTTGCGCAGCATATCGAGATAGTGCTGCTCAATGTCGTCGCGATGGTCGTCATTGTCGCGGTAAACAAACAACACCTGCGCCTCACCGGGCATCGCATTAACCGCCAGCCGCTGTGAACGTCCTCCCCACCAGCGTCGCGTGGCCTGCTTGCTACCGATGGCCTGCTGTACATAGCGAGCAATATCCAGCACTACCGGCCCCGTCACCTCGACCGCATAATCCTGCTTCGCCTCCGGGCCGTAATCGGTATTGTGCTCTGCAGAGAAGTTGATGCCGCCCACAAAGGCGAGGGCATCATCGACCACCACGATTTTACGATGCAGACGACGGAACACGTTGGTGCGCATGCCCAGCACCAGCGGGCGCGGATCGTAATAGAGAAAACGCACCCCGGCTTCCGTAAGCGTGTTCACAAAGGCGTCGGAGAGATCGTGTGAACCATAGCCATCCACCATCACTTCGACTTTCACGCCACGCTGCGCTGCTGCAAGCAGATCGCTATGCAGCGCGTTGCCGACGTCGTCTTCAAACAGAATAAACGTCTCCAGCAGCAGCGAACGCTCGGCACGCTGAATGGCTGCTGAAACGCAGGGGAAGAACTGCTCGCCGTTCTCCAGCAACCGCAACTGATTGCCCTCACGCCAGCTGAAATTCATAGGAAGATCTCCACGGCCAGGGGGGCGTGATCGGAAAGGTGTGACCAGGGTTTGACCGGCAGCGCCCAGGGCTGGCTCACGGTGGCGTTGCGGATATAAATACGATCCAGTCGCAGTAGCGGAAAACGTGCCGGGAAGGTACGTGCCGGGCGGCCGTTTTTCATGCTAAACACTTCCTGCAATCCCGCGCTGCGCTTCAGGAAGCGATTGGCGTGCACTTGCCAGTCGTTGAAATCTCCCGCCACCACCAGCGGCGCATCATGCGGCAGGGCATTGATGCGATCGCTCATCATCTTCATCTGCGCCTGGCGATGCTGTGCTTTAAGCCCTAAATGCACACAGATGACATGCAGCGGATCGGGGCGATCCGGCAGGCGAATCTGGCAGTGCAACATGCCGCGCTTTTCGCTTCCCGCCACAGAAATATCGAGATTTTCATATTCAATAATGGGGAAACGTGACAATATCGCGTTCCCGTGATGTCCCTCGGGATAAACTGCGTTACGGCCATAGGCAAAATCATGCCACATGGTATCGGCCAGATACTCGTAATGAGAGTTTTCCGGCCAGTTCTCAATGTGCAGTGAATGGATAGCGTGGGTGCCCATCACCTCTTGCAGGAAGACAATATCCGCCGAGGTGGCGCGGACTGCGTCACGCAATTCCGGCAGGATAAAGCGACGGTTAAAGCTGGTGAACCCCTTGTGGGTATTGATCGTCAGGACTTTAAATGAAAATCCTTGCGTGTTTTGTGGCATACTTCGACGCGCTCCTTTTCATCATCAACAGCACAAAGTGTAGTCTTTGTCACAAATGGATGGTGATGGACGCAGAAAATTAGGGCGTTATCCGAAATTTGCTTTACATTGAGGAAATCCGTCTGGCCGCAGCCAGATACACTTGGGCGACGTGTTGGGTCTGCCAGGAGAAGAGAATGAAATGGTCTAATCGTGTTCAGATCGTTACCGGTCAAACCTGTTTGCATATTGCGATGCACCTGTTGGTGATCGCCGCGCTGGTTTGGGGCTGGAAGCACAAGGCGCTGGTTGAAGTGAGCAGTACCCTGGTAGCAGCTTATGCGGTGGTGTTTATCGCCATGCTGGCTCTGCAGCGTAGTGCCCGTTTGCGTCGCATGGGTGACGCGCTGGAAGAAGTCACAACAACGTACTACTTCGGCGCAGCGATGCTGACGCTGTTCCTGATCTCCCGTTTCATCCACAACAACCTGTTGATCGGTTGCCTGGGCGTGGTGATGTTGGTGGGTCCGGCGCTGGTATCCTTGCTGGCTAAAGAACCCGCGCATCGCGTGGAGAAAAAGCGCAGCTAAGCGAAAGCTCAGTTGCGAACCGAAAGGAGCCCCATGCGGCTCCTTTTGTTATGAGCAGCGCAATAACGGTCACAGAGAGCAACGGCGCAACTCGTGCCACGACGGGAAGACTACCAGCATCATGTTACAGCGCCGTGACTATTGTCAGTCGCGGTGGCAGCGGAAACCTGCTAAACTCCCGCCCTTACGCATGGTAGTTTGTGCCCTTTTCACACGTGAGCCCACCAGGCTTGCGTCATATACCCCCTGAAAACTACATCGCTGACGGCGAACAGGGCGGTTCGGAGTAATACACCTGCATGTCATTTGACTCTCTCGGCTTAAGTGCCGATATTTTGCGTGCGGTAGCGGAACAAGGCTACCAGGAACCGACGCCGATTCAGCGTCAGGCTATTCCCGTGGTGCTGGCAGGTCGTGACCTGTTGGCAAGCGCCCAAACCGGTACCGGTAAAACCGCCGGTTTCACGCTGCCACTGTTGCAGCGTCTCACTGCGAATCCCTCTAACGCGCGCGGCCGTCGTCCGGTGCGTGCGTTGATCCTCACCCCAACCCGTGAACTGGCGGCGCAGGTGGGCGAGAACGTTCGTGAATACAGTCAGTATCTTAATATCCGCTCACTGGTGGTCTTCGGTGGCGTGAGCATCAACCCGCAGATGATGAAACTGCGCGGGGGTGTGGATGTGCTGGTGGCGACGCCAGGCCGTCTGCTGGATCTGGCGCATCAAAATGCGGTCGATCTGTCACAGGTTGAAATTCTGGTGCTGGATGAAGCGGATCGCATGCTCGATATGGGCTTCATCCACGACATTCGCCGTGTACTGGCGCGTCTGCCGGCAAAACGTCAGAACCTGCTGTTCTCTGCCACCTTCTCTGATGAGATCAAAACCCTGGCGGAAAAACTGCTGACCAACCCAGAGCAGGTTGAAGTGGCGCGTCGTAACACCGCCTCTGAGCAAGTTTCACAGCAAGTACACTTCGTTGATAAGAAGCGTAAGCGGGAACTGCTGTCGCTGATGATTGGTCGCGACAACTGGCAGCAAGTGCTGGTGTTCACCCGTACCAAACACGGCGCCAACCATCTGGCTGAACAGCTGAACAAAGATGGCATCACCGCAGCGGCAATCCACGGTAACAAAAGCCAGGGCGCGCGTACCCGCGCGTTAGCTGACTTCAAATCCGGTGGCATTCGTGTGCTGGTGGCAACGGATATCGCCGCGCGTGGTCTGGATATCGAAGAATTACCACACGTGGTGAACTACGAGCTGCCAAACGTGGCGGAAGATTACGTCCACCGTATTGGTCGTACCGGCCGTGCTGCGGCAACCGGCGCTGCGCTGTCACTGGTGTGTGTCGATGAACACAAACTGCTGCGTGATATCGAACGCCTGCTGAAGCGTGAAATTCCGCGCATTGAGCTGGAAGGTTTCGAAGTGGACCCTAGCATCAAAGCGGAACCGATCCAGAACGGTCGCCAGCAGCAGGGTCGCGGCCAGGGCCGTGGTCAGGGTGGCCAGGGACGTGGGCAGGGCGGTAACGTCTCTCGTCCGCACAGTGGCAACGGTCAGCGTCCACAGGGTGGCAATGGTGCACGTCCACAGGGCGAAGCGCGTCCTGCACGTCGTCAGGGCAGCAGTGCCGCTCAAAACGCGCCAGCCGCCAACAGCGGTCGTCGTCGTCCGGCAGCAAAAAAGAGCGGGAACATCTAACGCGATGAGGGTATTACTGGCGCCGATGGAGGGCGTGCTGGATTCGCTGGTACGCGAACTGCTCTCCGGGGTAAATGATTATGATCTGTGCGTTACTGAGTTTTTACGCGTGGTCGATCAGCTGCTGCCAGTAAAATCCTTCTACCGTTTGTGTCCCGAGCTGCACAACAGCAGCCGAACGGCTTCCGGTACGCGCGTGCGTATGCAGCTACTCGGGCAATATCCTGAGTGGCTGGCAGAAAACGCCGCGCGTGCGGTAGAACTCGGCTCCTGGGGCGTCGATCTCAACTGCGGCTGTCCATCAAAACTGGTGAACGGCAGCGGCGGCGGCGCCACCTTACTCAAGGATCCTGAGCTGATTTATCGCGGCGCGAAAGCGATGCGCGAAGCCGTGCCCGATCATCTTCCCGTCACGGTGAAAGTGCGTCTGGGATGGGATTCGGGAGAGCGCCGCTTTGAAATTGCCGACGCGGTGCAGCAGGCCGGGGCCAGCGAACTGGTGGTGCACGGCCGCACCAAAGAAGATGGCTACCGCGCTGAGAGCATCAACTGGCAGGCGATTGGTGAAATTCGCCAGCGTCTGTCGATTCCGGTGATCGCCAACGGTGAGATCTGGAGCTGGCAGGATGCGCAAGACTGTCTGCGCATCACCGGTTGCGATGCGGTAATGCTGGGGCGCGGTGCGCTCAACATCCCGAACCTCGGTCGTGTGGTGAAATACAACGAAGCGCCGATGCCGTGGCCGGATGTGGTCGAACTGCTGCTGAAGTACACGCAGCTTGAGAAGCAGGGCGATACCGGCATGTATCACGTTGCACGTATCAAACAGTGGCTCGGTTATCTGCGTAAAGCCTATAACGAAGCCGATGGGCTGTTCAGTGAGATCCGCACTCTGCGCGCATCTGCTGAGATTGCCACCGCAATTGAACGCCACGCCCTTCAGTTAACCGCACCGGTTTAACCCTTCCTCATTTAAACGCCGTTGTGTAGTGCATCTGCTTGCTGGCTGAATAGAAGTGGGCAAGTTGCTCGCTGAATTTCCCCGGATCGTGCTGCTCAGCAATTCGCTTCAGTGATTGCGCAGAGTATTGCGTGATCACGCCCGGATTACGCAAAATATCAATGATATGCGCCTTAAGCTGCTGCACGATTTGCTGGCGTATTTGCAGTTTGCTCTCCTCAGAATCCACCACATACTCATATTCGTCATTGACCGGCTGCTGGATAAGCCATCCCGCACCGGGTGGATTGATCTCTGGCAAAGCGCGGATGTTGGTGGTGATCACTGGACAGCCACTGCCTTGCATCTCCAGCACCGAGAAGCCGTAAGTATCCTGCCAGCTGGGCAGCAATCCCACGTGAGAATGCTGCAGCAAGGTCAACACCTGATTGTTGGGCAGAGAGGTAAAATGCTGAATATGGGGCGAGGTTTTGACTAAGTGCTCAATACGTGTGTAAAACGCCTCATCATCCTGAAATTGCCGATGCGCGATATTATGCCGCTGCGTGATGTCACCGATCAGCGTGACCTGAATCTGGCTGCGGTTAAATACATCCTCTTCAGATAACTGGGAGAGGGCCAGTACCACTTCCGCGCCGCCTTTGCGATAGAACTCATTGCCGATAAAGATGAAACGTATTTCTCCGGGCGAGACGAGGCGCGGTTCAGCGCACAGCAGCGGTTGCGGCGGATGCAGGACGTGTAGCTTGTGTCTGACGGCGGCTTTGATCGCGGGAAACGCATCGAGCAGCTTGCATTGGATGTCGAGGGTCGCTTGCGAGATGGCAATCAACGCCAGGCATTCCGCTTTCGCTATTAATTGCAGCTGCGACTTTAATTCTGGATTGTCGTATTTCGCTACACCAGGCACCGGTAGCACGCGTGGGATCTCGGTTTCAAAAGTGGCGATCCAGTTCCTTTTGGTGTCGGCCACTTCATTGAAAAGGTGAATGACATCCGCATCCTGTGGCAGTAAGCCGGGAATCGGGAGAAAAATAAATTGTTTATTTTTATGTAAGATTTTTGCTTTGACGGCATTTAAATAGAAATAGATATTCTTTTTTCGGCAATTAATATATTTGTTATGAGGGTTAGTGATAATATTTCTTTTTTCAGGATATCCGCTTCCACTGGTGATAATCTTCATGGTTTCTCCTGGTCGTTAAGAAACAGAATTAACAAAGGTTTGAAATTTGCTTGAGTCGGTGCGCTGGGCCAGCATTGCCATTACATTAGTTACGCACCAAAAGTAATGATTAATGTTTGATTTAACCATCTGTAAGCTAAAGCAAGCAAGGGCGGATCTATGTCTTAATGTGAATGATTGGAGGAGTTCTTCTCAGCATACGCGCGACCTGAACAGATTAATAAAGGGTTTTGTTACTATTTTTAGAGGATTTTATGGATTAATTTTTTTACTAAAAGGTTTCTTTTCGGAATTTTCAGGCCAATATATAAATGAAGATTAATTAAGAGCTGTTATTAATGTAAAACGAAATAACCGAGGCGACGTTTGATTGTTGACATGACCAGCATTATTCAGAATTAAGCTATGACACCGTTCCACGTAAAGTCAGGTTCAAGCTCAACACTGTTTGCGCTATAGTAGCGTTTCACATTCATTTGTAATGCCATCACTTATGTCTGACGCCGCTGTACTGAGTCATGCTCAGTTAAATAAACGCATCATTTCCGTTATTGTCTTCACCTTCTTCTGCTATCTCTCAGTAGGGCTGCCGCTCGCGGTGCTGCCGGGATTTGTGCATAACCAGCTGGGTTTCAGCTCGTTCATCGCCGGGCTGATCATCAGCCTGCAGTACTTCGCCACGCTGCTCAGTCGTCCGCATTCGGGCCGCCTGGCCGATCGCTATGGCCCGAAACGCGTGGTGATGATGGGATTGGTGTGCTGCGGCATGAGCGGCGTGCTCTCTCTTCTCGCCGCGTTGTTTACCGCAACACCCATGCTGAGTCTGGCGCTTTTAGCGCTGGGTAGGCTGTTTTTGGGCGTGGGAGAAAGCTTTAGCAGCACGGGTTCGACACTGTGGGGGATGAACCTTGTCGGACCGCTGCAGACGGCGCGTGTGATCTCCTGGAATGGCGTTGCCACCTACTTTGCGATGGCGATAGGCGCACCGCTCGGAGTGCTGCTCAATCAAATGTTCGGCATCAGCGGGTTTGCCGGACTCGTGGCGTTGATGGGCGTGATCGGTTTCTGCATGGCGAGTCGTAAGGCGGCGGTCAGCGTCACTGCGGGCGTGCGTATTCCTTTTCATCGCGTGGTCAGCCGCGTCTGGCTGTTCGGGCTGGCACTGGGCTTCGGCACCATCGGCTTTGGCGTCATCTCGACGTTTATCACGCTCTATTTTGCCAGCCGCGACTGGAGCGGTGCCGCCTTTGCCCTGACCTTGTTCAGCCTGGGCTTTGTACTGGTGCGACTGGCCGGTGGCCGCTACATCACCCGTTTTGGCGGGTTGAAAGTGTCGCTGGTGTCGTTTGTGCTGGAGTGTGCCGGTCTGCTGTTAATCTGGCAGGCCGACAGCAACTGGCTGGTGGATATCGGCGCGTTCCTGACCGGCGGTGGTTTCTCGCTGGTGTTCCCGGCGCTGGGTGTGGAAGCCGTTAAACGCGTGCAGCAACAGGATCAGGGATCGGCGTTAGGGACGTATTCGGCGTTTCTCGATTTAGGGCTGGGATTGACGGGGCCGGTGGCGGGGTTACTGATTGGTCATTGGGGGATGCAGTCGGTGTATCTGGCGGCGGCCCTGATGGTGCTAGGCGCATTTGCCATTACATTGCGTCTGCAACAGCAGCACGGCCGCCAGGCAGCCGTGCAAACTGTTCATTAATATTTCTCTGGTACCACCATGTTTTCTGGCACTGGCGCGCGGCGATAATCTTCATGACGTTCGCGCGTCGGTAACATAATGGTTTTGCTCTCGCTCTCTTCGTAGGGCACCTGTTGCAGCAGATGGCTGATGCAGTTCAGGCGCGCACGTTTCTTATCCACACCTTGCACTACCCACCATGGCGCTTCAGGAATATGGGTGCGCTCCAGCATCTCTTCTTTCGCTTCGGTGTAATCTTCCCAGCGACGACGACTTTCGAGGTCCATCGGGCTCAATTTCCACTGTTTCAGCGGATCGTGGATGCGGCTCAGGAAGCGCAGCTCCTGCTCTTCATCGGTAATCGAGAACCAGTATTTGATGATCTGAATGCCGCTGCGGGTCAGCATTTTTTCGAATTCCGGCACGCTGCGGTAAAACTCTTCCACTTCGGCTTCGTTACAGAAGCCCATCACGCGCTCAACGCCTGCGCGGTTGTACCAGCTGCGGTCAAACATCACAATTTCACCGGCTGCAGGCAAGTGAGCGATGTAGCGCTGGAAATACCACTGTGTTTTCTCACGATCGTTCGGTGCGGGCAGGGCGGCGACGCGACAGGTGCGCGGGTTTAAACGCTGGGTGATACGCTTGATCACCCCGCCTTTCCCGGCGGCATCACGGCCTTCAAACAAAATCACCACGCGATGTCCGGTACGCATCACCCAATCCTGCAACTTCACCAGCTCGCCCTGCAGATGCAGCAGCTCACGGAAGTAGCGGCGGCGAAAGGCCTTATCGCCTTCCTGCTGTGGCTCACCATTATCATTGAAGCGTAGATCGTCCAGCTCCATTTCCAGCTCTTCGTCGTAGCTGTCGTAAAACTCCTGCAGCAGACGCGCATTAAAGGTCTCGCTGTGGAAGCTATTGTCGTGTGTCGCCATGACTTTTCCCCGTTACAGATGAATAAACAGAGCGTAAAGCAGCCCTGAAAGTAAGACTGAGACCGGCAGCGTCAGTACCCACGCCAGCGCGAGGTTACGAATCGTTGAGAGCTGCAGACCAGATTTGTTGGCGGCCATTGAACCCGCTACGCCTGATGACAGCACGTGCGTAGTGGAGACCGGCAAGCCGAAAACATCCGCTGCGCCGATGGTCGCCATCGCCACCAGCTCCGCACTGGCACCTTGTGCGTAGGTCAGATGAGTTTTACCGATGCGCTCACCGACGGTGACCACAATGCGGCGCCAGCCCACCATGGTGCCGAGGCCAAGGGCAATTGCCACCACCACTTTCACCCACATCGGGATAAAGCGCGTGGCGGCATCCAGCTCCTTCTTCACCGCAGTAAGATTGCTGGCAATCTCTTCCGGCAGCGCGACTTTGGCCGATTGCAGATGTTTGATGGTCTCGGAGGCGAGGTACATATCGTTACGGGTGTTGGTCACCGCCTGTGCCGGGATATTTTCCACCGCACCATAACGACGGATCTGGTCGCCGATATCGCCCAGCATCATGCCAAGGGCAGGCAATACCTGTGGACGGTTCTGGCTGGTACGCACAAATTCGGTCAGTACTTCACGCGGTGCGGGCATTGCAGCTGGTGCCGGTTGCAGCGTCAGCAACTGCTGTTCGGTGACCTGAGTTAACGCGGCCACGCGCGGGATTTGATCCGGCGGCAGCGAACGGTTCAGGGCGTAGGCAATCGGCATGGTGCCGACCAGAATCAGCATGATGAGGCCCATGCCTTTCTGACCGTCGTTTGAGCCGTGAGCGAAAGAGACGCCGGTACAGGTCAGAATCAGCAGGCCGCGAATCCACGCCGGTGGGGGCTGATTGCCTTTTGGTGCTTCATACAGCTGACGGTTGCGGATAAAGGCTTTCATCGCCAGCAACAGCAGCGCAGCACAGATAAAGCCGACAATCGGTGACAGCAGCAGGGCGTAACCCACTTTGATCGCCTGATCCCAATCCACACCGCTGGTGCCGCTGCGACCATGCAGCAGGGCATTCGCCACGCCCACGCCGATGATCGAACCGATCAGCGTATGCGAAGAGGAGGCTGGCAGGCCGAAATACCAGGTGCCGAGGTTCCAGATGATGGCCGAGAACAACAGCGCATACACCATGGCAAAGCCGTTGCCGCTGCCTGCCTGCAGAATCAGCTCCACCGGCAGCAGCGAGATAATGCCAAACGCCACCACGCCGCTGGAGAGCAATACGCCGAGGAAGTTGCAGAAGCCCGACCACACCACGGCCACACCCGGAGACAGCGAATGGGTATAAATCACAGTGGCGACAGCATTAGCGGTATCGTGGAAGCCGTTAACAAACTCAAAGCCGAGCGCAATCACTAAAGCCACGCCCAGCAGCAGGAACGGCGTATAGCTGGTGACCGGCGCGCCGGTCTCTTCCACGTCGTTGAACAGATTGATGGCGGTGAACAGCAGGCCGCCGCACAGCAGGATCAGAAAGATGATGCGTGAGATTTTTCCGTTGCCCTGGTTAAGATTCGGGCGTCCGTTGTGGGACGATGATGTTGATGTAGATGCAGGTAAACTGTTTTCAGCCATAACACACCCCGGTGTGGATTGACGGTGCTCGAATGGCACCCGTTACCCGCAGTGTGATACGTGGTTTGTATGACAGAATGATGATCGCGATCACGCTCTGTCATCTTGCTGTAACACGGCTGTCGCAGTATGTGGATCTGACCGCTTCGGGATCATCACGCTGCCATGCTCCAGCCTGTCTTGCCGTTTGCCTCGTTACCGGACTTCAATAATGAAGTGGCCGGTCTTATTCATGGCTATCTGTTCACGCCGGAAGCGGCGCCACAGCGGCTCAATGCCCGTGAAGCTGCACAGCTTGCACAGCAAGATTTGCCGGAATCCTATTTTCTTTGGCTACACATCAACCTGAATCATGCGCGTGCCGAACGCTGGGTTCAGGACCACTTTAGTGTAGATGATGATTTTTTCGACGAGATCCATTCTGCTTCACCGCGCACACGTTTGGCCCATCAAAACGATGCGCTGCTGGCGGTGCTCAATGATGTGACGTTCAGCAAAGAAGAGCGCAGCACACAGAACGCGACGTTGTGGATTTGGTGCTGTGCGCACACCATTGTCACCGCGCGTTATCGCCCGGTGGGAATGATTGAACGCATGCATCAGCAAATTGATCGTCTCCCGTTCGCCGAGCCGGATGCGATGCTGTTGTGGTTGCTGGGTGAGCAGGAAGCGCAATTAGAGCAAGTGGTGCGTCGCTCCAGTCAGGCGGTGGATGCCATTGAAGAGCGTTTGCTCAGTGCAGCGATTAAAACCAACCGCAGTGAGTTGGGCCATTTACGCCGTATGCTACTGCGTGTGCAGCGTTTGCTGGCACCGGAACCCGCCGCGCTATTTCGTTTGTTAAATCGGCCACCAAAGTGGCTTAAGCGCGAACCGCTCAGTGAATTGCGCATCTTTACGGAAGAGTTCAGCGTGGCATTGAATGACCTGGCGGGACTGATGGAACGCATTCGCTTGTTGCAGGAAGAGATTGCCGCGAGTTTGATGGAGCAGAGTAACCGCACGCTGTTTTTACTGACGGTGATCACCGTGCTGGCGCTGCCGATTAACATCATTGCCGGCTTTTTCGGTATGAACGTGGGCGGGATTCCGCTGGCAAATAATCCGCACGGTTTCATACTGTTGGTGATTGTGGTGCTGGTGTTTACCCTGGTGGCGGGCTGGCTGGCGCTGAGACGGCGGCGGGAATGATGCCCAGGCATCCAGGCGCGCATCAAGGGACTACCGGGCACACAGGTAACAGATCAGAACGACCACATAAGTCACAATCTTGTGGCCAGTCGAGTCGGGTAATACGTTTTTGCGCCCATAAAAAAACCAGCCGCAATGGACTGGTTTTTTACTGCATGGCGAGTCAGCGATTACAGGCTGTTGCCGGTCGCTGGAGCAGGCTGAGCAGCCGGAGCCACATCACTCTGCGGTGCAACGCCGCTGGCACCTTGCGGAGTCATCGGCTCTTCTTTCGGCGTGGCGTCAGAAGATTCCTGTACCGGCACCGGCGCAGGCATCACTTCACCCTGCGGGCCATTGATCTTAACTGGCATACCGTTACGCGCCTGGATAGCGTTGTTCACTGCATCCTGGTTAGTGCTGCCATCGGCAATCACTTTGGTCACAGCAGCGGTCAGTGTAATCGGCACCACTTCACGTGAGTTGAACTGCTCTTCGGTAGTAGAGAGTGGGTTGTGCACTTCTACATAGCGAGAACCATCTGGCTCAACGGTGGCTTTCACCGGCTGATCGATAAACTGTACGCGAGTACCAACCGGCACGTTGTCGAACAGCCATTTGATGTCGTCAGCACGCAGACGCACACAGCCGTGGCTCACGCGTAAACCGATACCGAAGTTGGCGTTAGTACCGTGAACTGCATACAGGCGGCCGATATACAGCGCATACAGGCCCATCGGGTTATCCGGACCTGCCGGGAATACCGCTGGAATGCTTTCGCCACGTGATGCGTATTCTGCGTGCATCGCTTTGGTCGGCGTCCAGGTTGGACCGGCTTTTTTACGCTGAACCGTCGTAGTCCAGTTCACTGGCGTGTCTTTGCCCAGTTCGCCGATACCGATTGGCAGCACAACCACGGTCTTGGTGCCTTTCGGGTAGTAGTAAAGACGCATTTCCGCGCTGTTGATCACGATGCCTTCACGCGGGGCGTCAGGCAGGATCAACTGCTGAGGGATCACCATTTTGGTGCCCGCTTTTGGCAGATAAACATCAACGCCCGGATTGGCTTCCAGCATGTTGCTGAGGCCCATCTGGTACTGAGCAGCGAAGGCTTCCAGCGGAAGTCGGCTGTCATCAGGCACGGTGATTTCAAGGTTTTCGCCGATCAAACGGCTGTTAGCCGCTGGCAGCGGATACACTACTGCGAATGCCGACTGGCTGAACGCCGCCAGTACTAAAGCAAGTGAAGCGAACGCGCGAATGCTCTTTTTCATGTTTTTCAAGTCGTTATAGCCGTGTTTCAGGCTTGTCAGTGTGTCGAATCCATCTTGGTCTCAATGACCCGGTGCGCATTATATGTGCATAGGCGCAGTGATGGGAATCAGGATTTTCAATGGCTGATGATACTTTACTTAATTAGTGGGCATTTCCCGACCCATCTCGTTGCCGTACCGCCCAAAATGTGAATTCTCTTAAGGCTGCCACAGCGTCACTTCATTACTCAATTTACGATTGAGGAAAAAAGCGGCACTGATTAACGCCAAATGCGACAGCGCCTGCGGCATATTCCCCAGCGCTTCGCCATGCGTAGTAAATTCCTCGGCGTACAATCCCTGGGGATTGGCATAGCTCAGCAGCTTTTCAAACTCAAAATGCGCCTCATGCACGCGCCCGGCCCGCGCCAGACACTCCACATACCAGAAGGAACAGGCGGCAAAGGAACCTTCACCCCCGGTTAAGGCATCGGCAGGCGTTTCGCTAATGTTATAGCGGCGCACTAAACCGTCGCTCACCAGGTGGGTTTTAATCGCGTCAAGGGTGGCGATCCAGTCAGGATCGGTGGAGCTGACAAAGCGCACCAGCGGCATCAACAGCATGGATGCGTCCAGGAACTTGCCGCCGCGTGTGGCGGTGAAATGGCCCAGTTCCGGGTTCCAGAAGTTTTGCCAGATGTCGTCGCGAATTTCACTGCGCACACGATCCCAGCGCTCATACGGCATTGGCAACGAACGCTTCAGACCGAGACGCAGGGCGCGATCCAACGCCACCCAGCACATCAGGCGCGAATGCAGAAAGTGCTCCGGCTCACCGCGCATCTCCCAGATACCGGCATCGGGCTGGTTCCAGTTGCCGCAGACATAATCAATCATGTCGGACACATGCCGCCAGCCACGTTGTGAAATGGCTTCACCGTATTTATTGGCAAGGTAAATGGCATCCATCAGTTCGCCGTAAATATCCAGCTGGGTCTGCCGCCACGCATCATTGCCGATGCGTACCGGGCGCGAGTTGGCATAGCCGGAAAGATTGAGCAACTCGGTTTCATGCAGTTCGGTGCCGCTGTCCAGGCGATACATCACCTGCAGGTGCGGCGTGTCGTCATGGCTGTGCTCGACGCAACGCCCCACCCAATGGGTAAAGTCTCGCGCTTCTTCCACATAGCCCAGCCGCATCAGCGCATACATGCTGAAGGAGGCATCCCGAATCCACGAGGCGCGATAATCCCAGTTGCGCTCGCCGCCTAACTCTTCCGGCAAACCAAAGGTCGCTGCAGCCGCAATCGAACCGTGCTGTTTCGAGGTAAGTAGTTTGAGTGCCAGTGCGGATCGCGTCACCATTTCCTGCCAGCGTCCGCGATACGTACTGTGGCTGCTCCAGCGCCGCCAGTAGGCCAGTGTGTCACTGAAGCACTGTTCAGTGGCAATCTCCGCCACGAAGGGATCGTCATCGCTGCCAAATACAAACTCAGCAGATTCCCCGGCTTTGAGGGTAAATTCGGCAACTGCACTGTGGTTTTCACGGGTCATCACCACCGTAGCACTCAGCCGTAACGCGGGCTGGCCTTCAGCAAGAAAGGCCACGCCACCGGGGCGCAGTTCGGTATGGGTTTCAGCACGGGCATAATCATGGCGCGGGGCGCACAGCAAATTGAAGGTGGCCGAGCCGCGCACCATTTTGACCCGACGTACCAGTCGCGGCACTTTATTGGGCTGGTCGCAGATCGGCATGTAATCGGTGATCTCCGCCACGCCCGCATCGCCTAACCAGCGCGTCTGTAAAATATTGGTGTCCGGCAGATAGAGCTGCTGCTGGCGCGCATTTTTCCAGTCGGGTGCCAGTGAGAACAGACCGGCATCATCGCCATCCAGCAACGCAGCAAACACGGATGGGCTGTCTAACTCGGGCCAGCAGAGATAATCAATGGTGCCCTCATTGGCGATCAATGCACAGGTCCGTAAATCCCCAATCACGCCGTGATCATCAATTCTGCGTTTAATTTTGCTCATCCTGCCTCCTTGACTGCATCTGATTGTTAACTATAGACGAAAGGGTTTTTTCGGCTGATCCGAGGCACAGAACGATAACTTCTATACTGTGAGGACACCCATCACGCAGGAGAATGTTATGGCACTGGGGAAACAGAAAGTGGCCGTGGTTACCGCATCCGATTCCGGCATTGGCCGCAGCTGTGCCGTCATGCTGGCTGAAGCGGGCTACACGTTAGGGATCACCTGGCGCTCAGATGAAGCGGGGGCGCAGGAAACAGCGCGACTGGTCGAAAGCAAAGGGCAAACCGCACAGGTGCGGCAGCTGGATCTTTCCGACCCGCAAGAAGGGGGCAAGCAACTGGCGCAGCTCATCAATTCACTGGGTCGCATTGACGTATTGGTCAACAATGCGGGCGTGATGATGAAAGCCGATTTTCTCGACGTCACCTTTGAAGATTGGCGGAAAACGTTCAGCGTCGATGTGGATGGTTCATTTATCTGCGGACAGATCGCCGCCCGCCATATGGTCGATCAGGGCGATGGCGGGCGCATCATTAACATCACTTCAGTGCATGAACACACTCCGTTGCCGGATGCCACCGCTTACACCGCGGCGAAACATGCGCTCGGCGGTCTGACCAAATCGATGGCGTTGAGTTTGTTGCCCCATCACATTCTGGTGAATGCGGTTGCACCGGGCGCGATTGCCACTGCAATGAACCATCTGACTGACGATCAGGCGCACAGCACACGTATGCCGGAAATTCCGATTGGACGGCCCGGCGATACGCGTGAAGTGGCAAGTTTAGTCGCGTGGTTGTGTTCGGAATGGGCGACCTATACCACCGGACAATCGTTTATTGTTGACGGTGGCTTTATGCTGGCCAACCCGCAGTTTAAAGGTTATCACCACTAATCCGCCCGGCGGCGGTTCCAGCGGCGAATCACGTAACGCAGCGCGATGCCGAACACAATCGCCGCCACCAGCCACAGCAAATGTTTAAGATGCTGGTCGAGTTTATGCAGCCACGGAGTAATGATCTCCCCGGCGAAGTAACCCAGGGTGACAAAGATCAGCGACCAGAGCGCGGCGCCTATCACGTTGAGCACAAAGAAGCGCAGCGGTTTTAACCGGCTGGTACCGATGATGATCGGGCCAATAATGCGGAAGCCGTACATAAAGCGCACGCCAATCACAAACAGACTCGGGCGCTTCTGAATCAGGCGATTGGCTTTACGAATGGTATCTTCATGTTTACGGAAACGGCGCAGAATGCGCGTACCGTAGCGACGGCCCAGCCAAAACAGCAGCTGATCGCCGATAATTCCTCCCACCATCGCGGCCAGCACCACGCCGGTGAAGTGCAGCAGGCCTTCATGCGCCGCCACGCCGCCCAGCAGGGTAAAAGTTTCCCCTTCCGCGATACAGCCAATCAGCAACGCCAGATAGCCGTACTGCGTAATTAATCCATTGATATCGAGATGCAAATTTTCCTCCCTGTCGCGAGTGATTCAGGTAACAGTTTATACGCCAGCGGCTTTTTTTGTGCCGCTGTCCGCAAAAACAGCCGCGCCGATTATACTTGAAGGGAAGCTGCCTGAGTGAGACAGCCTGATCGCTGAAGTGGCAGCCCGTCGCATCAGAGGAGTGATTTTATGAATCATGTCTGGGGTCTTCTGGCGCATCCTAACCAGGAAATGCGCGATATCAAGCAAGAAAACGAGAGCGTTTCGCACCACTACACCCACCATGTTTTGATGATGGCAGCGATCCCGGTGATCTGTGCCTTTATCGGTACCACACAATTGGGCTGGAATCTGGGCGAAGGGCAGTTCGTACAACTCAACCTGCTGACCGGCATCGGTCTCGGCATTCTTTTCTATCTGATTATCTTAGGCGGCGTGGCGGTGATGGGCCGCGTCATTCATTGGATGGCGCGCGATTATCCGCAGCGTCCCAGCGTTCAGCGCTGTACCGTGTTTGCTGGCTATGTCGCTACCCCGTTATTTATTAGTGGGCTGGTGGCACTTTATCCGCTGGTGTGGCTGTGCGTGTTGGTCGGCGCGGTGGCGTTACTCTATACCGGCTATCTGCTGTACGTCGGCATTCCGGTGTTCCTCAATATTGATCGTGAAGAGAGCATGCGCTTCTCAGGATCGACACTGGCGATTGGTGTGCTGGTGTTTGAAGTGCTGCTGGCACTGACCGTGGTGTTGTGGGGTTACGGACCACGATTGTTCTAACCTGCAACGACACCGTGAACGGGAGGCCATTAGGTCTCCCGTTTTTTTAACGCTCAGAAACAATCTACCTAAGAAATTTCGCAGATAAGCGCGTATTATGCTGCTGCCAGCCCGCATCCCGTCTGGTTTGATGCGCGCGGCCTGTGTCTTAAACACGGCGCAAAACTCCTTACCGGATTTTTTTGACACGATGTCTGTAAAAATGCGTATTTCCTTGCTGTCGCTGGCGCTATTTGTCGCCGCACCGGCAGCTGTCACTCCGGCACTGGCCGCGCCTGCTGCGCTGTCTAATCTGGCGCCGATTGCCCAACCGCAAATCGCCTCCGGCAGTGCCATGATTGTCGATCTTGAAACCAATAAAGTGCTGTTCTCCAGCCATCCGGATCGTGTGCGGCCTATCGCGTCACTCACCAAGCTGATGACTGCAATGGTGGTGCTGGATGCGAAACTGCCGATGGACGAGATGCTGTCGGTGGATATCAGCCACACGCCAGAGATGCGCGGTGTGTTCTCGCGCGTCAAATTGAACAGTGAAATCAGCCGCCGCAATATGCTGCTGCTGGCGCTGATGTCATCGGAAAACCGTGCTGCCGCCAGCCTGGCGCATCACTATCCAGGTGGCTATGACGCCTTTATCCGCGCGATGAATGCCAAAGCGCGTGCGCTGGGCATGACGCATACCCACTATGTTGAACCGACAGGTTTGTCGATTCACAACGTCTCCAATGCGGAAGACTTGATCAAGCTGGCAAAAGCCACGCGTCAATATCCGTTGATTGGTGAACTGAGCACCACCAAAGAAGATACGGCGGTGTTTAAGCATCCGAACTATGCGCTGCCGTTCCGTAATACCAATCACCTGGTGTACAAAAACGACTGGCGTATCGCATTGACTAAAACCGGTTATACCGATGAAGCCGGCCACTGCCTGGTGATGCGCACGGTGATTAATAACCGTCCGGTGGCGCTGGTGGTGCTGGATGCGTTTGGCAAGTACACCCACTTTGCCGATGCCAACCGTCTGCGCGACTGGCTGGAAACCGGCAATGCGGCGCCGGTTCCGGCAGCGGCGCTGGCCTACAAGAAGCAGAAATCGTCGCAAACGGCCAGCAACGAGTAATCACGACGTCTGTTTCCCTTCACTGATGCACAATGGATTGTGCGTCTGTGAGTGCTTCCGATTGGCGGGATAAGTCCTCCCGAATGACCAAAAAAATCCCTAATCGTCAGCACCAATGTTTTCGCGCTTCATTCCTATAGTTTCCGCTTCGGCTACGCTCTACACTGGCCGCCATCTAAAGTTAACTGGCATTTATCGGCTGTCATTGCGCTGGAATCTTACTCATATGTACAAGCTTCGTTCGCTATTTACCCCATTTATACTGCTGCTGGTGCTGTTAAGCCCGGCACTGAGCTACGCGGATGACAATACTGCCGCCGCAGCTCAGCAAGAGGACGCCGCACCCAAGGTCAATCCTGTGGTTGAGCTGCCGAAAATGCAGAAAATCCTCGACAAGATTAAAGGCCAGGTGTCAGGCGATACCAATGAGAGCCAGCTCAACCAGCTCAATGAGATGGCGCTGGAGCTTTCGGGTAATGCAGAAACCCTCAGCCAGTCGCTGATCCCGCAGGGGCAGCAGCTGGATGCACAGTTAGCGGTGCTCGGTCCGGCACCGAAGCCGGACAGCGGTGTGAAAGAGACGCCGGAAGTGACGCGTAAACGCGCTTCGCTGGAGAGCCAGAAAAGCAAGCTGGATGACCAAATCAAGCAGGCCGACGGCATTAAAAATGGCGCGCTGGTGCTCTCCTCACAGATCGTCAACCTGCGCCGTGATCAGTTGAAAAGCCAGCTGGCGCTCAACTCAGGCAGCATTTTGGGGCCGCGTTTTTGGGCGCCAATGGTCAGCCGTCAGGATCTGGACGGTGAGAAGATCAGCGACTTTATCGCTGAACTGCAGAACACCGCTGCGCTCTCCTGGGAACCCGGTTGGCGTTTCGGCACCATGGGTTGGTTGATTGCGGCAATGCTGGTGATGACCCTGGGCCGTCGCTACTGCGAAGAGTTTTTGGCCTGGGTGAGCATCAATAAACTGCCAGAGGGGCGCTTGCGTCGCAGCTTCCTGGCCGCGGCAATTGCCTTGACCACCCTGGCGGCCGTGGTGCTGACCTTCAACTTTATCGCGCTGGCGTTTACCCGCCGTGATGAAGTCTCGACTGACGTGCAGGATTTTGTTGAGCGTCTGGTACAACTCAGTGTCTATTGCGGTTTGATCGCCGGATTAGGGCGAGCCTTCCTGTCCACGCGTCGTCCGAGCTGGCGATTGCCCGGCATCTCCAATGAAGTCGCACAGGCGCTGAAGCCGTTCCCGCCGATTACGGCTGGATTGGTGTTTATTTTCCAGACAGCGGAAGCCTTTAACTACAGCGTTGGCACCAGCCTGAACACCACTATTTTCGCGAACGGTCTGACGGCGCTGCTGATTGGCACCACCGGTATGGCGATCAGCATGCGTACCAATCGCGTACGCCGCCGTATGGTGCAAGAGGGCAATGCGCCAGAAGCGCGCCCGACCATTGTTGGACTGGTTCAGCTGGCGCTGACGCTCACCGCGCTCGCGATATTGATTTCACTGATCATCGGTTATGTCACGCTGGCCCGCTTCCTCGGTTATGAGGTGATTTGGTGCGGCATTCTGTTTGGCTCGTTCTACTTCCTCAGCCATTTGATCAATGACGGCTGTGAAAGCCTATTCTCCACCAACAATGCCACCGGCAAACGTCTGCAGACCTCATTAAACATTGATGAGCGTTATCTGCAGCAGGCGGCTACGCTGCTGGGCGCAGTTGGTAAAACCGCACTGATCGGTATTGTGGTGCTGGCGCTGCTAAACGGCACCTTCGCCTCTTCAACGCCGATCGAGCTGATTCAGAAAGTGATTGAGTTCTGGGGCGGCAAAGGGCTGGAGTCGTTGAACATCGTGCCGGCGCATATGGTGAATGCCATTCTGTGTCTGGTGGTGGGCATCTACGTGCTACGTTCGGTGCGTCGCTGGCTGGATAAAGATTTCCTGCCCAAAACCACCATGGACGTGGGCATGCGCGTGTCGCTGGTGACGCTGTTCAGCAATATCGGCTATGTGCTGATCATTCTGCTGACGCTGTCGATCATGGGCCTGCAGTGGAACAAACTGGCGTGGATCGTCAGTGCCTTGTCGGTCGGTATCGGTTTCGGCTTACAAGAGATCGTGAAGAACTTTATCTCCGGTTTGATTCTGTTAACCGAGCGGCCGGTAAAAGTGGGCGATCTGGTGAGTATTAGCGGCATTGAAGGGGATATTCGCCGTATCAATGTGCGTGCCACCGAGATTCAGCTCAGTGATAAATCCACGGTGATTGTGCCGAACTCACAGTTCATCTCACAGAACGTGCGTAACGCCACCATGGGCAATGCACAGGGTGTTGTGACCATTATGTTGACCTTCCCGCTGGATATTGATCCGGTGCGTGTGCGTGAGATTCTGCTGGAGGTTTACCAGGAGAACGAGCGCATTCTGGAAACGCCTGAGCCATCCGTCTCATTCAAGGATTTGACCTCTGCGGGCATCGTGTTGAGCGTCACCGGCAACGTGGCGGGCCAGCGTCAGATCTCCAGCGCTAAGAGTGACCTGCTGTTCGATATTCTGACGCGCCTGCGCAAAGAGGGCATTGTGCTGTCCACACCGCAGACGATGATCATTGAACGTCGAGCCGTGCCAGCGGCCACGCAGGAAGAGGGCGAGCAACTGCCATAATCCATTGGGCGGCTCTCGGGCCGCCCATTAATTTATCAAGCCTTAACCGCCCAACCTTTCTGTTTGCTGGTTTTGCCGATCCCCGGATTAAAGGTATTGGTCGGATCCAGCTGACGATAAAACGCCTGCAACTGCGGTTTTGCCTGATACAGATGCCCGACGTTATGCTCAGCCGGATACTCGGCACCGCGTTCGCTGAGGATCGCCAGCATCTTCTCCTTCAACGCATGCGCATCCACGCCTTTCTTCACGATGTAATCCTGGTGGAAGACATGACAGAAGAAGTGGCCGTAATAAAGGCGATGACTAAGATCGTTATCAAACTCCGCCGGTAAGCGCTCAAACCAATCCTGATCGTTACGACGCAGCGCGATATCCAGCGCCAGAATATCTTCCACTTCATCCGCATGCACCGCGTGGTAGCGCACTGCGGCACCGGCAGCGGCGAAGCGATGCAGGAAAGCATGTGCGCCTTCCTTGCCGTCACAGGCAAAGAACTCGCCACCGCCTTCGCGGAAGTATTCGTGCAAATACTCCTGCGCTTCCGCTACGCCTTCACCGGACATTTTCAGCATCAGGTGATGCTCAAACTTATCGCGATACTGCTTCATACGTTTCGGCAGATGGGCAGGCAACCAACCGCTGATGCGCTGCAATACGCGATCGGTGAAGTGCGGTTTAACAAAACTCAGCTTACCCAGCCAGGCATCCACCCGACCTTTCAGCGTGAAGAACAGTGGCATTTTGTCGGTGCCGAGCTTATCAATCATCACAAAAGTGTCTTTGCCGTACACTTCGGCGATGTCGAAAATGTCGCGGTGCATGTATTCGCCCGCTACCGGTAAGTTTTTAAACTCGGCCAGGATATGGCGGCGCAGATCGCCCAATACCGCTGGATCGTTAGTACCGATATAAAACACCTGCTGCTTCGGTTCGCTGGGGAAGGTATCAAGACGCACGGCGAATACCGCCAGTTTGCCCGCGCAACCCGAAGCCTCGAACAGGCGGCGCTCATCGGCGTTGAAGCGAGCGGGTGTATCCGCATGGATATCGCGCACGCGTTCTGCATATTCATGATCTGAAGCATGACGTTCATCCCAGCGCACGTCACTTTGCTGCCAGCGATCGTCATCCAGTCGACCGAGCATCTCTTCCGGCGAGTGGCCGAGATCCATGCCGAGATGATTGACCAGCTTCAGTTTGCCGTCGGCATCAATCTGCGCATAAAGCGCCATTTCGCTGTAGGCCGGGCCGCGTTTGATCAGTGAACCGCCGGAGTTATTACAAATCCCGCCCATCACTGATGCGCCGATACAAGAGGAGCCGATCACCGAGTGTGGTTCACGTCCCAGCGGCTTAAGGGCTTTTTCCAGCTGATAAAGGGTGCTGCCAGGGAAGGCCAGAATCTGATTGCCGCCATCAATCAGCTGCAATTTATCGAGGCGCAAAGTACTGATGATCACCACCGGGCGATCATAATCATTGCCGTTAGGCGTGGAGCCTTCGGTCAGGCCGGTGTTGGCGGCCTGCATCAAAATCACCGCATCGGCCTGCACCAGCGCCTGCATTATCCGCCACAGTTCCAGCAAGGAGCCGGGGAACACCACCGCCAGCGCATCGCCTTCACCGGAGCGGAAACCCTTACGATAGCGTGCGGTTTGTTCCGCCTCAGTTAACAGGTGTGAAGGGCCGACGAGGCGGCGCAGTTCAGCCAGCAGTGTAGGGTGTGAGGTGTTGTTATTCATGAACCTGTCCTTGTCGTTAACGTTGCGCATCTACTTTAGCACGCGTCAACGGCATGATCGCGGTGTGACATCGGTGGCTACCTGCTATCCTGAACTTGTGGCACACTGGCCCGGTTATTTCGATATTGCGCAGTCACTTAAGAGAACCCGACCTGATGAAATGGATTTGCTCTGTTAGCCTCGCTGTTTCCCTTGCCATGCAGCCTGCCTTCGCAGATGACCTGTTTGGCCCCCATCCGATGACTGAACAGGCGCGTGACGCCTTTGTTAACCAGCTGCTCGGCAAAATGACCCTTGATGAAAAAATCGGGCAGATGCGCTTGATCAGCGTGGGGCCAGACACGCCGAAGGAGGCAGTGCGCGACATGATCCAGCACGGTCAGGTTGGCGCAATCTTCAATACCGTCACGCGTCCGGATATTCGCGCGATGCAGGATCAGGTGATGCAACTGAGCCGCCTGAAAATTCCATTGTTCTTCGCTTACGACGTAGTGCACGGTCAGCGTACTATTTTCCCGATACCACTCGGCCTCGCGGCCAGCTGGGATCTGGATGCGATCGGTGAAGTCGGCCGCATCTCCGCTTATGAAGCCGCCGACGATGGTCTCAATATGACCTGGGCGCCGATGGTGGATGTCACGCGCGAACCGCGCTGGGGACGCGTGTCTGAAGGCTTCGGAGAAGACACTTTCCTGTCCTCGCAAATGGGCAGCGCGATGGTGAAATCCATGCAGGGCAAAAGCGCCGCCGACCGTTATTCGATCATGACCAGCGTGAAGCACTTCGCTGCCTATGGCGCAGTGGAAGGCGGACGTGATTACAACACTGTGGATATGAGCCCACAGCGCCTGTTCCAGGATTATCTGCCACCGTACAAAGCTTCGCTGGATGCGGGGAGTGGCGGCGTGATGGTAGCGCTCAACTCCCTCAACGGCACGCCAGCGACGGCGGATGGCTGGTTGCTGAAAGACCTGCTGCGCGGTGAGTGGAAATTTAAAGGCATCACTATCAGCGATCATGGCGCGATCAAAGAGTTGCTGAAGCACGGCGTGGCTAGCGATCCGCAGGATGCGGTGCGTATTGCGCTGAAGTCCGGCATCGATATGAGTATGAGCGATGAGTACTACAGCAAATACTTGCCTGGGCTGGTAAAGAGTGGCGCCGTTACCATGGCGGAGATCGACGATGCCGCGCGTCACGTGCTGAACGTCAAATATGATATGGGCTTGTTTAACGATCCCTACAGCCATTTAGGGCCGAAAGGCAGCGATCCGCAGGACACCAATGCCGAGAGCCGTCTGCATCGTGCAGAAGCACGTGACGTGGCGCGTAAGAGCATCGTGCTGCTGAAAAACTGGCATGAAACCTTACCGCTGAAAAAAGACGCCACCGTGGCGCTGGTGGGGCCATTGGCTGACAGCCAGCGTGACATTATGGGCAGCTGGTCAGCCGCGGGCGTGGCGAAACAGTCGATTCCGCTGCTGCAGGGTGTACGCAATGCGATGGCGGGCAAAGGCACCGTGCTGTATGCCAAAGGGGCCAACATCACCGATAACAAAGGTATTCAGGACTTCCTCAACCTTTACGAACAGGCGGTTAGCGTGGATAAACGCTCGCCGCAGGAATTGATTGATGAAGCCGTTGCCCAGGCGAAGAAAGCGGATGTCGTAGTCGCCGCTGTGGGTGAAGCGCAGGGGATGGCGCATGAGGCCTCCAGTCGCAGTGACCTGGTGATTCCGCCAAGCCAGCAAAAACTGCTGGCGGCGCTGAAAGCGACCGGTAAGCCGTTGGTGATTGTGTTGATGAACGGTCGTCCGCTGACAGTCGTCAACGAAGATCATATGGCTGATGCGATGCTCGAAACCTGGTTCAGCGGCACCGAAGGGGGGAATGCGATTGCGGACGTGTTGTTTGGCGACTACAACCCATCGGGCAAGCTGCCGATGTCCTTCCCGCGTTCCGTAGGACAGCTGCCGATTTACTACAATCACTTGCCAACCGGGCGTCCGTATAACTTCGCCAAGCCGAACAAGTACACCTCGCACTACTACGATGCGGTGAACGGTCCACTCTATCCGTTTGGTTACGGCCTGAGCTACACCACCTTTACGGTGTCACCAGTGAAGATGTCTGCGAAAACCATGCCGCGCACCGGCACAGTTGACGCGAGCGTTACCGTCACCAACACCGGCAAACGTGATGGTGCCACGGTGGTACAGATGTATCTCAACGATCCGGTGGCCAGCATCAGCCGCCCAGTGCAGGAGCTGCGTGGCTTCAAACGCATCATGCTGAAAGCGGGCGAGTCACAGACCGTAAGCTTTAAGATTGATGTGGATGCACTGAAATTCTGGAATCAAAAAATGCAGCATGTCGCCGAGCCGGGCAAATTCAACGTGATGATTGGCCTCGATTCGGTACGCACCCAAGACGGGCAGTTTGATTATCTGTAAGCGTTAGTTGTCGCCACTTTGTGGAACGGTGCGGTTTGTCGCAGGATGAATCGCACCGTTACCCCTGGCAGTATATGATAGGCCCGAGCTTATTCTGCCAACGGGCATAACCGACAAACGTCATGAACCTCCGCAATCGTATCCAGCAGCAAGTCTTTCGTCTTAACGGCCTCGCACTCAACGAATTCGATATTTCGCAGCCGCTGGGCGATCCGGGTTTGTTTGGTCCTGACCATGTGATCTGGCGCGTGCACGGCGACTTTCCTTCGATGTTATGTGGTGGCATCAGCGCCTTGATGTTGCAAATGCTGCATCCGGCCGCGCTGGCCGAGCAGGATCGTTATTACGATGAAGCGGCGCTCATCGCCGAAGCCTTAGGGGCGGAGAAGGTGCCCAAAACGGTACAGGCGGTGGAAGATTATCTGCAGGCGATGCGCCCGGAACTGATCTGTGATGAACGTACGCTGGAAGTGATGCAGCTATTAATTAATGCACCGGCCCCAAGCTGGCAGGCGAAACCGGCGATGCGGGTGATGCTAAAAGCCGGGATGGGGTTGTTACCGGACTGGGCGCAACAGCAAATTCAGCAGCCGATTAGCCCGTTGACACAGTGGCGCGTGGATAAAGAGATCGCGGTGATTGCCGGTTTGCTGCGCTGGTCGATTCAGCGCGGGGCTTATTCCCGCGCCATGCAACGTATGGGACGCTAACGTTACAAATGCAGCTCGTCCTGCTTTTTGGTGTAGGTGCGCGGTGTGCGGGCTTCACGTTTAAGGGTGAGCTGGCGCTGCTGATAATGATGAAGCAGCATCCCTAATCCCACTCCCAGCAGCGCTAATGGCAGCAAGCTGTAGTAAATGTCGATGGGTAACAACACCAATAGCACCGCACCACCGAGCATAAACGTGAGCGCTGACATCACCCATGTATAGCGAAGAAACAGCCACACTAAAATCGCGAAAATCACGACATCGCGCAGGTTCAAATCGAGGTTTTGCAGCACCATGCTGAGCAGCTCCGCAAGGAGGAATGTGCAGACAATAGCATGCGAGGCGGCAAATGAATCGCGAATTAATTTGAAGTTTGTCAGGGCGTTGTGCTGGCATTCATCAGTCATTCTCACGCTTCCTGACTGCACTTTGAGAGTTTTACCCTTGTATCACGTGGTGCGAGTGCCGATCCTGCTCTATTCTCAGGGAAAATGGATCCCTCAAGGCTTTGTCGAGGCGTTATGACACACCAACCTCTGATTGCTGAGGTGCCAAATCAGCAAAACACACTGACCGCCATCGTCGAACAGGATGCGCGCACGGCCTACTTTTACATCTGGCCCAACGATCTGTTTCGCAGTCAGTATGCGGTGCGCGGCTGCTGGCTGCGCAATCTGTTGCCTGCACCGGCGCGTGAAGATCGTGAAGCGATGGAGCAGGGCATTGCGCCTCTGCTCAGCGCAGAGTATTGCCGCACCTTAGAAGCCGAGCCGATGCTCGACCCTGCCGGTCTACAGATTTTGTGGGAACCGAGTGATGACGGTGCAGCCCTGTGGTATTACGGCCAACTGCTGGCGGTGATCCCCGGCTGGAGTCTGTATCAGGATAAGCAGGTGAGTTTCTCTGCTGGCTGCATCAAAGAGAATCGCCTGACCGCACCGCTCGGATCCGCTTCCACCAATGATTACTATGCACGCGCCGAGCAGCAGCGCCACTTCTGGCGTGACTGGCATGACGGCCATTTATGGGATGTTGTGCAGCATGAGCTGATGCAGTGCTACCAGGCGCAGTTTGGTGAGTCGGTAAAGTATTACGCTATCGATCAAGGGAGCTGGCCGCCAATGGCCATCTCTCAGCACTGGCACAATGGCGTGTGGGTTTTTCTCACGCTGGGTATGGGGATTCGGCCCATGCCGCAGGTGGATTACCTGTTTGATGAGCTGGCCCCGCAGTACCGCCGTGTTGAGCTGGCGATGGCAGTAGACGGTGAAGTGATGACCGAAGCCAATGCGGTGCAGATGGCCAGCGCGCTGGCAGAATTCGCGCACTTGCCGTGGGCGCGGCTGACGTGGATTGGCGAAGGGCACACGCTGGCATCGGAAGTGGCACCAGTGGGCTTCGAGAGTTTCCTGCTGGCCAATGGCTTAGCACCGGAAGTTGCCCAGTTCCGACTGCCCAAGCGCGATGACGATCGTCCGAATCTGCTGTGGGCGACACCGATCACCGAAGCGGAACGTCAGTTTGCTCAGGCCGATGACCGCGGTGGACAACAGCTGCTGCAGCGTTTGCAGGCAGAAGGTAATGACCATATATTTCGGCCACGTCAGGAAGTGGTGGACCCGCCGCAATAGCCCTCTCTGCGGGCGGTTGCCCGCACTCTGATGAGTAAGCGCGACGTTAGTCACCCTCCTAATGATCACCTAAATCAACTATTTGCATTTTTGTGATCTTGCTCACCTCAAGTTCCTCTGTAACACGCCGTTAACCTCGATCAGGCAACTCGCCAACCAGGGTAAGGGCACACTGATGTTAAAAACTACACAATCTCGTTTTACCGCGACGTTGGTCGCATTTTTCGTGGTACTGATGCTGGTTACCGTGGTGGTGATCAATCAGTTTGTGGCACCGCAGTTGAGTCAAAACGAAAGCCGATTAGTGCGCTATGAGGTGGATGGCCTGGCGGGACGTATTGTCGAACAGATGAACCGCGTGCAGGCGCAGCAACGTGCCATTACCGAAGCCGCAGGCGTGATGGATAGCGCGGCCATAGACAACTTGCTGCCTGCGCTGGTGAACCAGTATCAGGACAGCAACGTATTTGGCGGCGGTATCTGGCCGCTGCCTAATCGCCGCGATCCGGCGAAGGAAAAAGACAGTTCGTTCTTCGCCCGTAACGCCAGCAACCAGTTACAGGTCAACACTTACTGGAACTCCGACGCAGCGGACAAATACTGGGAGCAGCCGTGGTACAAAGACGGTATGGCCGCGGCCAAAGGGCAATGTGCCTGGGCTAAAGCCTATCAGGATGCGGCCAGCCCGCAGCCGCGTACCAACTGTGCGATGGCGATTTATCGTGATGGCACGGTGTGGGGGGTATCAACCATCGACGTAACGCTCGGTTTCTTCAACCAACTGGCGAAACAGATGGGCGACGCCATTCACGGACGTGTGTTGATCGTTGAAGCGGATGGCAAAGTGGTGGGCAACGCCGCACTGCTGGAAGGTGCACCGAAGCTGGAAAATCTCGCGGATACGCAGCTGCCGATGGCGGGTGCGCTGAAAGGTCTGCTGAGCCAGGCAGGTCATCAGCCTACGCAAACCACCTTTAAAGGCGAAGATGGCGAGCACACGCTGTTCCTGCAGGCGATCGCCGGTAGCCCGTGGTATCTCGCCAGCGATGTGCCGTCCAGTTTGCTGGATGCGCAAACCCACAGCATGCTGACTCGCCTGGGCCTGGTGCAGATCCCGCTGGCGGTGATCCTGCTGCTGGTGCTGCTCGGCTTCGTGCGCGCCATGATGAAACGTCTTAGCCTGCTGAACCGCAATATCGAAGCGCTGTCGACTGGCGGCGCGGATTTAACCCAGCGTCTGCCTGCCAGCAACAGCCCGGAATTTAACGCGGTGGCGCAGAGCTTTAACCAGTTTATTGAGTATCTGCAGGGGCTGATGCGTCAGGTCGGCGACAGCGCACTGGCGATTACCTCTGCCTCGCGTGAAATTGCCAGCGGCAATGCCGATCTGTCTGCGCGTACTGAATCGCAGGCCAGTTCGATTGTCGAAACCGCCGCGTCAATGGAAGAGCTGACCGGCACGGTACGTCAGAACGCCGACAATGCTACCCATGCCAATCAATTGGCGGACGGTGCCTCGCAGGTGGCGGCGCGCGGAACGGACGTGGTGCGTCAGGTGGTCACCACCATGGGAGCGATTAATCACTCATCACGTAAGGTGGTGGATATCATCAGCGTGATTGACAGCATCGCCTTCCAGACCAATATCCTCGCACTTAACGCGGCGGTGGAAGCGGCCCGAGCGGGTGAGCAGGGGCGTGGATTTGCTGTGGTGGCGTCAGAAGTGCGTAATCTGGCGCAGCGCTCCGCTAACTCGGCGCGTGAGATCAAGAAGCTGATTGAGGAGTCGGTGGCCAATATCGATACCGGCAGCCAGCTGGTGGAACAAGCCGGTCAAACCATGGATGAGCTGATGCAGGGCGTGAGCAGCGTGACCACCCTGATGAGTGAAATCATGTCTGCCAGTCGCGAGCAAAGCATGGGCATCGAGCAGGTTAATCTGGCAATCACGCAGCTGGATGGCAGCACCCAGCAGAATGCCGCGCTGGTCGAGCAGGTGTCGGCTGCCGCGCGCGCCATGGAAGAGCAGAGCGTGCAGCTGGAGCTGGTGGTGCAGAGCTTTAAGTTGTAAGGCTGGGCGATTTACCACAAGTGATAACGCAGGCTGGTGCCGCTCAGGGGCCGGCGGTCTTCGCGCCGCTGACGCGGTACCCTCACGTCATTCGTCCGCCTTACGGACCGGCTGGGATGGAACATCCCTGTTCCAGCCCAGCCTTTCGGCCGCATCCATGCGGTCTCTCCTGGCAGACTCACTCTGTTCGGCGCTGCGGATTGCCTGCCCCTGAGCGGCACCAGCCTGCTTCTGAGCTTAGGTGTGGTTTGTTAGAAAAGGCTATGTGCTTGAGGCTTGAACGGATTGGTAATTCAAAAGGTTTAGCATCAGCGCTGAGGTTTTGATGTTGGGCTTGGGTGCACAGGCACGATGCGCTGATGACGTGCGTTTCTGCTTTAGGGCATCTCACGGAAACGCGTTGCGGATCTCTTCTCGTGCCGCATGGCGGGTGGCATTCGCCACCGTGCCGCGATCCACCAGTTTCCCCTGCAACAACAGATTGTAAATCGACGACTGCGGACGATTGAGGCGGTTCTGGATCAGTTGGATCGCTTCATAACCCAGCTCGCGACAGGGCACCGCAAAGCCGGTGATGGGCATCTCCGGCGATCCTTCCAGCCGGCTGGCTAAATCTGTCGTCATCAGCGAAATATCTTCGGGAATGCGCAAGCCGCGTGACAGCAGTGCATTCTGCACGCCGGTAATAATGCCTTTGCCGCCGGGCAGAATCACATCTGGCCACTGATCGCGTGGGTGCGTATCCAGCCAGTGATTCAGTGCGATCTCGGTGTCCTGCGAGGAGTAGGCTTCGATGACGATCAAATCCTGCTGGGCATTAAACGGCATATGAAAATGGCGGTAGGCGTCTTTGATCCCTTCCAGACGCAAAAACAGCGTCTCACGTCGCAGGCAGGTCACGGTCAACACCCGGCGGTGGCCTTGCTCAAACAGATGCTGCATAGCGCTGAAACCAATCGCCCGATGATCGGGTGACACCGCATCCAGCCGCATATCTTTATCACGAGAGTTAATCAGCACACAGGGTTTACCGAGTGACGCCGCCAGACTGAAGATCGCTTGATCGTCGGTGCCGATAATGATGATGGCGCTGATGTTTTTTGCTGCGGCTTTTTCCAGAAACAGCTTCACATCGGCGCGCTGTTCCTCCAGTGGGCAATAGCTGATATGCACATCATGCGACGCGCAGGCCTCAGCAATCCCGCGTGTCACTTCATGGTAAAAGTGATCGCCGCGTGGGGTGAAAGTGCGTCCTGGGGCAAACACCACAATGTCATTGATCAGCAGGCGACCACTCACCATTTCCTGCAATACACCTAGCCTGCGCGCGCAGTCGACAATCGCCTCACGCGCTTTTTCGCTGGTGTAGGATTTCCCGCTCAACACGCGTGAAACCGTACTCACTGAGTAGCCGGTGATTGCTGAAATTTCGTCCATTCTGAGCTTGCCAGCCATAGTGTGATCCCCATCCCAATCAATTTTTGCAAATTTTTGCAGACGCAGTGGACTGATATTAAGACGGTTTTACATTTGGTTCACAAACTCATGCATCGCTCTGCGAGCATTCTCACAAAAACAGATTGTCCGGTCAGCAGCGCTTTTTTATGTTCCTCGCAGACACCTCAACAGCGGTCATGAGCGGAGAATCACGATGTTAAAAATTGCGATAGTGGGCATGGGCAATATTGCCAATTCACATATCCAGGCGTTTCTGCAGTTTCCTGAGCGCGGCAGAATTGTCGCGGTAGCGGACGTGTATCCCGAAAAAGCGCGGGAGAAATTGCAGCGCTACGGCCTGCTCGATGTGCGGGTTTACCAGGATCACCGCGAGATGCTGGCCGAGGGCGCAGATATCGACGTGGTCGACGTCTGTACGCCGCCTTATGTGCATGCGGAAAACACCATTGCGGCCCTGCAGGCGGGCAAGCATGTGCTGTGCGAAAAGCCTATGGCGGCCTCGCTGGAAGAGTGCGATGCGATGATTGCTGCGCAAAAAGCCAGTGGCAAAATTCTGTCAGTGGTGGCGCAGAACCGCTTCACCGATGCGTTCTGGCAGTTGAAAGCGGCAGTGGATTCGGGCCTGGCGGGCAAAATTTGCCACGCGCAAATCGATTCATTCTGGTGGCGTGGCCATTCGTACTACGACCTGTGGTGGCGCGGCACCTGGGAGAAAGAGGGCGGCGGCTGCACGATTAACCATGCGGTCCACCACATCGATGCCATGCAATGGATGCTCGGTGCGCCCAGTGAAGTGGTGGCGATGATCGGCAACGTGGCGCACGACAATGCCGAAGTGGAAGATCTCAGCGCCGCGATTTTCCGCTATCCCAACGGCACGCTGGCGCAGTTGACCGCTTCTGTGGTGCATCACGGTGAAGATCAGAAAATCGTGCTGCAGGGTGAGAAAGCACGTCTCTCAGCGCCGTGGAAAGCGGTCGCCATGCAGGCGGCAGAGAATGGCTTCCCGGAAAAAGAGAACAATCTGGCGCTGGAGCAGGAGCTGGATCGCCTGCATGCCAGCACCGCACCGCTCACCTGGACACTGCACGCCGGACAGGTCGATGACTTCTTCTCAGCGATCGAACAGCAGCGTGCACCGCTGATTGATGGTGAGCAGGGCAAACGCTCGCTGGAACTGATTACCGCCATCTACAAGTCGGCCATCACCAAAAGCACCGTCTCGTTACCGATCCCCAAAGAGGATGCTTTTTATCGCACTGGCGGGCTGATCGCCTATGCACCGCACTTCTACGAAAAACAGGCTTCGGTAGACAACTTCGCCGATGTTGATGACATCCCATTGGGTAAAAACTTTGCGTGAGGAAACAACCATGAACAAACAGGATGGCATGAACTACGCGCCGAAAGGCAAACCACAACCGGTGGTGCAGCCGGGGGAATTTATCATTGCGGCGGCAGGACTGGATCACGGCCACATTTATGGCATGTGCAATGGCCTGACCGAGGCCGGAGCCACGCTGAAGTGGGTATACGATCCCGATGCCGCCAAAGTCGATAAGTTTGTGCAGCAGTTCCCGCAGGTGCAGATCGCCGATTCGCTGGAGACCATTCTGGCCGATGCGCAGGTGCAACTGGTGGCAGGCGCTGCGATTCCCTCGGAACGCTGTGCGCTGGGGCTGAAAGTGATGGCGGCGGGCAAGGATTACTTCACGGATAAAGCCCCGCTCACCAGCCTGGAACAGCTGGAAGACGCCAAAGCGATGTGCGCTAAAACCGGGCGCAAATATGCGGTGTATTACAGCGAACGTCTGCACGTGGAGAGCGCGGTGTTTGCCGGACAGCTGGTAGAGAAAGGGGCTATCGGCCAGGTGGTGCAAACTTTGGGTACCGGCCCACATCGTGAAGGCACCGGACGGCCCGACTGGTTCTATCAGCGTCGCTATTTCGGCGGCATCCTGTGTGACATCGGCAGCCATCAAATTGAGCAATTCCTCTACTACACCGGCAACAGCGACGCCACGGTGGTGGCGAGCCAGGTGCGGAATTTCCGCCATCCACAGCACCCGCAATTTGAGGACTTTGGCGATGCGATGCTGGCTGGCGAGAACGGCGCCAACGGCTACTTCCGCTGCGACTGGTTTACGCCGGATGGCTTATCCACCTGGGGTGATGGGCGCATGACGTTGCTCGGCACGGACGGTTATATCGAGATCCGCAAATACACCGATCTCACACGCGGTGAGCAGGACGTGGTGTATCTGGTGAACAAAGAAGGAGAGTTCCGCTATGCCGTTTCCGGTGAAGTGGGCTTCCCGTTCTTTGGACAGCTGATTAACGACTGCCTCCATCGTACAGAGCACGCCATGACGCAAGCCCATGCCTTTAAGGCGGCGGAACTCTGTGTCAAAGCGCAGATGCTAGCCAATGCGGGATAGCATCCCGGCCCTATAAGTTGATTTCCAATTCTGTTGATAACAACGGCGGCAGGGCATAGCACCTTGCCGCTATTACATACCCTACCAGAACAGGAATCGGATCGATGGTTAAACCTACAGAACGTCGCGTCGGTTATGGCGTCGCGATCGGCTACGGCCTGACGGATCTCTTTGGCGGCGGTGCCTTTGCGGTGATTGGCACCTGGTTGCTGTTTTTCTATACCACCTACTGCGGATTATCGGTGTTTGAAGCGGGCTCGATATTTGCCATCGCCCGCGTCATCGATGCGATATTAAGTCCGATCATGGGCTACATTACTGACAACTTCGGCAATACCTGGCTGGGGCGAAAATTTGGCCGCCGCCGTTTCTTCCTGCTGATCTCCTCTCCCTTAATGCTGCTGTATGGCGCGCTGTGGGTGACGGATATGGGCTACTGGTACTATCTCGGCACTTATCTCACCATCGAACTGCTGTCGGCAATGGTGCTGGTGCCGTGGGAAACCTTGTCCTCGGAGATGACCAATCGCTTTAGCGAGCGCACGCGTCTTTCGGGCGTGCGCCTAATGTTCTCAGCGCTTGGCAGTTTCCTTGCCGTCTCAGTGCCGGGCATCATCATGACCTATACCGGCAAAGACAACGCCATTACCTATACGCTGACCGGCGTCATCTTCTCGGTGATTTACTACGTGGCGGTGTTTATTACCTGGTTGACCACCTGGGAGGCCAAAGATATTCAGCCGGAAGAGGATGTGGCGCAACATTCGGCGCGCCAGGGGAGCCTGAAGGCCCACCTAAAGTATCTGTTTGTCGATTTGGCATCGTCATTCAAAATCAAAGCCTTTCGTCAGCATCTGCTGATTTATATCTGCTCCTTCACCGCGATGGATGCCTTTCTGGCGGTGTTCACCTATTTCGTGATCTACGGCCTGAAGCAGGATGCCTCACTGGCTTCACTGCTGCTAAGTAACATGATGTTTATGTCGATTCCCGGCACTTTCATTTTCATGATGCTGCTTGGCCGCTTTAATATGACGCCCTCCAACGCGCTGCGTATGTCCTACCTGAGTATCGTCGCTATCTTCCTGTTCCTGTTTGCGGTTTATCTGTGGCAATGGCAGGTGCCCACGCTGCTGTTCAGCGCAGTCTTTCTGTTTTTGGGCATCGTGCGCGCCGGGCTGTTTTACATTCCGTGGAACATCTACAGCTTTATTCCCGATATTGATGAGATGGTGACCTGTAAGCGGCGTGAAGGGATATTTGCTGGTGTCATGGTGTTGACGCGTAAAAGTTCGGTGGCCATCGCCATTTTCATGATTGGCATCGTGCTGCAGGAGAGTGGTTTTGTGAAAGGCAACGGTGCGCAACCGGAGAGCGCCATCCATGCGATTGTCGGGTTGATGGTGTTTGTCACCACGGCACTGCTGGCGGCGAGCTTCTGGCTGACCTTTAAATTCAAACTGACGCAGCGTAGCCATAAGTTGCTAATCAAAGAGGTGGCGCGCCGCAAACTGGGTGGCACGGCAAGAGGTTGCGATGCTGAAACGCGTGTGGTGATTAAAGATCTCACTGGCTATGCATATGATGAAGTGTGGGGCGCAAGCCGGCATACAACTGCCCGCGATACGACAATCGAATCCGAGCTAAAACTGAAGGGGCGGCTTTAAACGCGAATGCCTGTCAGGTAATCACTCAGTCAAATCAGGCTGCCCTTTAAGAGAGGGCAGCCTTATCTGTGCGCATAGGCGGAATTGAGCGGTCAGAGCGTGGCGACGACAGACTCAAGGCGGCCCGGGACTGTGCACGCCTCCGCATCCTGGCTGATAACGATGACGACTTTATAGCGCCCATGGTTGGCCGATTTGAATTCTACATCCTGAGTCGTTACCGCTTTGTCTGATGACTGCTAAGCTTAAATTTCTCTACTTAAGCGCACGGAATGTGCGCGATTTCCTCAGTTTCAGTCTTTGAGGTTGTGTACAATAGCTGAGAATTATCTGAAGGAGTTGTCATGCCCGCCATTGAAGTTATTCTCGTCGACCACCTCGATCGTCCCACCGGCAAGATGGAAAAGCTGGAAGTACATGAGAAAGGATTGCTGCATCGTGCGGTGACGGTCTACGTGTTCAATTCGCGCCATGAACTGCTGCTGCAACGTCGTGCAAACGGTAAATATCATTGTGGCGGCTTGTGGAGCAACACCTGCTGCGGCCACCCTTATCCGCAGGAATCGACCCGGGATGCCGCTGAACGTCGCTTGCGTGAAGAGATGGGGATGCAAGTAGCGCTGACGCCAGTGTTCGAACTGAGCTACAACCTGCCATTAAGCAACGGTCTGACCGAGCACGAGTATGGTCATGTATTCTTCGCCACCAGTGATATTGAACCCAACCTGAATCCGGAAGAAGCGGATGCCTGGTGTTATCGCTCGATTGAGCAGATTCAGCAGGAGATGCTGGATCAACCCGAACAATTTACGCCCTGGTTCCTACACACCTTCCCGCGCATTCCCCATACGTTTGGCGATTTCCGCCTGACCGCATAAAAAACGCCCCTTAACGGGGCGTTGTTGTCTCAAGTGAAGTCTTCCGCATCCACATCGTAGCCTGAGGGCTCCCAGCGGATCGCCAGCAGCGCCAGCAAGCCAATCAGCGGGGCGAGGAAAATCACCCAGAACACGCCGGTGCCGAATGCCGCCACCAGTAGTGGGAACAGGAACAGCGACACGGTTGAACTGCCGCGCATCAGCGTCTGGTTAAAACCAACCCCCACGCCGCGCAGTGAAGCAGGGTAGCTCAGCGAGGCAAAGGTCATGGTGTGTGAGCCCGGACCGAACCCCTGACCAAACAGGAACAGCGCTAGCATCGCAATCGCCAGTGCCGCTTGTTCACCGCCTTCCGGGCGACCAATCAGCGCTAACCCCAGAAGGGCAATGCACTGACAGCTGTAACCCGCCACCGACATCTTCCACGCGCCGAGACGCGGCACCAGACGCACGGCCAGCAAGCCACCCACGAAAGCGAACAGCAGATTCAACGCCAGCGACACCAAAATAGTGGTCAGCATCGATTGCGCAAAGAAGCTGGAGATGATCACCGGCAGGCCAAAGGCCACCGCGTTGTAGGCGAACGAAGAGGCGATGGAGGTGACGGTCGCCAGAATAGTACGACGACGATAAACCCCCTGTAGCAGCGCGCCATAGTTACGCCAGCTGGCTTTGCGCACCGGCTTGGCCTGCGTCAGTTCGGCATCTTCCGCGACATGGGCATTGATGTTGTAGGAGCGCTGCAGGATCTGCGCGGCGCCGTGCAGGTTGCCCTGATTGGCCGCCCACACTGGAGACTCACTCATATAACGGCTGCGAATGGCAATAATCAGCAGCGCAGGTACCGCGCCGAAGCCGAGGATCAGTCGCCACAACCAGTCGGTGTGACTTTCCGGCAGCACCGCATACAGCAGCAGCACCAGCAGATAGGAAATACTGATTGCCGCATACCAGGTGGGACACCACATTGCCACGCTGGCGGCCTTATTCCCTTGCCCGCGCAGTTTAGAAAACTCGGCAAGAAACGCCATGGCGACAGGAAGATCGATGCCCACGCCCAATCCCATCACAAAGCGTGCACCGCCCAACACGTATTCGTTCGGGGCAAAGGCGCAGGCCAGCGCCGCAACCACAAAGAAGAACATATCCGCCATAAACACGCGGTAGCGGCCAATTTTATCGGTGAGATAACCGCCAATCAGCGCACCCACAATCGCGCCGAAGGTAATCGCGGAGGCCACCATCCCGGTGCCGGTCGGCGTCAGGTTAAATTCGCGCGTGACATCTTTGATACCAAAGGCCAGTGCGCCAAGGTCGTAGGCATCGAGGAACACACCGCCGAGGGCGATGGCCACCACGATGCGCGCATTGCTGCGAGACTCGTTGCTGTTGTTCACGAGATTCGATACGTCAGCCGCGCTGCGAATCCATTTGGTTTCGCCAGTCGGCGTATTCCCTGCCAGCGCCACGTGCGCCGGAGAAGCTAAGTCGGACATGATGTTATGTATTTTATTGTAAAGAGTGGGACTATGAGAATAAGCCTGTACCTACGCATTAAAAATTCCATTTGGTTATATGTCCTGCGAATGGGTTATAAGCAATGTGCGTTAAATAGCAGAAAAAGCTCGAACTGGGGCGCTTGACCGCCCCCATCCTGTTTCGCCAGGCTACGCTTGATAGTCACAGACTGAAATATAAGCAGAGGACAGCGGCATGATTAAGCAGGGGTTATTGGGGATGATCGCATTAGCGATGAGTGTGGGCGCTGCAAATGCGGCCGATCCGGTTAAGGTCGGTTCAAAGATAGATACGGAAGGCTCGCTGTTAGGCAACATTATTCTGCAGGTGCTGGATAAACATGGGGTGAAAACCGTTAACAAGATCCAGCTCGGCACCACGCAGGTCGTGCGCGGAGCCATCACCGCAGGTGAACTGGATATCTACCCGGAATACACCGGCAACGGCGCCTTCTTCTTCAGTGATGAGAAAGATGCTGCCTGGAAAAATGCGCAGCAGGGCTATGAGAAGGTGAAAAAGCTCGATGCGGATAAAAATCATCTGGTGTGGTTAACCCCTGCGCCCGCCAACAATACCTGGACCATCGCGGTGCGCGGCGATGTGGCACAGAAAAATAGTCTCAACTCCCTCGACGATCTCAGCGCCTACCTGAAAAAAGGCGGCACCTTTAAACTGGCGGCGTCGGCGGAATTTATCGAACGCAGCGATGCGCTACCCGCTTTTGAAAAAGCCTACAACTTCAAGCTGGATCAGTCACAGCTACTGTCGCTGGCGGGCGGTGATACGGCGGTAACCATCAAAGCGGCGGCACAGCAAACCTCTGGCGTCAACGCAGCCATGGCCTATGGCACCGATGGCCCGGTGGCGGCGCTCGGTTTGCAAACGCTGACCGATCCCAAAGGCGTGCAGCCAATTTATGCCCCTGCGCCAGTGATTCGGGAAAGCGTGCTGAAACAGTATCCGGAGATCGGTAACTGGTTGCAGCCGGTGTTCAGTAAGCTGGATGAGAAAACCCTGCAACAACTCAATGCACAGATTGCGGTTGATGGTCAGGATGCCAGCCAGGTGGCGAAACAGTGGCTACAGCAGAATAAGTTGCTGTAAGCGGTGCCGTTACTGTTATCAAGACCGCGCCAGCAGCCGGTGCTGCTGGTGTTAACGCTGCTGATCACGCTGGCTCTGGCTACCTTGCCGTTACTCAGTTTCGCCGCCAACCGCCTGGTGTCCGGCCAGCCGCTAATGCTGTGGCAGGTCACGCAATCCTGGCTGTTGCTGCTGCCGTTACTGTGGCTATGGCAAGGGTTGTGGTGGAAGCCACGGCGTCGCAATCTGGTGATGGCATTGCTGGACGCTGAGATTCTGTTTGCGCTGCTGATCTTTATTGGCGGGCAGACGGCGGCGCAGCTGGCTAACAGCGGCAGCCCGCTGGCACGCACGGCCTTTGGCAGCGGTTTATGGTGTGCGGCGGCGCTGGCTTTATTGCTGGCCGCTGAGGCTATCCGCCAGCTCACGGCCAGCACGCCGTGGCGAATTCTGCTGAATCTGCAAATCTGGATTGTTCCGCTGCTGTTATTGCTCAGCGGTCACCTCGACCATCTCTCCCTGATGAAAGAGTATGCCAACCGTACGGCGGTGTTTGATGCGGCCTTTAGCCAGCATCTGCTGTTGCTGGGCGGCACATTACTCCCCACGTTGTTGATAGGTTTACCGCTGGGATTAGCGATTGCCCGACGACCGCGCTGGCAAAGTGCCGCTTTCAGCGTACTCAACCTGGTCCAGACTGTGCCTTCCGTGGCGCTGTTTGGCCTGCTGATTGCGCCGCTGGCGGGGCTGGTGGCTCACTTCCCGGTGCTGGCGAGTTGGGGCATCAGCGGCATTGGTCTGGCGCCCGCGCTAATCGCGCTGGTGTTGTATGCGCTGCTGCCGCTAGTGCGCAGCGTGGTGGCCGGATTGCAGCAGGTGCCGCAGGAGGTGCGCGAAACCGCACGCGGTATGGGCATGAGTGCACTGCAACAGTTCTGGCACGCCGAACTCCCGCTGGCGCTGCCGGTGTGGCTTTCGGGCTTGCGTGTGGTGGTGGTGCAAACCATTGGACTGGCGGTGGTCGCGGCGCTGATTGGTGCCGGTGGCTTTGGCGCCATTGTATTTCAGGGATTACTCAGCAGCGCACTGGATTTGGTGTTGCTGGGCGTGATTCCGGTGGTGGCGCTGGCGGTGGTGTTTGATGCCGCATTGCGTTTACTGTCGGCACTGCTGGAGAGAACCGATGATTGAGTTTCACCAGGTAAGCAAAATGTTTGCGGGCAAAGCAGCGGTGCGCGATCTCACTTTGCATATTGAGAAGGGCAGTTTCACCGTGCTGATCGGCACCTCCGGCTCGGGCAAATCCACCACGCTGAAAATGATCAACCGGCTGGTGGAGCATGACAGCGGCGAAATCCGCTTTGCCGGTGAACCGATTGAACGCATGGATGCACGTGCGCTGCGGCGGCGTATTGGCTATGCCATCCAGTCGATTGGCCTGTTCCCGCATTGGAACGTGGCAAAGAATATCGCTACCGTGCCGTCACTGCTCGGCTGGCCGCAGGCAAAAATTCAACAGCGCGTAGAGGAGCTGCTGACGCTGCTCAATCTGGATACGCATCTGGCGACGCGTTTTCCCCATCAACTTTCCGGCGGACAACAGCAGCGGGTTGGCGTGGCGCGCGCGCTGGCCGCCGATCCCGAATTGTTGCTGATGGATGAGCCCTTTGGCGCACTCGATCCGGTGAACCGTCAGGCGCTGCAACAGGAGATGCTGCGTATTCAGAAGCTGTCAGGACGCACGGTGGTGCTGGTGACGCACGACATCGACGAAGCGCTGACGCTGGCGGATCAACTGGTGCTGATGGACGGTGGTGAAATCGTGCAGCAGGGCAAGCCGATTGAGTTGCTGACGCAGCCTGCCACGGATTTCGCCCGCGAATTCTTTGGCCGCAGCGAGCTTGGCGTGCGACTGCTGGCATTGGGACGTGCTGGCAGCGCCGCGCGGCGCGGCGAGTGGCTGGACGGTGAGCCAATAGCCGCGCACCTGACGCTGCGCGAGGCGCTGTCACAGTTTATCGCTCGGCGCACCGACAAACTGCCGGTGATCGATCAACATCAACAGCCGTTGGGTGTCCTGCACTTCAGCGATCTGCTGCGCCAGCGGGAGGCGATCTGATGCGTGTCTGGCGCGATCCACTGTACTGGCTGCTGGCGGTGTTTCTGCTGCTGCTGTGGGGGTTGCCGCATAGTGCACCGCTGTTTGCCCACTGGTTCCCGCAGCTGGAACGTCCGTTGTATCAGCAAGAGAGTTTCTGGCGGCTGGCCCTCGCACATCTGTCATTGGTGATCAGCGGCAGCGCGCTGGCGATTATTTTTGGCGTGGGCAGTGGTGTTTTTGCGACGCGCCGCGCCGGGCGGGCGTTCAGGCCGTTACTGGAGACGCTGGCGGCAGCGGGGCAGACCTTCCCACCGGTAGCGGTGCTGGCGATAGCCGTGCCGGTGATGGGCTTTGGCGCGACACCGGCCATCATAGCGCTGTTTCTTTACGGGCTGTTGCCGATTTTGCAGGGAACGCTGGCAGGTTTAGACAGCGTGCCGGACAGCAACCGGGAAATTGCCGTGGGGCTGGGCATGGGGCCATGGCGGCGCTTATGGCAGATTGAGCTGGCGCTGGCCGCACCGGTGATCATGGCAGGCGTGCGTACCTCGGTGATGATCAGCATCGGCACCGCGACCATCGCGTCGACAGTGGGCGCAGAAAGCCTGGGATCGCCGGTCATTATCGGACTGAGCGGCTTTAACACCGCCTATGTGATTCAGGGGGCGCTGCTGGTCGCCCTGTTGGCACTGATTTGCGACCGCGTGTTAGAACGCGTGCAACGTCAACTCAGTGGCTGGGAAGGATAAGACTGTAGCCTACCAGCATCATGCCACCCATGCCGCCAATGGCCATCACAGCAAACAGGGAGCCAATGAGAATTTTATTCCAGTTCATAAGGGAAACCTGAGAAGAGTCATGGAGTGCGGCATGATAACGCGCACACCCGGCGAGGCAAAGGCCGTGTGTGCGATTTTTGTCAGGCGGGATCGTGAATGTGAGTGGCAAACCCTTGTGCCTGCCAGTGTTCAAACTGCTCCAGCTGCCGACGCGTCGGTTTCTTACCGGTCCAGATAAACAGATTCTGACCAGGGAACAGCTCAGGACGCGGCATATCCAGCGGCTCGGCTAAGACATCCATGCGCCAGCCCTGCTGCGACAAGCGCCAGGCTTCCAGCCACAGGCGAGTGCGATCTTCCACGCCCCAGCCAATCATCAATGCATCTTTGCCGGCTTTTTTACGGCCGCCCGCCAGACAAAACGCCACGTAATCTATTAGCGCGCCATCCAGCAGGCTGCACATGGTACGGGCGGTGTGTTGATCCAGTCCCAGGCGCTGGCGCACGGGAACAAACACGTGATCGATCAGCGCATCCACCGGATGTTCGCGACCAATGGTGGCAATTTTGGTGCGCAATTTAGCCGGACGAACGTGACGCAGCACGCTCATCAGTTCTTCCTGCAGCGCGGTCCAGCCATCGTGCACATTAACGGTTTGGCCTTCCAGCAGGGCTTTCACCTTGCCAACAGGCACACCGCTTTCTATCCAGCGCTTGATCTCCTCAATGCGCTGAACATCTTCATCATCAAACTGGCGATGACCGCCTTCTGTACGCTGGGGTTTTAATAAACCGTAACGGCGCTGCCAGGCGCGTAGTGTTACCGGGTTGATTCCACAGCGTTCGGCAACATCACCGATACTGTATAAGGCCATGGCGTCCTCGAAAATTCTGACCTGCATTACAACACCTTAACCGCCTCGTTTGGGTTGTACAACTCTTTTATATTTGTACAACTTGACGTTTTAAGCAAATTGAGGCTTTATTTCATATGTGAGAATTATTTCCCAAATATGAGAGGTGGAGATGTCTGTACCGGATACCGAAGATCGACTGGCCGCACGATTAGCCGAATTGCGTGTGCAACGTGGCTGGTCACTGGACGAACTGGCGATGGCTACCGGCATCAGCCGGGCTTCATTGTCGCGCATTGAACGGGCGGAGACCAGCCCCACAGCCGCTTTGCTTAACCGGCTGTGCGTCGCCTATGGCTTGACCATGTCACGCCTGCTAAGTGAAGTGGAAGAGGAAGCCGCGCTGCTGCTGAAAGCGAGCGATCAGAGCGTTTGGCGCGACGATGCCAGCGGTTATCTGCGTCGCAGTGTCTCGCCGCCCGCCAGCCATTTCAAGGCCGAACTGGTTGAGAGCGTGTTGCAACCCGGTGCGCGTATCGATTATGACGCACCGCCGGTACAGGGGCTGGAGCAGCATATCTGGCTGCAATCTGGCGAGCTGACGTTCACCATGGACGATCAACGCTGGACATTGCAGGCGGGGGATTGCCTGCGTTTTCATCTCACCGGCAAATCATCATTCCAGGCGCATCCTGAAGGCGGCGCGCGTTACATTCTGGTGGTGTGCAAACCATGATTGAAATTGAACAGTTAAGTGCCACTCAGGCACAGCCCCTGCTAGCCGCGTTGACCGAGGTGCTGCAGGGGTGCGTGGCTGACGGGGCCAGCGTCGGTTTTATTGATGCCGACGATCGCGCAGCGATGGAACGCTTCTGGCAGGATAAAATCTACAGCCTGGCAAGCGGCGATAATCAGCTGCTGGTGGCGCGGCAGCAGGGTGTGATTGTTGCGACGGTAATGGTCGGGTTTAGCGCCATGCCGAATGGGCGTCATCGCGCGGAGATCAGTAAATTGCTGGTACATCCCGCTGCTCGTCGCCAGGGAATTGCACGTCGTCTGATGCAGCAGGCTGAGCAATTAGCGGTTGAGCAGGGCAAAACGCTGCTGGTGTTGGATACGCGCAGCGGCGATGTGGCTACGCAGCTTTACTTATCGATGGACTGGCAAATTGCGGGTTCCATTCCGTTGTACGCCGAATCGACGGAAGGGGCGTTAGATGCCACCACGGTGATGTATAAAGTGGTGGGGTGATCGCACCAACTTAGTGCGCCTCTTCGGCCTCGGCCAGGCCCAGTGATTGCATGAACAGCCGGATAATCGGATTAATTTTCCGGCCTTTTTTCATCATCAGGCAGAACGGATTTTCCCGACGTACCGATTCATCACCCAATTCACACAGCTGCCCCCGCGCAATAAAGGGCGCGGCATAGTGCTCGGGTAAATAACCAATAAAGTGCCCGGTTAAAATCAGCATGGCGACGGATTCCACTTGCACCGCCTGCGCACCGCTGTCCTGTAATGGAATGAGGCGGCGGTCATCGCGCGGCGTCACATATAAATGATTAATGATTTTCTGCTCACGTAATATTTCCACCGATATATTCTTATCACAAGATCCAGAATATAAAGGATGTGACATGGAGCAATATAATTTCGAATATTCTTTATAAAGCGGGAAGTAATCAAAATCACTTTTCATTTCATAAACCGGCGCAATACCACAATGAAAACGGCCTTCACTCATCCCGCGTTCAATATCATCTAATTGCGCAGTCTGTAAGCGAATCTGCACCTTTGGTGCTTTCTGGTGCAACTGTTGCACCGCCGCGGTGACCGGGGAGTGCGGATCAGTAATGGTGTTATCCACCACGCAAATCGCGATGTCGCCCAGCAGTTCATTACGGCTGTTGTGCAGACGTTCGCGGAACAGATTCAGGGAGACGAACAGCTCCAGTGTGGCCTGATAGACATTAATGCCGTACTGCGTCAGTTCAAAGCCTTCGCGCCCCCGGCTGCATAACGTCATGCCGAGACGAATCTCCAGATCGGAAACCTGCTTACTGATGGCGGCTAAACCAATATTCAGTTCGTTGCTGGCAGCGGTTAATCCCCCGGCTTCCACCACGCATTTAAATACGCGAAGCAATTTTAAATCGATATTACTCAGTGCCAGAACCGCATTATCGCCGCGATTATTTGCATTGTTTCCAGACTGGGAAACTTTACTTTCCATCTTTGCTATTCAACTCCGGAATAATTGCGGTGAAAGTACAGTGAACCTGAAATATGACGTATTTACCAGTGTGAGTGTGAAATAAGTTTTTATTATCACCTCTGGTTCATTCATATCTTTTTCATATCGCTGACGAGTATCTGCAAGGGGAAATAGCATGTCTGATAATGCCGAACTGTTATGGGGTGCGCGCTTTAAAGCGGCACCGGCGGCCAGTTTAACCGCGCTGTCGCGCAGCCCGGATTATTACTTTGCCCTGGCACCTTACGATTTAGCAGGCTGCCGGGCACATGCCCGTGAGCTGGCTCGCGGCGATCTGCTGAGCAGCGAAGAACTCCATACCATGCTGGCGGCGATTGATGCGCTGGATGCCGATTATCGTGCGGGTAATCTGCATCCGATTGCGGCTGACGAAGATGTTCATACCTTTATTGAACGCGCACTGACCGAGCGCTTAGGACCATTGGGCGGCAAACTGCGCGCCGGCCGTTCGCGTAACGATCAGACCGTCAACGATTTGCGCCTCTACTTGCGTGACAACGGCCGCAAAGTCGTGAGTGCTTTACTGGCTCTGCAGCAATCTCTGGTCGAGCAAGCCGCACAGCACACCGAAAGCGTGGCGCCAGGCTTTACCCATTTACAGCAGGCACAGCCGATTGTGTTCGGTCATCAACTGCTGGCTCATGCGCAATCTTTTGCCCGCGACATTGAGCGCATGCAGGACTGGGATCGCCGCAGCGCGCGCTGCCCACTCGGTGCCGCAGCGATGGCCGGATCGGCGATTGCGCGCCAGCCGGAAAAAGCCGCTGAAGACCTGGCTTACCTCGCACCGTGCGAAAACTCGATTGATGCGGTGGCCAGCCGCGATTACGCCGCTGAATTCCTGTTCGTCACCAGCATGATCGGTATCAACCTTTCGCGCCTGTGCGAGGAGGTGTGCATGTGGGCTTCGCGCCAGTTCCGTTGGGTGGAGCTGCATGACAGCTATGCCACCGGCAGCTCAATCATGCAGCAGAAGAAAAACCCGGACATTGCCGAACTGACACGTGGTCGTTCTGGTCGTCTGGTCGGCAACCTGATGGCACTGCTCACCACCATGAAAGCCATGCCGCTCTCCTACAACCGCGACCTGAGCGATGACAAACGCAACGTGATTGATGCCGTGGACACGCTGCTGCTGGTGCTGCCTGCCATGGCCGGCATGATGTCGACGCTGAAATTCAACACCGACGTCATGCGCGAACAGGCACCGGACGGTTTCACTCTGGCCACCGAAGTGGCCGACTGGCTGGCGATGCGCGGCGTGCCGTTCCGTGAAGCCCATGAAATCACCGGCCAGCTGGTGCAACTGTGTGAACGCGAAAATTGCGGCCTGTCCGACCTGAGCGATGCGCAGTTGCAAGCTGTCGATGCACGCTTAACGCCAGAAGTGCGCAGTGCCCTGACGCTGGAAGCGGCACTGGCGGCACGTAGCGGCTATGGCGGCACCGCACCGGCCCGCGTGCGCGAACAGCTCGCGCGTTTGCAAATCCTGATGCAGGACCAGCAGCGCTGGACTGAAGATTACGCTGGCCCGCGCGCCTGAGGAGACGTCTATGTCCCAATCCACTCCGGTTGAACCCGGCTTGAAAAATAGCCGCGAGCAGATGCATTACGATCTGGATCGCTATCAGGTGGTGCCACGTCGCTATTACGGCCGCATCACGGCTTCAGCGGTGATCCTGGTGCTGCTTGCGTTGCTGGTGAATGCCTTCGCCCACGGCAACATTGAATGGTCGTTTGTCGGCCAGTTCTTTACTGCCCAGGCAATCCTTAACGGCGTGGTGAACACGCTGATTATGTCGGTGCTGGCAATGGGACTCGGCATCCTGTTCGGCGTGATCACCGCGATTATGTATATGTCGCCCAATCCGGTGCTGCACTACATCGCCGTGGGTTACGCCTGGATCTTCCGTGGCACGCCGCTGATTCTGCAACTGCTGCTGTGGTTCAACCTCGCGCTGGTGTTTCCCACCATCAGTATTCCCGGCATGTTCAGCGTGCAAACCGTCACCATCATGACCCCGTTCCTCGCGGCACTGCTGGGTCTGAGCATCAACCAGGGGGCTTATACCTCCGAAGTGGTGCGCGCCGGTTTGCTGTCCGTGGATACCGGACAGTACGAAGCGGCGAAGGCGATTGGCATGCCGCGTCTGCAAGCGCTGCAGCGCATCATTTTGCCGCAGGCGATGCGCGTGATTTTGCCGCCGGTGGGTAACGAATTCATCAGCATGATCAAAACCACCAGTCTGGCCAGCATGATTCAGTACTCCGAACTGCTCTACAACACGCAAACCATCTACTTCGCCAATGCGCGCGTGATGGAACTGCTGTTCGTGGCGGGCATCTGGTACCTGATCATCGTCACCGTGCTGTCGTTTGGTCAGAGTCGCCTTGAGCGCTTCTTCTCACGCGGCCACCGCCAGCGTCAGTAATTGGGAGAGAGAGATGAGAAACATCGTGCGCGCCGTCAAGGTGAACAAATATTTCGACCAGTTCCATGCGCTGAAGGATGTCAGCCTCGAAGTGAATTACGGCGAGGTGATGTGCATTCTCGGGCCATCCGGCTCCGGTAAAAGTACCTTCCTGCGCTGCATTAATCAGCTGGAGAAGGTCGATCAGGGTGGCATTTGGGTCGACAACGAATTAGCGGGCTATCGCATTGCGGGCAACAAACTGCATGCGCTGAGCGATAAGCAGATTGCTCGCCAGCGTCTGCAAACTGGCATGGTTTTCCAGCGCTTTAACTTGTTCCCGCACAAAACCGCGCTGGAGAACATTATCGAAGGGCCGTGCCGCGTCCTGCTGCGTCCAAAACGCGAAGCCAGTGAAGAGGCGATGGCGCTGCTGGATCGCGTCGGTCTGGCGCACAAAGCGCACGACTATCCGCAGTCACTGTCTGGCGGGCAGCAGCAGCGTGTGGCGATTGCCCGTGCGCTGGCGATGAAACCGAAACTGATGCTGTTTGACGAACCCACTTCGGCGCTGGATCCGGAGATGGTCGGCGAAGTGCTGGCGGTGATGCGCCAGTTAGCAAAAGAGGGCACCACCATGCTGGTGGTCACTCACGAGATGGGCTTTGCCCGTGAAGTGGCGAACCAGGTGGTGTTTATGGACGAGGGACGCATTATCGAGCAGGGCGCACCAGAAGACATTCTGCTGAACCCGCAAAACCCACGGATGAAAAACTTTATTAACGCGATTCTTCTTTAACGTGACCGGGGTGAAAAACATGAAAAAACTGTTATTGAGTGCCATCAGTGCCGCGCTGTTACTGCAATCTTCTGCCTGGGCGGATATCGCCGTGCCAGCCGCCATCAAAGAGAAAGGCCTGACTGTGGCAATCATGCCGAACTATCCGCCAATGGATTTTAAAGATCCGGCCACCAACCAACTCACCGGCGTGGATTACGATCTCGGTCAGGCGATCGGTGAGAAACTGGGCGTGAAGATCAACTGGCAGGAGATCGCCTTTGAGCAGATGGTGAACGCGGTGGTGACCAAGCGTGTTGATTTGGTGATGTCCGGCATGACCGACACCAAAGAGCGCCAGAAGGTGGTTAACTTTATCGATTACTTTAAAACCGGTCCGCAGTTCTACACTCAGGTAGCGCGCAGCGACATCAATAGCGCCATGGATCTGTGTGGTAAGAAGGTTGGCACCAGCCGTCGTACCACTTTCCCGGTAGAGATTGCCAACTGGTCTAAAGCGCACTGCGAAGCCGCCGGTAAGCCAGCCATCATCGTCGTCGGCGCCGAAGGTACGGCGGATGCACGCACCCAGCTGCGTCAGAACCGTCTGGATGGTGTGGTGCAGGGGAGTGAAACGCTGCCGTACATCATGGATCTTGAAAAAGGTAAATATAAGCCGCTCGATAAAGCCTTCTCCTTCCAGTACACCGGCATGGCGATTGGTAAAGATGCCAGCGAGCTGACCACCGCGGTACAAGCGGCGATTGACGCGATGATTGCTGATGGCAGCTACCAGAAGATCCTCGCGAAATGGGGTCTGGCTGACAATGGCGTGACTCAGGCGACCGTGAACCAGGGCTAAAGGAGCGTAGCGATGCAACAACCGGGCGCAGTGCGCTGGCCGCAGGGGAAACGCGGCTGTATGGCGCTGGCGTTTGACCTTGATGGTCCCACCGGCGATGCCATGTTGAATGGCAGCCTGTGGTCAACGCCAGAATATTTCACCTTTGGTGCGTATGGGCCGTACCGTGCGCTCGGGCGATTGCTCGACCTGCTGCGCGCTTTCCAGATTCCCGCCACGTTTTTTGTACCAGCGTGGGTCGTGGAGCAGTGGCCGCAGCAGTGTCAGGCGATTATCGAACAAGGCCACGAAGTGGCCTATCACGGCTATCGTCACGAATCTTTCTGGGCGATTTCGCCGGATGAACAGCGTGCCGTGATGGCGAAATCCGCTGAAATCTTTAAACAGCATTTGGGCATCACCGCCTGCGGTTTCCGCACGCCGTCAGGTGACTGGCATGCCGAAACGCCACAAATTCTGCGTGATGCTGGGGTGATTTATTCCAGCAGCATGCGCGGCGACGATCGTCCTTACAGCATCCCGGTGGCGGGTCACACGCCGCTGGTCGAGATCCCCGGTAAGTGGGAGATGGATGATTACGCCTCGCTGGCCTATACGCGCCAGCCTGACTTCCCGAAAGGCGGCGATCGTATTGCCAGCTATGCGCATACCCGTGATAACTGGCAGCGCGAATTCGACGGCGCAATGGATGAAGGCCTGTGCCTGACCACGCTGTTCCACCCGAAAATTTCCGGTCAGCCGGGCCGCATCCTGCTGCTGGAGCAGCTGTTTGAACATATGACGGCGCGTGATGACGTGTGGTTTGCGCGCTGTGATGCGGTGGCGCAGTGGTATCTGCAGGAGCAACAGCATGACTGAATCTTCCCGCTGGCCGCTGGGCTTCCAGTCCGCCGCCATCCTGACCATCGATTTCAATGATATCCACGGTATTTTGACCCAGGCACCTGCCGTCGCCGGACGCGATAAAACCCTGTCGGTATGGCGTTATGGCACCCTGCGCGGTGTGGATCGCTTGCTGGCGTTACTGGCAGAAAAACAGCTGCAAGCCAGCTGGTGCTTACCGGCAATTGTGGCGACAGAGCAACCGGAGCTGATTAAACGCATCGTGGCCGATGGGCATGAAATTGCCTGTAGCGGCGAGCGCCATGAAGACTTCTCGGCGTTGTCGCTGGAGCAGCAGCTCGCCAGCGTGACGCGCGGCTGCGACCAGCTGGCACAGTTTACTGGCAAACCGATTCAGGGTTTCCGCACCCCAGCAGGACAGTGGAAACCGGGCCTGGCGGAAGCGCTGGTGGAGCAGGGTATTCGCTGGTCATCAAGCTGGCGCGGCGACGATCTGCCCTATTTCCATCCCGGCACGCGGCTGGTGGAACTGCCGATGCACTACACCCTGGAAGATGAACCCTATTTTGCCTTTAACCTGAGCCCGGCCATCCCACCGGGGCAGTCGCGGATTGCACCTTATGCCGAAACGCTGGCGAACATGACACAAGACTTCCACGGCTTCCACCGCTTTGGCCTGTGTTATCTGCTGCGCCTGCATCCGGAAATTATCGGCACTGCCGGGCGCATCGGCTTGCTGCGTGAACTGATCGAGACGCTGCAACAGCACAATGTGTGGATCGCCACGGCGGAGCAGGTGGCGGCGCATTGGCAAACGCAGCCGGACAATGATTTTTCCCATCCGGCAGAAGTGTTTACCCGCATCACGGGAGGGGCGCATGGCCTCGACGCTTGAACAACTGGCGGCATTTATCGCCGACACCCGTTTTGAACAGCTGCCTGACGCGCTGGTCGAACAGGCGAAGCGCCATCTGCTGGATACGCTCGGGGCGTCACTGGCGGGCAGCGACAGTCCTATCTGGCGCGAATGTTTGTCATTGGCGTTCGCAGAAGGTGGGCATCAGCAGGCACAAGTGTGGGGAAGTGCAAAGCAGGTGAGTCCACGCCAGGCGGCATGGCTCAACGGCGTGGCCGCACATATGTATGAGTTGGATGATACCGGCGGCTGCGATCACTCTGGCGCGGTGGTTATTCCCGCCATTCTGGCGGCACTGCCTTTGGCGACGCAGCCGGTTGACGGTCAGGCGCTGCTGGTGGCCATGGTGATCGGTTATGACGTCGGACGCCGGGTGCTGGAAGCTTGCGGCGGCTACTCTGCGCATAACGGCGCAGGCTGGCACTCCACCGCCAGCTGTGGCGTGTTTGGTGCCGCAGCGGCGGTGTGTTCACTGCTGCTGCTGGATCGCGATCAGTGCGCGTCGGCCATGGGCATTGCCGCCAGCTTTAGCGGTGGGCTGTGGGGCTTTATTCACGACGGCTCGCACACCAAAAAGCTGCATGCCGCACGTGCAGCTGAAGGTGGCGTGCAGGCGGCCTTGTTGGCGCAGCGCGGTATCAACGGACCCTCGGCGGTATTTGAAGCGAAGTGGGGTGGATTCCTGCAAACCCTGGCCGCTGAAACACAGCAACCCGCTGCATTAACCGCCGACCTTGGTGTGGTGTGGAAGCTGGCGCGCTGCTCGATCAAGCCGTATGCCGCTTGTCGTGGGACGCATTCGGCGATTGATGCGCTGGGGTTACTGCTAAAAGAACACCCGGTGCGTGTCGAGCAGATTGAACGTATCGTGGTAGGACTGAATCCGTTCCTGCTGGAGATGTGTGGCGGACGTGAGTTGCAGAGCCTGGCAAGTGCGCAAATGAGCCTGCCGTATGCACTGGCGGCGCGTGCGCTGTATGGCTCCGCTGAATTGTCCAGTTACGATGATGCCAAACGTCTGCATCCTCAGGTTGAAGCCTTTATGGCGCGGATTGAGTTGATGATTGATGAGCAGCAGGGGCGTGACGACGAGCCGTGGGTGCGTGTTGAAACTCAACAGGGCGAGCAGTGGCAGCAGCATGTGCCGGTGCCGTCTGGTGCGCCCGCGAATCCGCTGAGCCTTGAAGCGCTGCTGGCTAAATACCGTAGCTTAGCGGGGCGTGTGTTGCCCGTTGACCAGGTTGAACAGCTGGAAGCGATTTGCATGGAGCTGGATGACGTCGCGGATGTGCAGGAAGTGGTGACGCTGCTGGCTCGTGCATAGGGTGTAGGTGTAAAAATTTGCACCTAACCTGTCGCAGTGCCTTGGGTATGCAGGTTAATTTTATCTCCGCAATTTTATTTTCAGGCGCTACTGTTACTAATAGGCGGTGACGCAGGCTGGGGGCGCTTTGGCGCTGGCGTCCTCGCGCCGCTGACGCGGTCCCCTCACTTCGTTCGTCTGCCTCACGGAACGGCGGGGGATGGCACATCCCTGTGCCGCCCCGCCTTTTGCCCGCGTCCTGCGGGCTATCCTGGCAGACTCACTCTGCTCGGCGCTGTGGATTGCCTGCGCCAAAGCGCCCCCAGCCTGCTCATTAACCATCGTGCTTACTGTTAACGGCAGCCTGGTTTAGTCCATAGCGGGCATGTTGAACCAGATCTTACAGCCGGCTGATGAGCTTAAGTGAATGCTGTCGAAAAGGGCACAATATTTGAGGCCGTAGCACCTCTGATGCTGCAAGGGCTATCCGCAGCGCTGAGGCTTTTACGTTGGGCCAGGAGATCCACGCAGGGATGCGTGGATCAGTTCGGGGCCGACCAGGGATGGTCGATCCCCGAACGTTCCGTAGGCACGACGTGGAAGCCGAGGGCACCGCGTCAGCGGCGCGAGGACTGCCCGGCAGGAGCAGAGGTGTTACGGCCCGCACCCAGCACAGGACTCAGCCCCCAGCCCCCAAACTAAACACACCTATACTTTTCGTTCTCACTCCGCATAAGTACTCGTCTCATCCTGCTCAAGTACTTAGCTCAGATTTAAACCCGAACAGCCAACCCTTCAATCCGCTGCATCGCCGCCAGCAGACGGGCTTCAGTCACGGTGACTGACATATTCTCCATATCCGGCGCATGCACAGATTCACGCACAATCAGCGCCAGCTCGGCATCATCCAACTCGGCAATCTCACGCAGCGTCAATGGCACACCGCAATCGCGCGCCAGACGCATCTCATCCAGCACCTCTTCATCGCTGCGATCTTCCAGCGCCAGCAGGCACAAGTTGCCAAAGCCCACCAACAGGCCATGACCAAACTCACGCGTCTTATCGCAGAAGGTAAAACCTTCATAAATCGCATGTGAAGCCGCTGCGTGGGCGCCGTTGCTCATCAGCGAGGTCAATCCCGCCCAGGTAAAGATGGCATCCAGCACCTGATCCAAAGAGGCACTGCTCTCACCGCGCAGCACTGCTGCATAAGCTGCCGGGCCGTGTTCCGCGATCACGTCATAGCAAATCTGGCTATGTGCCAGCGATGACAATGCATTGCCTTCGCGCGCCGGATGGCGGACGCTCACCGCGCGGAACTCATACCATTTCGCCAGGGTATCGCCCAGACCAGCAGCCAGCCAGCGAGCGGGGGCTTTAGCCAGCAACTCACTGTCGATGATCACTGCCGCCGGTGCCTGTGGCAGCGGGAAAATATCGAAGAAATTGCCGTTATCGTCGTAGCGAATGGTCAATGGCGTCACTGCCGAACAGGTAGCGGCAATGGTCGGGATGGTGATAAACGGCAAGCCCAACTGCGCTCCCACGGCTTTTACGGTATCCAGCGATTTACCGCCGCCGACACCGATAATCACGTCAGCTTGCAGTTCGGTAGCGATCGCCGCCAGACGGTTAATCTGATTGATTGAAGTCTCACCACCAAACCACTCCTGCGCCAGCAGCGTCACGTTGGCTGCCAGCAGTTGAGCGCGCACCTGCGCTTCCACCGATTGCAATGCCTGATGGCCGCCGATCAGCAGGGCGCGTTTGCCCAGCCCCGCGCAAATCTCGCCCAGTTGATTGATCACACCCGCGCCGCGCAACACGCGCGCCGGAAACACCAAATTCTGTTGTGTCATGCTTTCTTCTCTGTGTAACGGACGCCGGGCAATACGCACAGCATCTCATAAAGGATATTGGCCGCAAGCTGGGAGGTCATGCCGCTGATATCGTACGGCGGTGACACCTCGACCAGATCGCCACCGACCAGATTGAGTCCGCGACAGCCGCGCACAATCTCCAGTCCCTGCATCGAGGTCAGGCCGCCGACTTCTGGCGTGCCGGTGCCGGGTGCCCAGGCGGGATCAAAACTGTCGATGTCATAGCTGAGATATACCGGACCGTCGCCGATGCGTGCACGCACCTCAGCCATTAATGGGGCCATGGAGCGATACCAGCACTGTTCGGCAGGCACCAGATGGAAGCCCTGATCGACGCCCCACTGGAAATCATCGGCGGCGTAGCCTTGAGCACGCTGACCAATCTGCACCACGCGCTGGCAGTCAAGCAGGCCTTCTTCCACCGCGCGGCGGAACGTGGTGCCGTGGGCAATCTTCTCGCCAAACATCTCATCGTTGGTATCGGTATGCGCGTCAATATGGATCAGGCCCATTGGCCCATGCTTCTTCGCCAGCGCGCGCAAAATCGGCAGTGTCAGCGTGTGATCGCCACCGAGCGTTAACGGAATAATCGGCCAATTGTTCAACTCGGTATAATAGTTTTCGATGATATCGACCGACTTCAGCAGGCTGTAGGTATTGATCGGCACATCGCCGAGATCGCCGACGCGCAACGAATCAAAAGGGGCCGCGCCGGTCGCCATGTTATACGGGCGAATCATCACTGAATCGGCGCGAATGGCGCGTGGCCCATAGCGCGTACCGCTGCGTTGCGATGTTCCGATATCCAGCGGAATGCCTACAAACGCCACATCAAGATCGGCAGGGGATTCGGCAGCGGGCAAACGCATCATGGTGCCACGGCCAGCGAAACGGGGCATCTCGTTGCCACCCTGCGGCTGAGGAAAATCGGTCATCACGAACTCCTTCGGCTAAGTGAGTCTTATCATGGCCTGAGGGAGACGCGGGAAAAATCCTTGACAGTAAATAATCACTTCATAGATTGGTTAACTTTAGTCAGTAATCACTGAAGGAAATGCGGTGCAAACATTACCTAATCTCAAACTGCTGCAGGTGTTTGCCAGCGTGGTGGAAAATCAGGGCTACTCGCGTGCACAGCAGGCGCTGAATATGACCACCCCCGCCATCAGCGCTTACATGAGTGAGCTGGAAACGCAGCTGGGGTTTATTCTGTGCCAGCGCGGACGTGGCGGCTTTACCCTCACCAGCAAAGGCGAGCAGTTTCATCGCTACAGCCAGGAAATGCTGGCCACGCTGGCGGGTTGGCAGGAGCAGGTCGAGACGCTGAAAAGCGCGCAAGGTGGCACCTTTTCGTTGGGTGTGGTGGATGCGACAGTGACTGACAGCACGCTGGATCTTCCGGCGGCGATTGCGCGCTTTAATCAGCGTTTTCCGGCGGTATTTTTTAATCTCAGCGTGCGCGATCCCAATGAACTGCAGCAGCAGTTACTGGAAGACCGCCTTGATCTGGCAATCGGGCACTTTCCACTGCGTGCCAGCAATCTGGTCACCATTCCGCTTTATGAGGAGCAACACTGGTTGTATTGCAGTCCGCACCATCCACTGGCGCAGGGCGATCCGGATATGCGCACCGTGCAGCAAACCGGCATGGTGACGCGGCGTTACTGGAATCAGCAGGAGTTAAACAAGCGCGGCTTCCGCCAGACTAACGCCTCAGTGGAGAGTATTGAAGCGCAGTTGACGCTGATCCTCTCCGGCCGATTTATCGGCTATTTGCCGGAGCATTACGCGCAAAGCGGGGAACAGCAGGGCACGTTGTGCCGCTTGTTGCCACAGCATTTTCACTTCCGCGCACCGTTTTCGTTTGCCTTCCGCCGTGGACGCGCGCGCGAAACGCTGATCCGCGCGATGCGTGAAATTCTGAATCCAGCGCGAAAAAATAGCAGTGAAAGCTGACGCTGCGCCGATACTGTGTAAAAATACAGGCCAATTCAGCAAACAGTAATCAACATGGCCCTGACAGCAGCGATAAAAAGCCAGATTGCGCAATGGTATAAGGCGCTGCAGCAGCAGGTTCCTGACTTTATCCCCCGTGCGCCACAGCGTCAGATGATCGCTGAAGTGGCGAAAAGCCTGGCCGGTGATGAAGGCCGCCATCTGGCGATTGAGGCCCCCACCGGCGTGGGCAAAACCTTGTCTTATTTGATCCCCGGCATCGCGGTAAGCCGCGCCGAGGAGAAACGGTTAGTGATCAGCACCGCCAACGTCGCGCTGCAGGATCAAATCTTCAGCAAAGACCTGCCGCTGCTGAAAAAAATCATCCCCGATCTCACCTTCACTGCTGCATTTGGTCGCGGCCGCTATGTCTGCCCGCGCAATCTCGCGGCGCTGGCTGCGACGGAAGATCAGCAAGGCGATTTGCTGCTGTATCTCGATGAAGAAGCGGTAACCGGGTCGAAAGAAGAGCAGAAGTTCTGTGCCAAACTGGAAAAGCAACTCAGCAGCTACAAATGGGACGGCCTGCGCGATCACTCCGATGTCTCGATTGATGACAGCCTGTGGCAGCGCCTTTCCACCGATAAAGCCAACTGCCTGGGGCATCACTGTCGCTGGTATCGTGAATGCCCGTTCTTTGTCGCGCGCCGTGAAATTGAACAGGCGGATGTGGTGGTGGCGAACCATGCGCTGGTAATGGCGGCGATGGAGAATGAATCCGTTTTACCGCCTGCCAAACACCTGATGCTGGTGCTGGACGAAGGTCATCATCTGCCGGAAGTGGCGCGTGACGCGCTGGAGATGAGTGCGGAAATCACTCCCGGCTGGAGCAGCTTGCAGCTCGATCTGTTTGTGCGGCTGGTGGAAACCATCATGGCACAGTTCCGCCCGAAATCGCCGCCACCGCTGACCAACCCAGAGCGGTTAAAAGGCCATTGCGATGAGATGCGTGAACTGCTGCAAATCCTGTGCGACGCGCTCAATCCGCTGTTACCCGCGCACAATCAGCCGGGCGAGTTTCGTTTTGTGCTGGGTGAGTTGCCGGAAGAGCTGATGACGATGTGCGCACGGTTATTCAAACTGAGCGATGCATTGCGCGGGTTGAGCGAGGGTTTACTCAATGAGTTGGGTGAGCAAACCGGCAAAGCCGACATCATGCGTCTGCATCGGGCAATCATTCAGCTTAACCGCCAGTTTGGTTGGTTCGAATCGATCAGCAAACTGTGGCGACTGGCGGCCATGGAGAAAGCCTCTAATGCGCCGGTATCGAAATGGATTACCCGTGAAATTCGGGACGGCCAGGCGCATCTGCTATTCCACTGCGCCGGGATTCGCGTCAGCGATCAGCTGGAGAAACTGCTGTGGCGCAAGATTCCGCATGTGGTGGTGACCTCGGCGACCTTGCGTTCACTGAACAGCTTCAATCGGCTGCAAGAGATGTCAGGGCTAAACGAGAAAGCGGGCGATCGCTTTGTGGCGCTGGATTCGCCATTTAATCATGTCGATCAGGGCAAGCTGGTGATCCCGCAAATGCGCTATGAACCGCTGATGGCTAATGAAGCGGAGCACATTGCCGAGATGGCAGGCTTTTTCCTGCAACAAATGGCAGAAGAGAAGCACAAAGGCGTGCTGGTGCTGTTTGCCAGCGGGCGCGCGATGCAGCAGTTTGTCAGCCATGTCAGCGCATTACGCTTATCGATGTTGGTGCAGGGCGATCAACCTCGTTCGCGCTTAGTGGAGCTGCATCGCCAGCGAGTCGAAGCGGGGCAAACCAGTATTCTGGTTGGACTGCAGTCTTTTGCTGAAGGCCTGGATTTAAAGGGCGATCTGCTGACGCAGGTGCACATCCATAAAATCGCTTTTCCCCCGGTAGACAGTCCGGTAATTTTGACCGAAGGGGAGTGGTTGAAGAGCCTTAAACGCTACCCGTTCGAAGTGCAGAGTCTACCGAGCGCTTCGTTTACGTTGATTCAGCAGGTCGGCCGTCTGATTCGTAGCCATCACTGCTTCGGGGAGATCGTGATATACGATCGGCGACTGCTTAATAAAGCTTATGGCAGTCGGCTGCTGGCCGCCTTACCGGTGTTTCCGATTGAACAACCGGCGGTGCCCGAAGCCAGCATAAAACCAGTGGTAAAAGTAGCGGTTAAAACCGCAGTCAAACCAGCGAAGCGTAAAAGTAAGAAATCTTAGGTGTGCCCAGACGCACATCAATGACCTTTTGGCAGCCGGTTATCGGCGCGCCCTGGAAGCGGGAATGCCCTGATGGAACTGAATAAAATTATCAAAGAGATTGGGCGCGGTAAGAACCACGCGCGCGATATCGATTTCGACACCGCCGTTGCCCTTTACAGCGCCATGCTGGCGGATGAAGTGCCAGAACTGGAGCTCGGCGGTGTGCTGATCGCCCTGCGTATCAAGGGCGAAGGCGAAGAGGAGATGCGCGGTTTTTACCACGCTATGCAGCAGCAAATGATGCAGTTGCAGCCGCCCGCCAATCGCCCGATGCCAATTGTGATCCCCAGCTACAACGGCGCACGTCGTCAGGGCAATCTCACGCCGCTGTTAGCTTTACTATTAAGCAAACTCGGGTTTCCGGTGTTGCTGCACGGTGTGAGTGACGATCCAACCCGCATCACCACCGAAGCGGTACTGGCAGCGCTGGATATTGCGCCGGCCACCACGGCGCAGCAGGCACAAGCGAAACTGGAGAGCGGTGAGCTGGCGTTTATCACCATCGATCACCTGTGTGCACCGATGGCAAAACAGCTGTCGCTGCGCTGGCGCATGGGCGTGCGTAACAGCGCACATACGCTGGCGAAGCTGGCGACACCGTTTACCGAACGTGCCGCGTTGCGTCTGGCGAGTGTTTCCCATCCGGAATATGTGCCGCGCGTCGGCAAGTTCTTCCAGGATATTGATGCACCCGCCATCCTGCTGAATGGCACCGAAGGTGAAGTGTATGCCAACCCACAACGCTGTCCGGCGATTAACTACATTGGCGGTGCGGGCGCAGAGGCGGAAGTGTGGGTTGAGCGCCAGCCAGAAATCAGCGTGGAACTGCCAGAAAGTAAAAATGCGCAAGACACCGCAGACTGGATCAAACAGGTGCTGGCCGGCGAACGTGCCGTGCCGCAGGCGCTGCGTTTACAGCTGGCGTGCTGCTTAGTGGCCACCGGAGAGTCAGCGACGCTGGATGAGGCGGAAACGCGATTGCAGCAAGCTGGGATCTGACGGGTAAATCAATACCCGCAGCCTTGGGTTGCGGGTCAAACGCACAGTCGAGAGAGGATATAAAATCAATCGTGCAATCGTGCATCGAGGGGTTTTGCGGGGTGGGTGCATAGCGGGCAGGTAACCGATTCCCTTCAGCTTGAGTCGCGCCGTCGAATCTATTGCTGCCTGATACAATGCCGCTTGAGATTGCTGGTTTTAGAAATCCGCCAGTCAGGCTTTAACCAACATGCCACCTCGATTGATATTCCTGGGTTCCGCGAATCTTGCCAGTCAGGCTTTGACCAGCACGTTCTCCACCAGTTGCTGCCAGAAGCGGATACCAATCGGTATCAGATCATCATTGAAATCATAATGCGCGTTGTGCAATGGGGCGGAGGGGGATGCGCCATCGGCACCGAGCCAGAAGTAAGCACCCGGGCAGGATTCCAGCATACAGGCGAAATCTTCCGAGGCCATGGAAGGATTCACCTGCCAGTGCACCTGCGATTCACCTAACACGCGCTGGGCAACCTCGCGCACCTGTTCCGCTGGACCGGCATGGTTGGCGGTGACGGGATAACCCGGATACCAGTGAATCTCGCCGCTGACGCCAAACGGGCGCGGCAGGGTAGTGACAAAATCTTCAATCAGACTGCGCACGCGGTCACGTACGTCAGTCTGCAAACATCGCACCGTACCACGCAGCACAATCTGCTCGGGAATCACATTGATCGCCTCACCACCGTGGATCTGCGTCACGCTCACCACCGCTGACGCCAGCGGTGACAAACGGCGTGACGGAATGGTTTGCAGCGCCATGATCAGCTCTGCTGCCACCACCATCGGGTCGGCACCGCTCTCCGGCATCGCCGCATGACAGCTTTTGCCGTTGAGGGTGATTTCAAAGGAATCGAGCGAGGCCATCATCGCACCTGGATTCACCGCCAGCGAACCCACCGGCAAACCTGGCCAGTTGTGCATGGCGTACACCGCATCCATTGGGAAACGGGTAAACAAACCTTCTTCCACCATTTTCCGCGCACCGCCAAGATTCTCTTCCGCGGGCTGAAACAGGAAGTGCACCGTGCCTTTGAAGTTGCGCGTCGCGGCCAGTTGGCAGGCCGCCGCGAGCAGAATGGCCGTGTGTCCGTCGTGACCGCAGGCGTGCATCACGCCTGAGCGGGTAGATTTCCACTCCGGCGCGCCTTTTTCGGTAATCGGCAATGCATCCATATCGGCGCGTAAACCAATCACCGGGCCTGGGCCGTTTTCCAGTGTGCCAATCACGCCAGTGCCTGCCAGGCTACGGAACACCTGTAACCCTGCTTCAGCGAGCACATTCGCAACCAGTTCACTGGTTTGTTGCTCCTGGTAACCGAGTTCAGGATGTTGGTGTAACTGACGACGCCAGTTCAGGGCGTTTTCCAGCAGGACGGCAGGCAGGCTCATAAAGTAAGGCTCTCCATCAGCAGCAGTTGCTGCGATTTCTCTGACACGTAACGTGATGTCTCCACTGTAGTGGTAAGCGCAGGGCGGCGTCTATCGTGGAAAGGAATAATTTGGCTATAGGGTATAGCGAAATGGAATATACCCGGCAGCATGCAGCATGCAGCATGTTGCATTTAAGGATTTAAGGATTTAAGGATTTAAGGATTTAAGGATTTAAGGATTTAAGGATTTGAGGGTTGAGAGTTGAGGGTTGCGGGTTGAGAGTAGAGAGTAACGAGGAAATTTGGCGGCTGAACTAAGGTCGCCCGGTTAAGGGCGACTTCAGTTATCACGACAAATTACTTCTGCATCGGCAGGTTCAAGCCATGTTCTTTCGCGCAGCTCTGCGCCAGTTCATAGCCCGCATCCGCGTGACGCATCACACCGGTTGCCGGGTCATTCCACAATACGCGGCCAAGACGCGCGTCGGCTTCGGCAGTGCCGTCGCAGACAATCACCACGCCGGAGTGCTGCGAGAAGCCCATGCCAACGCCGCCGCCGTGATGCAGGCTAACCCAGGTCGCGCCGCCTGCGGTGTTCAGCAGGGCATTCAGCAGCGGCCAGTCGGAGACAGCATCCGAACCGTCTTTCATCGCTTCAGTTTCACGGTTTGGTGAGGCGACGGAACCACAGTCCAGGTGGTCACGGCCGATGACGATAGGCGCTTTCAGTTCACCGTTGCGCACCATTTCGTTGAATGCCAGTGCGGCTTTATGGCGCTCGCCCAGTCCCAGCCAGCAGATGCGCGCTGGCAGTCCCTGGAAGGCAATACGTTCCTGCGCCATGTCGAGCCAGCGGTGCAGGTTCTTGTGCTCCGGGAACAGCTCCTTCAGCTTGGCATCGGTTTTGTAGATATCCTCTGGATCGCCTGACAGCGCCACCCAGCGGAACGGACCTTTGCCTTCGCAGAACAGCGGGCGAATATAGGCGGGTACGAAGCCTGGGAAATCAAAGGCGTTTTTCACCCCTTCATCCAACGCTACCTGACGGATGTTGTTACCGTAATCCACGGTCGGCACGCCCATATGATGGAAGTCGAGCATGGCCTGCACATGCACCGCCATTGACGCGCGAGCGGCTTTTTCAACCGCTTTAGGATTGCTGACGCGCTCGGCCTGCCAGCGATCCAGATCCCAACCCACTGGCAGATAGCCATTGATTGGATCGTGTGCAGAAGTCTGATCGGTGACGATATCCGGCTTCATGCCACCCGCTTTGGCGCGCTTCACCAGCTCCGGCACGATTTCCGCGGCGTTGCCCAGCAGGCCAACGGAAATTGCCTGCTTCGCTTTGGTGGCTTTCTCAATCAGATCCAGCGCTTCGTCTAAGGTATAAGCTTTATGGTCAACGTAACGGGTGCGCAGACGGAAATCGATGCGGGATTCCTGGCATTCAATCGCCAGCACGCTGGCACCGGCCAGTACGCCCGCCAGCGGTTGTGCGCCGCCCATGCCGCCCAGGCCTGCTGTCAGGATCCAGCGACCGCTCAGATCGCTGTCATAATGCTGGCGACCGGCTTCGGCGAAGGTCTCAAAGGTGCCCTGCACGATGCCCTGTGCACCGATGTAGATCCAGGAACCGGCGGTCATCTGGCCGTACATCATCAGGCCGGCTTTATCCAGCTCGTGGAAATGATCCCAGTTAGCCCAGTGTGGCACCAGGTTAGAGTTAGCCAGCAGCACGCGAGGTGCATCGGCATGAGTACGGAACACGCCCACTGGTTTACCCGACTGGATCAGCAGGGTTTCTTCAGGCTGCAACGCACGCAGTGAACGCAGAATCTGCTCAAAGCACTCCCAGTTACGCGCGGCTTTACCGATGCCGCCGTATACCACCAGATCTTCCGGGCGCTCGGCCACATCAGGATCGAGGTTGTTCTGGATCATGCGGTAAGCCGCTTCAATCAACCAGTTCGCACAATGCAGTTCGTTACCGCGCGGCGCACGGATTTCACGGGCAACAGCCTGAGATAAAGTTTCGCTCATCATCAATTCCTTAAAGGGAAGGTGAACGCTGGCTTGGCAGCAGCGCAGTCAAAGATTCAGGCCAGGCGTGACTGCTGGCCCACAGACGCATGGATTCGATATCCGGCGCCATTAAACGGTCTTGATCAAGGAAGGCAACGTTCTCGCGGATGCGACTCATCTCTTGTTCCAGCGCAGTCGAGCTTTGCAGTGGACGATGGAAGTCGATACCTTGCGCCGCAGCCATGGCTTCAATGCCGACCACGGCAGCGGTGTTGAAGCACATATCACCGAGGCGACGCGCGGCGTAGGTGGCCATCGACACGTGATCTTCCTGGTTCGCAGAGGTCGGCAGGCTATCCACGCTACCCGGATGCGCCAGCGATTTGTTTTCAGAAGCCAGTGCGGCAGCGGTGACCTGAGCAATCATAAAGCCAGAGTTCACACCACCATCGCGCACCAGGAATGGCGGCAGGCCTGAGAGACCGGTATCCAGCAACAGGGCCATACGGCGCTCGGAAATCGCGCCGATTTCGGCAATCGCCAATGCGATGATATCGGCGGCAAATGCCACAGGTTCGGCGTGGAAGTTACCGCCAGAAATCACATCACCGCTTTCACTGAACACCAGCGGGTTATCAGAGGCCGCGTTGGCTTCGATTTGCAATACACGCGCCGCATGGCTGAGGTTGTCTAAACACGCGCCCATCACCTGCGGAACACAACGAATCGAGTAGGGATCCTGCACGCGACCACAATTGGTATGTGAGCTGAGGATTTCACTGCCTTCCAGTAAGGAAGAAACGGCAGCGGCCACCGCGATTTGCCCGTGCTGACCGCGCGCCTGATGAATACGTGCATCGAAAGGTTTTACTGAGCCTTTGATCGCTTCCAGTGACAGCGCGCCGGCCATCAGACCTGCGGCGAACAGGTTCTCAGCTTCAAACAGGCCACGCAGTGCCAGCGCGTTAGAGACCTGGGTACCGTTGAGCAGTGCCAGACCTTCTTTCGGTCCCAGCACAATCGGCTGCAGGCCGACGCGTGCCAGCCCTTCGGTGGCAGGAATCAGTTCTCCGTCAACGCGTACCTGGCCTTCGCCCAGCAACATCAGTGACAGATGGGCCAGCGGTGCTAAGTCGCCGGATGCGCCAACCGAACCTTTTTCCGGGATACACGGCATCACACCGGCATTAAACAGCGCCAGCAGGGCTTCGATTAACTGGATACGTACGCCGGAGTGACCGCGTGCCAGGCTGATAATTTTGGTGGCGACCACTAAGCGCGTGATGTTATCTGGCAGTAAGTTGCCCAAACCCACGCTGTGCGACAGCACCAGATTGCGCTGCAACTCTGCCAGACGCTCAGCAGGAATCTGTGTCTGAGCCAGTTTGCCGAAGCCGGTATTGATGCCGTACACCACTTTGCCTGATGCCACGATGGCATCGACGGTTTCATTCGCGCGATCGATGGCCGCACGAGCGTCATCCGCTAACGTGAGCGTCACCTTGCTTTGATAAATCGCCCGCAAGGTCGCGAGGTCCACTTCACCGGGAACGAGGCGAATTTCCTGAACCGAACCTGACATAGTCTACTCCTGTCTATACAAGTGATCGGGTACTACCTGCAAGCCCTGGGTTTGCGATGTGGCATGGGGTAGCACCATTGAATGAGCTGAGTGAAGCATAAGTGTCTAATCTTGTCTATACAAGTAGCAAGGGCTGTGCCAGATTGATTGGATTCTGTGAAATGCGCCGCAATGCGGGATGTGTCATCCAGCCGCAGCTGCATTGCACCGAAACAGGGAGAACGCTGCACTGTTAACGGGCTGTCTGCACAATTGGATGTATATACATTTACGTGCTGAGACAGTAAACTTTGGGCATTATTCGGAAAAGGAACAGGATATGGCGGAGCAAACGGCAATAGCGCAGCTGGCCGCAGCGATGGGCGATGAGCCAGCACCGATTTATCAGCGCGTGAAACAGGCGATCGTCAGCCAGATCCGGGAAGGTCACTGGAAAGCGAATCAACGCGTACCGTCCGAAAGTGAACTGGTTAACGAACTGGGCGTGAGCCGCATGACCATCAACCGCGCACTGCGTGAACTCACCAGTGAAGGGTTCCTGGTGCGTATGCAGGGTGTGGGCACCTTTGTCGCGGAGATGAAGGGGTACACCGCGATGCTGGAAGTGCATAACATTGCCGATGAGATTGCTCAGCGCGGTCATCGCCATAGCTGCAAAATTTTGTCGATTGGGCAGATGAAGGCCGATCCGGAGCAGGCCGCTGTGTTGGGCTTATCCACCGGGCAGACGCTGTATCATTCGTTGATTGTGCACTACGAAAACGATATGCCGGTGCAACTGGAAGATCGTCTGGTCAACCCGCTGGTGGCGCCGGATTACCTCAGTCAGGATTATCATCAACTGACGCCCTACACCTATTTGATGCGTGTGGCGCCGTTGACCGCCGGTGAGCATATTGTGGAAGCGGTCCTGCCCGATTTGCGCCAGCGTAAACATCTGGCGCTGGATGAGCACGAACCCTGCTTGTTGATTCGTCGTCAGACCTGGAGCGACAACAAGATTGTGACTTACGCGCGCCTGCTCTATCCAGGCTCGCGCTATAAGTTACTGGGGCGTTTCAGAGGACACGGCTAAGCACCACAAACAGCAGGCTGGCATCCGAGGTTCGCGGTGCCAGCTGCGTCTCTTCATCCATCCACCACATTCCCTGATTAACCGTGACGCGTTTGCCGTCCGTACTCTGCCATTCGCCGGATAATACCCAAGCGACACCGTGTTGGCTGGTAGCGGCGTGTTGCACGATCTCCACCTGCGCCTGCCAGCTGTCGCGGCGCGTCATGATATTGAAATCCTGACAGCTGCCGCTGATCTGTGCCTCAATCGACCATTCGCCAGGAAATGCCCACGGCTGATGCGGCAACAACGCGTGTTCGACGCTCTCGCTGCGCAGCACCACGCTATCGCCATGCAGCAGCGTAATCACACGATCGATACCGGGGAACGGCGAAAAAGGTCCGTCAGCATCGATGGTGGCAATACTGGCGCGCCAGCCAAACTCTGCCTCACCTGGCGGAAAGCTGACGATTTCACGCGTTTCGCCGCCGCCGTTGCGCCAGCGGCTCACGGGCAGCTGGCTGTAGTCGAAATACGTTCTCATTGCAGTGCACTCATGGCCTGGGCGAAGCGCGCGGCTGCGGCCTCTTCGGCGGGATGATGGCCTTCGCTGATCACCTGATTACCGGCGACAAACACATCGCGGATCTGGCTTTGCGTACCACCAAACAGCCAGCGATTGAGTAGCGAAGCGGAACTCACGCTGCTCAGGAAGGCATCGTTTTCCAGTACCAGCCAGTCGGCGCGTTTACCCACCGCCAGTTCACCGGTGTTGATCGCGCACGCCTGCGCACCGCCTTGTGCCGCCTGCTGCCACAACAGATCGCCCACAGAAGGCTGATGGGGCAGGGTGATTCGGTTGCGACGACGATCGCGCAGGCGCTGACCGTACTCCAGCCAACGCAGCTCTTCCTGCGCGCTGAGCGATACATGGCTGTCCGAGCCAATGCCCCAGCGTCCACCCTGGGCAATATATTCTACCGCCGGGAAGATGCCGTCGCCGAGATTGGCTTCGGTGGTCGGACAGAGTCCGGCAATCGCACCGCTGGCCGCCATGCGGTGGATTTCGCTGTCGTCCAGATGGGTGGCATGAATCAGGCACCAGCGCTGATCTACTTCGAAGCGATTATACAGCCAGGCAACCGGACGCTCGCCGCTCCACGCCAGGCTGTCATTGACCTCTTTTTCCTGCTCGGCCACATGAATATGTACCGGCACATCAGCAGCGCCAGCGGCCAGCACTTCACGCATCTGAGCTTCACTCACCGCGCGCAGCGAGTGGAAACAGATGCCATGATTAAGCAGCGGCTTATTGGCGCTCCATTGCGCAACGCGTTGCTGTTGCTGCAGATAAGCCTCCGTTTGCTGGATAAAACGGCGCTGGCCGTCGCTGGCCGGTTGCGATCCAAATCCGCTGTAGCTATAGAGCACCGGCAGCAGCGTCTGACCGATCCCGGCCGTCTCGGCGGCGGCAATCAGGTTGAGCAGCATCGCGTCATCGGCATAGGGTTTGCCCTGCGCATCGTGGTGCAAGTAGTGGAATTCCGCCACCTGGCTATAGCCGCCTTTCAGCATATCGATATAGAGATGGGTGGCGATATCGCCGACCTGCTCCGGCGACAGGCGCTGCACCATGCGGTACATCAGATCGCGCCAGGTCCAGAAACTGTCTTGCGGATCGCCCGCCACTTCCGCCAGCCCGGCCATGGCACGCTGGAAGGCGTGCGAATGCAGGTTAGCGATAGCGGGGATCACCGGGCCAGCAAGGCGAGTGGCGCTGCCTGGTGTGCTGCTGGGGGTAAGTTCAGCAATCTGTCCGGATGCGTCAGTGGTAATCAATACGTCTTCATGCCAGCCGTCGGCCAGCAGCGCGCGTGGGGCAAAAAAAACGGCCATGGTTGATCCTTAAGGGCGGAAAGTTGTATATACATATACATACTTTGAGACGCACTGTAAATCGTCAGACGTGAAGGGGAGTGGGATGGCAGAAGCGAAGCAGATCGACAGCCTGTGGCTGGGGGCCGATATCGTCACCATGCGAGACGGGCACTATAACCTGATTGCCGACGGCGCACTGGCGGTGGATAACGGCGAGCTGATTTGGGTAGGACCGCGCAGTGAACTGCCGGATTTTGCCCCGCGTACGCAGCAGCAATTTGACGGTGGCATCATCACGCCAGGTTTAGTGGATTGCCATACGCATCTGGTGTTTGGCGGCGATCGCAGCCAGGAGTTCGAGCAGCGTCTGAACGGCGTCAGCTATGCCGAGATCGCGGCGCAAGGCGGCGGTATTCTCTCCACGGTGCGTGCTACGCGCGCGGCATCACAGCAGGAGTTGGTGGCAAGCGCGCGCTGGCGTCTGGATCGATTGCTGGCAGAAGGCGTCACTACAGTGGAGATTAAATCGGGTTATGGCCTCGATGAAACCAGCGAGCTAACCATGCTGCGCGCCATCCGCGAATTGGCGGAAACGGTGCCCGCCGATGTGCTCTCCACCTGCCTGGCCGCGCACGGCTTCCCCCCCGAGTTTAAAGAAAATCCACAAGGCTGGATCGATATCATCTGCAATCGCCTGTTACCACAGGTGAAGGCGGAAGGGCTGGCGGATGCCGTCGATGCCTTCTGCGAACATCTGGCCTTCTCCCCTGAGCAGGTTAGCGCGGTGTTTGATCAAGCCAAAGCGCTGGGGATGCCGGTTAAACTGCACGCTGAACAGCTTTCTGCACTGGGCGGTGCCACGCTGGCAGCTGAATACGGCGCCTTGTCAGCCGATCATCTTGAATACGCCACCGAAGCCGATGCGCAAGCGATGGCGCAGCACGGCACCGTTGCGGTGTTGCTGCCGGGCGCGTTCTATCTACTGCGCGAGACGCAACGCCCGCCGGTGGATCTGTTCCGCAAACACGGCGTGCCAATGGCGCTGGCCAGCGATGCCAATCCGGGGACTTCCCCGGCGCTGTCGCTGCGTCTGATGTTGAATATGGGCTGTACGCTGTTTGGCATGACGCCGGAAGAAGCGCTGGCGGGCGTGACCTTATGGGGCGCGAAAGCGCTGGGATTACAGCATTCGCACGGTTCGCTTGAGGTCGGCAAAGTGGCGAACTTTGTGCACTGGCCGCTGGCGCGTCCGGCAGAACTGGTTTACTGGTTGGGCGGCGAATTGCCGTGCCAGGTTATCTATCGTGGAGAAGCGCAATGACACCTTTTCATTTCACCGCCGGTAAGCTGCCGCTGCTGGTCAGCATCCCGCATGCGGGTACTCAGTTAACGCCTGAAGTGGATGCAGGATTGAGCGACGCGGCTCGCGGCCTGCCGGATACCGACTGGCACATTCCGCTGTTGTACGATTTTGTGCGCGATTTAGGGGCCAGCGTGCTGATTGGCCACTACTCACGTTTTGTCATCGACCTTAATCGTCCGCCGGATAACCAGCCGCTGTACACCACCGCTACCACCGGACTCTATCCTGAGACGCTGTTTGACGGCACGCCGACCTTCGCCGAGGGTAAAACCCCCAGCGCCGCCGCGCGACAGGGTTATCTCGATAATATCTGGCAGCCCTATCACCAGCAGATCCAGCAAGAGCTGGCGCGACTGAAAGCGGAACACGGTTATGCGTTGCTGTTTGACGCCCATTCAATTGCTTCGGTGATTCCACGCTTGTTCGACGGCCAGTTGCCGGATATCAACATTGGCACCAACAGCGGTGAGAGTTGCTCGGAGGCGGTGATCGAAGCGATCAAAGAGGTTTGTGCCGCACAAAGCGATTACAGCTGGGTGGTTAACGGCCGTTTCAAAGGTGGTTATATCACGCGTGCTTACGGTCAGCCGCAGCAGGGCGTACAGGCCGTACAGCTCGAGCTGGCACAGCTTAATTACATGGATGAAACCCCGCCGTTTGCCTGGCAACAGGATCGCGCGTCACAGCTGCAAAAAGTGTTAAAACCGATGATGCAGGCTTATTTACAGGCTGGAAAACCTCTCTAATCGCCCGAGTCGTCATGCCCGCCAGGGCAAATTTTTTACCAGGCAGTCACCTTTGAAAGGTGGCTGCCTTTTTTATTGGTAGGGAAGTGCGGGCTCAGACAACGCACCAGACCCATCTCGTTCCCTCTCAAACTCCGTTATCCCCATAAAAGTGCAATCGCGCCCCAAAAATGTGCATCAATACGTCCGTGCCGTGACCATTCCCTGATTCCACCGCCTCTGCCGATTTGGCACACTGCTTGCTAGGTTGTATGTACAAGTAAAGACCACGTGGTAATTATCACTTTTTATTCTGGCTGGCTCACAAAAAGCTTATGCCGACAATGATCTGCCGCAAGCTAACTTGTATATACATGAAATGTCATCTGCGCTGTATCAGCTAACAGAGACAGCCAATTCGATTAATGACCAGGAGAAGCCGCATGACGCACCGTGCCCCGATTCGCCGTTTTTGCCTCACGACCCTGTTTGCCAGCCTGATGATCAGCGGTGTTGCTGTACAGGCCAAAGAGTGGAAATCGATCACCATCGCTACCGAAGGCAGCTATGAACCCTGGAACCTGACGCTGCCGGGCGGCAAGTTAGGCGGCTTTGAACCTGAACTGATGGAAGACTTGTGTAAGCGCATGGGCATCCAGTGCAAGCTGGTGGTGCAAAACTGGGACGGCATGATCGCCGGACTGAATGCTGGCAAATATGACGTGATCATGGATGCGATCGTCATCACGCCGGACCGCAAAAAAGTGGTCAATTTCACCGTGCCTTACGCGTCGACTCCCGCCACCTTTATCACCACCAAAGACAGTCCGCTGATGCCGGCCGATCACAACATCATCAAGCTGCATGACGATGAGAAAGAGATCAACACCGCGATTGCGCCACTGAAAGCGGCGTTAAAAGGCAAAACGATTGGTATCGCGTCCGGCACGGTTTACACGCCCTTTATTGATAAGTACTTCAAAGATGTCGCCGACGTGCGCGAATACACTTCCTCAGCAGATGCGATTCTCGATCTTCAGGCGGGGCGTATTGATGCAGTATTCGACGATGTGACCTTCGCGCAATCGATGCTGGCGCGCAAAGAGAACAGCAACCTGACCTTCAGTGGCCCGCAGTTGGGTGGCCCGATTTGGGGTGAGGGCGAGGCGATGGGCGTGCGCATGGCTGACAACGAGCTGAAAGCCAAACTCGACGAGGCTATCAAGGCCGCGCTGGCCGATGGCACCGTGAAAAAGCTGAGTGAGAAGTGGTTTAAAACTGACGTAACCCCGTAAGTGAGGTGAAAGATGATGAGCCTGCTGAGTTTTGGTGCTGATGGCTGGGGCCGCCTGATTTTGGGGGCTGCCTTCACCACGCTGCTGCTGTCGCTGGCGGCGTTGATGATTGGCGCGGTGGTCGGTTCCGGCGTGGCGGCAGCGAAACTGTCGCCGCAGCGCTGGGTTCGCTGGTTGGGTGAAGCCTATTCCACGGTGTTTCGCGGCATCCCGGAACTGCTGGTGATCTACCTGTTCTATTTTGGCGGATCGGGCCTGATTACCCTGGTGGGACAGATGTTTGGCGCGGATGGTTTTATCGAAGCGCCGCCGTTCCTGATTGGTGCACTGGCAATCGGGCTCATCTCTGGATCCTATCAAGGTGAGGTGTATCGTGCGGCGCGTCTGGCGCTGGCGAAAGGTGAAGTGGAAGCGGCGGTAGCGATCGGCATGCCGCGCTGGCGTATTGCCCAGCGCATTTTGCTGCCGCAGATTGTGCGCTATGCGCTGCCGGGCATGTCGAATGTCTGGCAGATGAGCCTGAAAGATTCGGCGCTGGTGTCGGTGACCGGCATCGTCGAGCTGATGCGCGCCAGCCAGGTGGCGGCGGGATCCACGCGCGATTACTTCACTTTCTATCTGATTGGCGGTGGCTGCTATCTGGTGCTGACGCTGCTGTCTAATCATGCGTTCCGTCGGGCAGAGTCTCGCCTTGGACGCGCGTGGCAAAGTCGCACTGCGGCACAGCATTAAGGAGCAGCAGTATGATTGACTTCGCCTTTCTGACCGATACCTTTCTCAAGCTGAGCGCCGCGCTGCCGGTGACGCTCGGCCTGTTTATCAGTGCCTTTCTCTGCGGTGGCATTCTCGCTATCGGCATTCTGTCACTGCGCATGAGCCGCTGGCGGGTGCTGAGCGGCTTTGCGCGCGGCTACATTCTGGTGTTTCGCGGCTCACCGCTACTGATCCAGCTGTTCCTGATCTATTACGGATTGGGGCAGTTTGGCGTGATCCGTCATAGTTTTGTCTGGCCATTCCTGCGCGAGCCCTTTACCTGCGCCGTGCTGGCGCTGTCACTGTGTACCGCTGCTTATACCGCTGAAATCCTGCGTGGTGCCCTACTGGCGGTGCCACCCGGACAGGTCGAAGCCGGGCTGGCCTGCGGCATGTCGCGCTGGCTGCTGCTGCGCCGCATCATCGCACCCATCATGCTGCGTTATGCATTGCCCGCGTATTCCACCGAAGCGATCCTGCTGGTGAAGTCCACGGCGCTGGCCAGTCTGGTTACTGTGTGGGATGTCACTGGTGTGGCGCAGCAGATCATTCAGCGTACCTATCGCACCATGGAAGTGTTTATCTGCGCCGCCGCTATTTATCTGATCCTGAACTTCATTATCGTCCAGCTTTACGCGTTGTTAGAACGCCGTTTAACCCCGGTGCATCGCGTTGAAAAAAAGCCGTTACCCGCCGTTAAACCGCTTGCCGGAGAGTGATATGCAATCCACATCCCCCGTAACCTTAAGCGCCACCGATATCCATAAATCCTTTGGCGCAATGGAAGTACTGAAAGGCATTTCGCTGCAGGCGCATCAAGGCGATGTCATCTCAATTCTCGGCGCCAGCGGCTCGGGTAAAAGTACCTTATTGCGCTGTATCAACCTGCTGGAAACGCCGGATGCTGGCGTGGTGAGCGTCGGTGGTGAAACCATTGAGATGAAGCGCCATGCGCGTGGTCATCAGCTGGCGGCCAATCCCAAACAGATTGAGCGCCTGCGTTCGCGTCTGGGCATGGTGTTCCAGAGTTTTAACCTGTGGTCGCATATGACGGTGCTGCAAAACGTGATTGAAGGGCCGCACTATGTTCTGAAGCGCGATAAGAAAAGCTGCATTGCCCAGGCGGAGCAGTTGCTGGATCGCGTTGGCCTGTTGAATCGCAAAGATTTTTATCCGGCACAGCTTTCCGGCGGCCAGCAGCAGCGTGTGGCGATTGCCCGCGCGCTGGCGATGGACCCGGAAGTGATGCTGTTTGATGAGCCAACCTCAGCACTTGATCCCGAGCTGGTGGGCGAAGTATTGAAAGTAATGCGCAGCCTGGCGGAAGAGGGGCGCACCATGTTGGTGGTGACGCACGAAATGGGCTTTGCGCGTAACGTTTCCAACCGGGTGGTGTTTATGCATCAGGGGACCATTGATTGTCAGGGGACGCCGGAAGAGATGTTTGGCGCACAAGGCTCGCAGCGCTTTAAGCAGTTTATCTCCAGCCATCAGAGCCATCACACGGAGCAACCAGCATGACATCAGTGTGGGGCGATGAAACGCTTTCCTGGCAGGATGTGGTGCAGGTGGCACGGCACAATGCCGAACTGACGTTAAGCGCCAGCGCCTGGCAGCGTATTGCTCAGGGGCGTGAGATTGTCGAGCAGATTGTGGCCAGCGGGCATATCGCTTATGGCATCAATACCGGTCTGGGGGCGCTGTGCAATATCACTTTGCCGGAAGAGCAGCTCAGCCAGTTGTCACGTAATACGCTATTGAGTCACGCTTGTGGCGTGGGCCCATTACTGGCGCGTGAACAGGTGCGTGCCATTCTGTGTGCGGCGATTGCGAACTATAGCCATGGCAAATCGGGCGTCTCCGTGGCACTGGTGCAGCATTTGCTGGCGCTGCTGAATCATCAGATTACGCCGCAGGTGCCGTCGCAAGGTTCAGTGGGCTATCTCAGCCATATGGCGCACATCGGACTCGCGCTAATTGGCGTGGGCGATGTTGAGTATCAGCAACAGATCGTGTCTGCAGAGCAAGCGCTGGCGCAGGCTGGATTAACGCCTTATCGACCTGGCGCGAAAGAGGGTTTGAGCCTGGTGAACGGCACGCCGTGCATGACCGGGTTGTCGTGTCTGGCGCTGGATGATGCGGCGCGGCTGTTGGATTGGGCTGACGTGACTGGCGCGATGAGTTTTGAGGCGCTGCGCGGGCAGTTAGTGGCGTTTGATGCCGAAGTGATTGCGCTGAAAGCCAGTCCTGGCATGCAAGTGAGTGGCCTGCGTTTGCGTCAGTTGCTGAGCGACAGCCCGCTGCTGGCTAAAAGCGTGGGTGTGCGCACCCAGGATGCACTGAGTTTGCGTTCGATGCCACAGGTACACGGTGCCAGCCGCGATCAGTTTGATCACGCGGCGCGACAGGTGAATACCGAGTTGAATGCCTGTACCGATAATCCGTTGATACTCGGCACCGTGGATAACTGGCGTGTGGTGTCGCAGGCCAACCCGCACGGTGAATCGGTGGCGATGGCGGCTGATGTGTTGGCCATTGCCATGGCGGAGGTTGGCAGCATTGCGGAGCGACGTCTGGATCGTTTAGTGAATCCACTGGTCAGCGGTTTACCGGCGTTCCTGGTGGCGCAGCCGGGCGTGAATTCCGGCATGATGATTGCGCAGTACGTGGCGGCGTCGTTGTGTGCGGAGAACCGTCAGCTGGCGCAACCGGCGGTGCTGGATAATTACGTGACCTCGGGTTTGCAGGAGGATCATCTTAGCTTGGGTACGGGAGCTGCGTTGAAACTGCTGAAGCTGGTGGGGAATGTGTGGCAGATTCTGGCGATTGAGTACCTGCTGGCGGCGCAGGCGCTGGATTTCCATGGCGAGGCGGAGTTGGCGGAAGGCACGAAACAGGCGTTGCGCCGTTTGCGGGCAGAGGTGGCGAACTGGCAGGAAGATCGCTGGCTGGCACCGGAAATTGCCCGGGCGGTTGAGGTGATGAAGAACGGTGTTTGCTGAGTGTTCATAAGCGATGCCAACTGCTTAACTGCTTAACTGCTTAACTGCTTAACTGCTTAACTGCTTAACTGCTTAACTGCTGAATGCGTGTCGGTGCGGGCCGTAGCACCTCTGCTGCTGCCGGGCAGTCCTCGCGCCGCTGGCGCGGTGCCCTCGGCTTCCACGTCGTGCCGACGGAACGTTCGGGGATCGACCATCCCTGGTCGGCCCCGAACTGATCCACGCATCCCTGCGTGGATCTCCTGGCCCAACGTAAAAGCCTCAGCGCTGCGGATAGCCCTTGCAGCATCAGAGGTGCTACGGCCTCAAATATTGTGCCCCTTTCAACAGCATTTACTTGAGCTCATCAGCAGACTGGAAGAT